>JAFGFT010000071.1 GCA_016930935.1 Dehalococcoidia bacterium | reverse complement strand
CGCAGCAGATGATTATCGGCAAGTGGGGTGGCAAGCTCGGAGAGGATGATGTCATCAAGAGCATGACGGAGGCCACCGATGCGGCTTACGCACATGGATGCGAGTCGGTAGGTGTGAACGCAGAGGACGCGTCCCGAACCGAACTCGACTTCCTCGTCAAGTTCGGCCTCGCAGCCAAGGAACATGGCGCGACCCGTTTTCGCTACTGCGACACGCTCGGTTATGAAGACCCATTCACCATCTACGAGACCATGAAGACCCTCGCCGAGACCGTGAAGTTGCCACTTGAGGTCCACTGCCACGGTGATCTCGGTATGGCTGTGGCCAATTCAATCGCAGGCGCCAAGGGTGCCCTCGATGGAGGCCAGGACGTCTACATTAACACGACATTGAACGGCATTGGTGAGCGCGCAGGCAACGCCGACCTTGTTGCCTCCGTACTCGCCCTCACGAAGTCCAAGGGGTTCGCAGGAAAATACGAACTCGGCAAGCCCATCAACCTGACCAAGGCATGGAAGGTCGCGCAGTACGCCGCCTACGCATTCGGCGTTCCGATACCTTTGAACCAGCCCGGCGTCGGCGCCAACGCCTTCGCGCACGCTTCAGGTATCCACGCAGACGGCGTCCTGAAAGATCCCGAGAACTACGAACTATACAGTTTCTCGGAACTCGGACGCGGCGACCCCGAACCGGTCGAGACAGGACGAGAGATCTGCTCCGGCGAATACGGTGGCCTCTCCGGTTTCCGTCACCTCATGGGCAGAGTCGCCGTGACATTCGAGGACGCGGACGATGCCCGCAGGAAGGTTGAACTGGTCCGGTACGCTAACGTCATGGCACAGAAGCCTCTCGTGACGGATGAATTGAAGTTCATCTGCAAGTACCCGGATATCGCGCGCAAGCTTCTTACACTGTCACCGGACTAATCCGACCGGCTCCTTGACACTACGTGGCAGGGAGCCGATAATGAGAAACTGCGAGCGGGTGTAACTCAGTGGTAGAGTTCCTGCTTCCCAAGTAGGCTGTCGCGGGTTCGAATCCCGTCGCCCGCTCCATCTCTCTCAACCGGATATCCGTTACACGCTTCGCGCGGCAATCCTCTTCCTAGGGACCCGCGCTGTGTTTGGCTTCATCAAGCCAGGTCATAGTGACTGTCCTGCACGCCCAGCACTGCACAGAACGCAAGGGGGAGTGGATTGACCGGTCGCTGGACTGCGGCTCGCAGACGACCGTCTACGCCTCGTCGAACGTCCTCAGGTACTGCCCCGCAATTTCTCTGTATCTTCTGTAACAGGAGTTGTAGGTATCGTGGTTCGCCAGATCCGGTTCTATACGTGATGATGCCTTCACACTGGCCTGCGCGAGTTGACCAAGGTCTGCTTCGCCACAACCCGCAACCGCGACGAGTGCAGCTCCAAGAGCCGACGCATCCGGCATGTCCATCTGGTCAACGGGAAGGCCAAGAACGTCCGCGATAATCTGACACCACGCACGGCTCTTGGCACCACCACCACACAACCGGATGTCTGATACCGCATCCCAATTGAGCAACATCGCACAGTCCCGAAGTGAGTAGGCCACTCCTTCCTGGACCGCTCGCAGGAACGCAGGTTGGCCGTGATTGATGGTGACGCCGCTGAAGCCACCTCTTATTCGGCTGCTCCAGTAGGGCGCGCGCTCGCCCAACAGGTACGGATGAAACAGCAGCTCCTCTGCTCCTGCGGGAACCTGACCAACCATGCTGTCCACGGCATCGTATCCAGCGTTTGCGCCGTCCATTCCGAGGAGGCGCAGCACCCACTGAAGTGAGGTCGTCGCGGCGTTTGTTCCCGCCTGGTAGTACCAGAGCGGCTGGACCGGATGAGGATACACCATGCATCCGTTGCGCCACTCAGGACCGGAGGTGAGAGCCATGACGCCGCCGGCTGTCCCGAGGCGTATCACCGCGACTGACGTATCGGTCGCTCCAACTCCGATGAGTTCCGCCGCCGAATCGAGCATCCCGCTAACCACAGGTGTGCCCACCCGCAAACCCATGTCGGACGCCGCAGAAGGCGTAAGTCCTCCGACGATTGTGGTCGGAGAATGGATGGTAGGAACAGAGTCCGGAGACAATCCCGCCAGTTTCAACAGTTCATTGTCCCAATCGAGTGAATCTGCATTTACAAGGAGAGAACTCACAGCCGTGCTGTGGTCGGCCACTCGCTCACCGGTGAGTCTGTACGCCAGATAATCCTTTGAGAAGAGCACGTAACGAATCCTCGAGAACACCTCAGGTTCGTTCTCCCTGACCCAGGCAAGCTGCGCAAGAGACCATGTGCAGTTGATGGAGTTCTGCGTTCGTGCCTCAATCAAGTCGCCTGCTTCATCCGTCAGTCGCCTGACTTGAGCTTCGCTCCTGATATCACTCCAAAGGATAGAAGGCCGCAGCAACTGAAAATTATCGTCCATCATGGAGGGGACATGAGAGGTACCAGACAGACCGAGTCCTCTGATGTGATAAGCCGATACTTGCGCCGTCTGGACCACCTCTCGCACTGCGATACAGGCGGCATCGTACCAGTCGTCAGGGTTCTGCTCCACATAACCGGGGTTGGGATATGAAGTCTCGTAGCCGGATGATGCCACTCCCAACGGTTCACCCGCGGAGCTTGTCAGCATGACCTTCACACTGCCCGAACCTACGTCGATACCCAGGTAGTAGCTGTCAATCACGATGTTGCCCTCACAGGGTCTCTATCCTGCTTCCAACCGGTCATTTGCCGGTCGTAGTGCCGGACCTGATAGCGGACGTCATGTTCGTAAACGTGCTGATGATGGCGCCCACTTCCGTATTGACGGAAATGAAGCGCATGCCCTTGTCAATGAGCCCTGCGATATACGGCACATTGCTATGATGAATGCCTGTGACAATGTTCTTTGCTTTGCCCACCTGCACCACGCGCTCAATGGCCTGTTCAGTCCGTGCGGCATCGTTTCCGTACGAGTGAGCGAGGTCTGACGGGCCAACGAAGAGCACGTCAATGCCTTCAACGTCACTGACAGCGTCGATATTCTCTACACCACGCTTCGTTTCAATCTGCACCATCAACATTACTCTGCTGTTGGCCAACGACGTGAACACCACAGGATCGGGCCTGCCAAACCCGCTATGCGCACGACGCAACGAAAGCCCACGTGAACCCGCAGGGGCATAGCAGATGAGGTCTCTGGCCTTCTCGACCTGCTCCGCAGTCTCGATACACGGTACAAGCAGGCCCATCGCGCCGGCATCAAGCGGCTTCTGAAATGATTCCCTGTGGATGCCAGGTACCCGAACGAAGGGAACGATGTTCAATCCACGACAGGACACTATGATATCGCTGGCGGTTTCATGGCTGAACGACCCGTGTTCCATGTCAATGATGAAGAAATCAAGACCGGCACTCTCCAGAATCATACTGATGGCGGGAGTCCGCACCTCCGCAATCATGCACCCGCACACAACATTGTCTCTTGCCAGTTCCCATTTGATGCGGTTCTCTCTGTCCATGACGCGTTTCCCCTGATAGGTCAGTCAAGACACGGCTGCTCATTGGCACCGTGGAATGACGGGCACCCCTCACGTTGCTGAACTCCAGAGAAGCGCCCGCGACAATGATAACACCCGGAATTGCACAGTATTACACCTGAGCCACGAGTTCTCGCACGCGCTTGCCTCACAGGTCAATCGCATTCCTCGTATGGTATACTCGCGCAAATCTCAAGTCGAAGTGGCAGGACTTGAGGTGCGAAGAGCACATTCGTCGATACGTCCGGCATGCCGTAGTGTCTCATTCATCCCGTGGCCGAAGTTGTGTCAGCGCTTCTGTTCCGTCGAGCCTCGAATCCACTTGAGTTTCACCATTTCGCTGCTCCCTCCCCGATGCAGCGGACCACAAAGGCAAACAGGGAGAAAAGCACCAGATGCACTACAGAAAGACTTTCCAGCGCACATCCGCACTCCTGATTGCCCTGTTTCTCGTCGTGACCACCACGTCGTGTGGCGGTGTCGATGAGTTCAAGGGGGCTAAGGGTCACGTCCCGGAAGAAGCGGGAGACATCGTCGGAGATGTCACCGACATCATCGGAGACGTCACAGACATGGTGAAGGGCGCCATCGCCGAACACGGTACACCGGAGTCTTCAGGCAGCCAGACCGTCTCACGTCCCCCCAGGCCCACCGGCACCATCTCCACAGGAGACCGCACATCACTCACATCAGCAACTATCGGTTCGTCAGGCGGAACCGTCACTGTGACCAGTCAGGGCGACCCCCTCGATGGACTTGAGATACAGGTGCCATCCGGTGCGTACGCCGACCCGAAGCCATTTCAGGTGTCGTCGGCGCCTATTGAAAGCCACGACTTCGGCGCGTACTTCACGCCTGCAACGCCGCTCATCAGCATTGAGAACGGTGGCGCCTACTCCGAGGAGTTCATGACCGTCACCATTCCGGTGGAAGTACCGCCCGACCATTTCGCAATGGCCTTCTACTACGATGACGCTGCCGGTACACTTGAAGGAATACCGACCGGCGCTCTCGATGACCACTCAATCACCATCGTCACAAGACACTTCACCGACATCATCGTCAGCATCATCAATAATACCTTGCTGGATGACCTGATGAAGAGCGATATCGATTCACATTTCCGGCCGGGCATCGACGACTGGCAGTTCACCAACTACGGCTCCTACATCGCCAAAGGTGGACATTGCGCGGGCCAGTGTCTCACCGAACTCTGGTACTTCTGTGAGCAGCCCGATGGACAGGACCTCACCCTAAACGGACGCTACGACAAGAACGGCGTGAAGCCGGCAACCCCGGACTTGTGGCAGGATGACTCATACAGCTATCGGCTTGCCTCGACCGTCCAGAAGGACATCAACTGGAGCAGCTTTCAGAACAAGTTCATGACGAACCTGGCGGGAGTGGATGACGAGATGGCGTACAAGGCATTCGCCTACTCCATCTATCTGACCGGAGAGCCACAGGAGGTCGGTATCTTCTCCAATGCAGGCGGCGGACACGACATGATCTGCTACCGCGTGCACAACAACAGCCTCTACATCGCGGACCCCAACTACCCCGGCAATACCGACCGCAGAATCGAGTACTCAAACGGTAACTTCAAGCCCTACAACTCCGGTGCGAACGCCGCGGAGATAGAGGCGGGAAACGGCAAAGCCTACGAGACGATTCAGTACTGTGCGAAGTCTGCAACCGTCGACTGGAAGACAATTGCTGCGCGATGGAACGAGTTCAAGGCGGGTACCGCCGGCAATGACAGGTTTCCGCAGTACCAGGTAGTGATTGTCGACCATGAGGGCAACGAGAAGGCACTCACTGACGGCTACAAGAGCAAAGAGCAGAAGATCAGGATTCTAGTCAAATCCGATGCGACCATAGGAACGAAAGTGTATCGCAACGGCACCAGGATAACCCCGGACTCCAACGGCAGGTATGAACTTGAAGAAGGCAATAATCTCATCGGCATCGACATATGGGGCGATGTGAACAACAACCCGCAGAATCGAGACTACTGCTACATCGATTTTCAGTACCTCAACGTGCAGTACGGAGCGTCAGAGTGTCATGGGTGGGTGCTCGATTCTATCGAAGAAAAGGTGTGCTCCGCTAGAGATGTCGATGAATATGACCTGAACCTTGACTTCACAGCGACAGCCGACGGGTCATACAGCGGCTCAGGGACCAAGATTCTTCCGACTAGCGAGGGAGACATCATGGCAGACTACTCGGTTTCGGGTTCATGGGTATTCCCGGACTGCCTGAGACCGGGGGAAACGGCTGAATTCACTCTCAGTTGCTCATCCAGTCTGACCCTGAGCCGCCCCATTGAGTGGTGCTCCATCTCCAACCACCTGACTGCGGGCAGTCCGGAGGGCGAGATTGATACTATCAGTCAGCTTGCGAACAGCGCCGAGCCGACCGTGGATGACTCGATGACCATCGAGTGGCAGTGTCCGTACGACGGATGGCCGGGCCAATCCTTTGAACTGTACGCCAACTGTAGCTCAGAAGCGGGATGGGCAACGTACGTCTACACCTACGTCTGGCAGGACTAGCCCTCACCATCCCGTCACCATGCGAAAGGCACCGCGGTTCTGCGGTGCCTCTTCTGCGTTCGTGTCCGTCAAGTCATGGCAACAAGGCTCTCCGGCCACACGTTGCTATGCGCACGCTTCGATTTGGAGCTACAGTGGCGGCAAATGCCAGAACGAACGAGCAACTCCAGACGCCTGACCCCACGCTTTCCACATCGGGACTTCCTGACTGAACCCCTTGACAGCGGTAGAGCGTCCACATAACCTCGATTTGTTTGGGATTCGCCAGAAAATGGTCTCTGGGCCCGTGTAGTGTCCAATTTCCATAGCGAGAGAGGTTCATCTAATGCAGCGTAAGAGACTTTGTCCCCGCATCTCAGCCCTTGCATTCACGCTTCTTCTCATCGCCACCACCACCTCGTGTGGCAACGTTGATGAGTTCGTCGACAAGGCAGGCAACGTACTTGAAGATGTGGGAGACGTGGCCAAAGATGTCGGGGGAGTCGTGAAAGACGCCATCGATGAACAGGGCGGCGACAGCGCCTCTAACGACGAATCAGGAGGCCAGACGGTTTCCCGTCCTCCGAGGCCGACCGGCACACTGGAGACAGGCTCCGAGATACCTCTCGTATCAGAAACCCTGGGACCATCCGGCGGTGCCGTCACCGTGAACAAGACCGGCGACCCGCTCGATGGTCTTGAAATCAAGGTACCATCCGGTGCGTATTCCACCCCAAAACAGTTCGACGTGTCGTCAAAGCCCGTTGAAGGCCACGACTTCGGCGAGTACTTCACGCCGGCAACGCCGCTCATCGGAATCGAGAACGGTGGCGACTACTCCGAAGAGTTCATGACGGTCACCATCCCGGTGGAAGTGCCGCCCGACCACTTCGCAATGGCGTTCTATTACGATGAGTCCGCGGGAACGCTGGAAGGCATACCATCCACAGGGATGGACAACCACTCCATCACCATCGTCACCCGGCACTTCTGCGACATCATCGTCAGCATCATCAAGGGCAGCGTGCTTGATGACCTGATGAAGAGCGACATCGATTCGCACTTCAGGCCGGGCATCGACGACTGGCAGTTCGTGAACAACGGTTCATACATAGCTAAGAACGGACATTGCGCAGGACAGTGTCTCTCCGCCCTCTGGTACTTCTGCGAGCAGCCCGATGGGAAGGACCTCACGCTGAACGGCCGCTACGACAAGAACGGCGTGAAGCCGGCAACACCCGACCTCTGGCAGGACGACTCCTACGGTTATCGCCTCTCCTCGGCGGTGCAAGGCGACCTTGCCGACGTGTGGCTGAAATTCGAAAACCAGTTCTTCAAAGGGTTGGCGGGAGCCGATGATGAACTAGCGTTCAAGGCATTCGCTTACGCTATCCAGCTCACCGGAGAACCCCAGGTAATCTATGTCTACAGCAGCGCCGGTGGCGGTCATGCCATGGTCGTTTACCGCGTTCACAAAGACAACCTCTACATCTCCGACCCCAACTACCCGGGCAACACCGAGCGAAGAATTCGGTATTCGAACGGACAATTGGAGCCCTATGAGTCGGGCGCGAACAGAGCCGAGATAGACGCGGGCAACAGCACAAGCTTCGACCAGATCGGCTACGTCGCCAAGTCCGCGAGCGTCGGCTGGCCAACGATTGCTGCGCGCTGGAGCGAATTCAAGGCAGGCACCATCGGGGATGACAGGTTCCCGCAGTACCAGATAGACGTGGTCATCGACGAGAATAACAAGGAGCCCCTCGTCGATGGCTACGAGAGCGAATATGACAAGATCGAAATCGAGGTCAATGCAGCGTTCCCTGTTGTCTGGGACATCTACAGGAATGGCGCCAAGATCAAACGCGATGACAACTGGAAATACCAACTTGAGGACGGCAACAACCTGATTGGCGTCGCTATATACGGCGACGTTAACAACAACCCAGAAGGCAGAAAGTGGAAGTATGTCGATTTCCAGTACTTCAATGTGCAGTACGGAGAATCCGAATGTCATGGCTGGGTGCTCGATTCCATCGTAGAGAAGGAATTCGTGGTTTATGACAGCGACGAATTCAGGAGCGACCTTGTGTTCGAAGCGTCGCCCGACGGTTGGTACTCAAGCTCGGGACGCTGGGTAGTGTCAAAATACGACGGCGGCGAGTTCGTGGATGTGTTGGTCGACGTTACACACTCCGGTTCGTGGACCGCACTCCCTGACTGTATCGAACCCAACGAGACCGTGCGTATCGAGATGAACTGCTCAAGCAGTTATACGACCAGCGAGCCAGTCGATTGGGGCACAATGACCAGCCACCTGATTCTGTCCTGGAACAACAGCGAGATCGGACGCATCAACCACGAGATGTTCACGACGGATGCCCCACAGGAAAGCACCATGACGGCCGAATTCACCCCGGGGGAGGGCAGTCCAGGTCAGTACTGGCCGCCCCTCCAAATCTGGGTCGGAACAGATTCTGGCAGGGCAATCTATGAGTACTACTACGTCTGGCAGGATTAGTCTCGACCAGGTCGCAACCCATGCGAAAGGCACCGTCATATGGCGGTGCCTCTTCTGTATCGAAACCTGTCGCGTCGACGGTGTCGGCGCTACCCCGATAGGGACAGGTCCACCTGAATCAGTTTGTGGTACACTCCCTCCGATTTCAACCTGAAGTGGCAGCACATGAGGCACCACGTCCCTACCACTCGAAAATGCCTGATTTATCACTATTGTGTTCAGTAGCATTCAGGATCAGTGCAGTGGCAACATTCTCGTACAATCGCATTGATTCTTTGTACGCAGGGATTATGTTACGCATGTAGCACCTCATAACTGCTGCGAGAAGGAGAGGTTCATCAGATGTACCGTGGGAGACTCTATCGAGGCACTTCGGCACTACTTCTCGCTCTGCTCCTGATCACGACCACCTCTTGTGGCAGCGCCGACGACCTTCTGAATGAGGCGGGAGACGTCCTGAAGGATGTGGGGGACGTGGCCAGGGATGTCGGTGGAGTGGTGAAGGACGCCATCGATGAACACAGCGATGACGATGTCGCCGACAGTGAATCAGGCGGACAGACCGTCTCCCGCCCACCCAGGCCGACGGGCACAATCGACACCGGCGCGGAGGCTCCTCTCGTTACAGGGACCATAGGCCCATCAGGCGGAACAGTCACGGTCGACAAACCGGATGACCCTCTCAACGGCCTTGAGATTCGAGTGCCGGTGGGAGCGTTCTCCGATTCAAGACAATTCGCGGTGTCATCAGCGCCCGTCGATGGGCATACCTTCGGGAAGTACTTCACCCCTGCCACGCCACTCATCACTATCGAGAACGGTGGCGACTACTCGAATGAGATGATGACCGTTCGCATACCTGTGGACATTCCGCCGGACCACTTTGCCATGGCGTTCTACTACAATGAGGCCGACGGCACTCTTGAGGGTATCCCCTTTGACTCCATCGATGAGCACTCCATCACGATAGCCACAAGACATTTCTGCAAACTGCTGGTCAGCATAGTCAACAACACACTGCTCGACGACCTGCTGAAGGGCGACATCGATTCCCACTTCAGACCGGGCATCGACGACTGGCAGTTCACGAATTACGGTTCCTATATCGCCAAGACGGGACATTGCGCAGGACAGTCAATCACAGCGATGTGGTACTACTGCGAGCAGCCCGACGGCGCCGACCTAACCCTGCACGGCCGCTATGACAACAATCGCAGGCAGCCCGCAACACCGGATTTCTGGCAGGACGACTCGTACGGCTACCGCCTGGTGTCCGTAGTGCAGGACGATATCGATTGGGACAATTTCGGCGTGCAATTCCAAATCGAACTTCGAGGAAAGGATGACCTCGCACACTACAAGGCGTTTGCGTACGCCATCGCTCTCACGGGGGAGCCGCAGTACGTTGGTCTCGCGAGCAGCGCGGGAGGCGGCCATGCCATGGTCGTCTACCGTGTATACAAGAACAGCCTCTACATAGCCGACCCCAACTACCCCGGCAACACTGAGAGGAGAATCGAACTGGTCAAAGGAGAGTTCGAGCCCTACAACTCGGGAGAGAATGCAGCCGAGATTGCCGCAGGCCATACGAAGAACTACGAGAGCATCGGCTACAGGGCAAAAACATCCATGGTCGATTGGGCGCAGGTTTCCACCCACTGGAACGAACTGAAGGCAGGCACCATCGGCAATGGCAGCTTCCCACAGTACCAGATAGATGTGGTCACGGACGGGAACAAGAAGGAACCGCTCTTCGATGGCTACGAGAGCCAGCACAAGAAGATAGAAATCGAGGTCAACGCAGCGTTCCCTGTTGTCTGGGATATCTACAGAAACGGCACCAAGATTGATCGTGATGCCGACTGGAAGTACGAGCTGGACGAAGGCAACAATCTCATCGGTGTCGCTGTCTGGGGCGACGCGAACAATAACCCTCAGGCCAGGAAGTGGAAATACGTGGACTTCCAGTACTTCAACGTGCAGTACGGGGAATCGGAGTGCTACGGGTGGGTGTTGGATTCCGTTACCACTGAGAACTACTACGAAATGCCATCCAATGCCTACTTCCAGAACCTCGCATTTCAGGCAAGCGACACAGGCTCCTTCTCCGGCTACGGAGATTTCTTCGTGTATGACACTGACCCGTCGGGCTCCGCAGACGACATCTTCGCACACCACACGACGTCAGGGACGTGGACACCACCACCGTCCTGTATTCCCCCGGACGAGCCAGTGTATCTGGATATGCGCTGCACGAGTACCGTCGTTTTCGACCAGAACGTCGACTGGGGTACCCTCGACACGTATTTGCTCATCACCGACGGCACATACTCGACTAACTTTGGACACATCAATCATTCGCTCGACAACGTCACGAATTCACAAGACGATTCGACCGTCGCTGAGGTCTACATGTACGAGGGCTTCGACGGAATAGGCCCGATGGCAATCAAGGTCCGATGCGGCACACCGGCGGGAAGCGTCGAGTACGTCTACACATACGTCTGGCATGGATAACCGTGCAAGATAGCCACAACGAGAAGGGCACCGCCTCTGTGCGGTGCCCTTCCTTCTTGGCCGTACGCCACGTTTAGCGCCGGTATAGGAATCCGGCAGCGGCACAGACCGCCACGGTCACGAAATACACACTCATCAATACCTGAGTGTTCACATTCAGATGCAACGGCTCCGCAGCAACCATTGTGAGGACTGCGGCAACGAATGCCCCGGCAATGCCCAACACCACTGACCCACGCCACTTGAGCATCTTCCGGACAAGGATGATGCCGATACCAACACCTGACGGATATGCGATCAGCAGACTTACGACCACCGCCACAATATCCCCAATCATGGTCGCCCTGCCTTTCATCACCTGCGCAGCGATGAACGCGGCCAGCGCGGCGATGCCGCTGCCGACGACTGCAACACTCAGTGCCACAGCAGCGAACCGTGCCAGTCTGTTAGAGGGCTCGGAAATCCTTCGCGGATCCATATATCGACTCTCCTCAACTCCGTACCACAGCCTGCTGCGTGCAGGCGACGCCCATACCAAAGAAACGGAAACTCGCCGAGCAAAGAGCAGGACTCACCTCGGGAACAGTGAATAATCAGGGAAGCAAACCTATCACCACCGGCGGCGCAGGCAACAAAGCGAATTCAATGCCGGCTTCTTCGAACATGTCCCGGAAAGACTCTTCAGAGTACATCCCGCACGTGACAAATCGCGCGATTCTTGCATTCACCAGCATTTTCGCGCAGAGGATGCACGGGGAGTGCGTGCAGTAGATAGTGGCTCCAACAAGGCTCACTCCGTGCAACGCAGCCTGGATGATTACATTCTGTTCGGCGTGGATGGCGCGGCATATCTCATGGCGTGTCCCAGACTCGATACCGAGTTCATCGCGCAGGCAGCCAAGCTCGAGGCAATCCTTGAGACCCGCTGCAGCTCCGTTGTAGCCGGTCGTCAGAATATGCTTGTCTCTCACAGAGACAGCACCCACATGGTGGCGCAGGCATGTCGAACGCTCCGCCACAACCAGGGCTATCTTCAGGAAGTACTCGTCGATATCGGGTCTTTCAGCCCTACTCACTTCAACCCCTCCGCAATGATGCGCACCTGGCGCTCCAGGTCTTCCACTGAACCCTCGTTCACGAGCGTTATGTCCGCCATGGCAATCGGACCGCCCTTGTTGATGTTCTCAATCTCCGAACGGTCGCGGCTCGCCACTTCCTCAGCCGTCAGGGGCCTTACAGCGCGGGAACTCAACCGTTGTTCTCTCGTCCACGGAGACGCAACAACTGCTACGGTCACCATCTGGTGACCATATCGTTCCTTCAACACGACGTACTCCTCCCAGGAGTACACCCCATCCGCCACGACGCTGGAGCTCTCCAGCGCCGCATCTATCTTCGGTTGATTCAGCACAGCATACGCCGCCATCCCGTGTTCCGCTCGGAGCGCTTCCCTCACCTGCCGCTCATTCGCCTCTGTCACCGGAAGTCCTCGCCGAATCATTTCCTCCAGGGTTACCTCACCGAAGTGCACACATGCGAACCCCTCCCTGTCGAACACAGTAGCCACTTCCGACTTCCCCGCTCCTGGCATTCCCACAATTGCGATAATGTGTTTTGTCATATTCCTGCCTGCACGCCACCCTCTTTGAATCGGCGTATTGGGTATTATATACGTACATGTGGCGTCCCGTCCTTCGTGCTCTTGTCCACAATGGCACACTCACTCAATCCATCTACGGTACAATGGTGTACGTGACGCCCCGGAGGTGCAATGAACCACACCGTACTCACTGACAGGCAGATATGCGCACTGATGCGAGGCGAGCGCCCTCTGATTGAGGGACTGCCCGATGAGAAGACACAAGTGCAGCCCTGCGGAGTCGACCTCACCGTGCGGGCTGTATCGACATATGATTCCCGGGGGGCCGTCGATTTCGACAATTCCAGAAGGTCGCTGTCGGCACGCACGCCTCTCGACTGGGTTGAAGGCTGGCTGCATCTGCCAGCCGGCGCCTACCACATCGTCTACAACGAACTGGTCAATCTTCCGGACGACGTCATGGCACTCGCCTATCCTCGGTCGTCCCTGCTGCGGTGCGGGGTGACACTCTATACGGCCGTCTGGGACCCTGGATATTCGGGCAGAGCTGAGGCGCTGCTGGTCGTCCACAATCCACTTGGCTTCTCTCTTGGGAAGGATGGCAGGGTGGCACAACTGGTATTCACACGGTTGGGCGACTCCGTGGGAAACCGCTACGAGGGACGCTTCCACGGAGAGAACATCTGAGACCTTTCCAGGAAGAAATCCACGTTCGACAGGAGTAGAGACATGAAGGCATTCTGGTCAAACTGGCAGGTACGACTCGGTATGGCACTGATTGTGGTATCTGCCGCCGTCTACATGATTCACTATGCGATATTCAGGGACGCGCACCACATATTCCTGTATCTTGTGGGCGACATCGCCTTCGTGTTCATTGAGGTTTTGATGGTCACTCTTATCCTTCATGAACTGCTCAGTCAACGGGAGAAGCGTCAGCGCATGGAGAAGATGAACATGGTCATAGGCGCCTTCTACAGTGAGGTCGGTACAGGACTCCTCCAGTACATGGTCAGATGGGACAGCGGTCTTGACGAAGTGAGAAACCGACTTCAGGTTACGACACTGTGGACGGAGGAACAGTTCGACCAGGTAGAAACCTCGCTCAAGGGTTATGCCTACAAGATAGACCACGAGAAGCTGGATGTCGCCGAACTACGCACATACCTTTCTTCAAAGGTAGACTTTCTGCTCAGGCTCATGGAGAATCCCAATTTGTTGGAGCACGAGTCATTCACGAACCTGTTGATGGCGGTGTTTCATCTGACCGAGGAACTCATTGCACGAGGAAAGGTTGCGTCTCTACCCGATGCCGACAAGCGCCATCTTGCCGGTGATGTTGAGCGTGTCTACGGCCAACTCGTTGCACGATGGCTGGACTACATGGAGCATCTGAAAGGCAACTACCCTTACCTGTTTTCGCTCGCGGTCCGCACCAATCCATTCGACGAGGACGCCACTGCCGTGGTGCAATAGCACTCACGAGACTCCGCGCTCCGCTCAGGGTCGAACAGACAAGGCGCAACCGCTGCACGGGCAATCGGTGCGAAGCGGGCCATACGTCGTGTCTATCCGCAGCTAGCCGTTGCCCTCAGGGCTACTCGCAAATGGGGCACGCAGTTCCCGCTTGATGGTCCTCCAGTGATACAGATACACCGGCACCCCGACGAATACGAGTGCCAGAGCAGTCGCCGCGCGTTGCTGCCGCCTGGCGGCAACCACGTCCAGGTTCGCTTGCCGCTCACTCCAGTCCTCGTACTCATCCATCCAATTCCTGAGTATGAGTTGTTCGTCTTCCGTAAGCTCAACAGTCTGCGTTACGCCCTTCACCCTGTCGAGCATGTATGGTACCGGCGGCTGCCTTGCCCACATCTCTTCTTCGGCATCCGCCTGCGTCAGAATCGTGGCCTTCAATATCAGTTCGAACGCCTGCACACCACCGGCGATTATCAGCGAGAGTCCGATAAGTGTAGCCACATAGAGATACACCGTCCGGACCGTAAGACCTCTGCTCTTTTCCATTCCCTTGTTCCACCTTTCCTTCGTGCTGTCACAGGCCGCCATTGTACTGTGAATGGGTTCTCACTTGCCACAACGGAGTCAAGCCCTTAGATAGAGAACGCTTGGACAACCCCATTGGTTCAGTCTCCACCACCCATCTGGCCGGTCTTGAAGGTGACTCGCTCTACTTTGACCACGAATACCACTAGTGCTATTGTGTCAGGTAGCGACCAAGAACAGTCGCAAACGTAATTGATGAGACGCGCGGTCTTGCATGCGCGTTGAAAGGCGGTGAGGTGTGAGTCAACTACAGCGTGACTTCGAACGCTGGTTCGGCGAGGGAAACCAGGGCGGGACCTCACATGCGGGAACCGGTCGTGGCGGACGGCGATTCCTGGTCATATTGGGCGTCATTGTACTGCTGCTTGCCGTCGCGTCCGTGGGCAAGACCATTTACACAGAGTGGCTCTGGTTCAGTTCGCTTGGCTACCAGAGCGTCTATGCCAAGATCATAGGCACCCGGGTTGTCCTCTTCTTTGCCGCTGCCATTGCGTTCGCAGTGCTATTCGCAGGCAATATTGTTATCGCCTCGCGCCTCGCACCGAAACAGGCAGCGGCAGCGTCGATGCAGTCAACCATACCCTTCTTACACCAGTTCGGCCGAGTTGCCGTCATTACCATGACCGTCTTCCTGTCTGTCATCTTCGGGCTCGCAGCACAGGCGAACTGGGAAGTAGTGCTGCGCTTCCTGAACGGCCAGACGTTCGGCAGCACAGACCCTGTGTTCTTCCGTGACGTGGGTTTCTACGTCTTCTCACTACCGTTTCTGAGCCTGATTCGTGGCTGGCTGATGACCGCTGTCACCTTCTCGCTGCTCGCAGCGGTCGCAGTATACGCAATCGCCTATTCGGTGCAGAAGAAGGCCTTCGACAACTCCCGCCCCGTGCTGGTTCACGGAGGCATACTGATAATCGGAATCGCCGCACTTGCAGCAATGAGCTACTGGCTCGGAATATGGGACCTTGTCTACTCTCCACGCGGGGCTGTGCTCGGTGCCGGCTACACTGACATGAACGCGCAGCTACCCGCACAATGGGCACTACTCATCACAACGCTGCTCCTGGGCGTTCTTGAACTTCTGGCACTCATCAAGAAGCGACTTCGCTGGGCGGCATACGGAATCGGACTCTGGGTCGTGCTCAGCATAGTCGTCGGTCAGGTAATACCCGGGCTCATGCAGCGACTTCAGGTTGAGCCCAATGAATTGCAGCTTGAAGCCCCCTACATCAAATACAACATCGAAGCAACCAGACACGCCTTCGGCCTCGACAAGATTGAGGAACAGGACTATCTGGCCGACCCCATGCCTACGACACAGGACATCCTCGACAACGAACTCACCATCCGCAATATCCGCCTGTGGGACCACAGGCCATTGCTGGATACCTATAACCAGATTCAATCCATACGTACCTACTATGACTTCCTCGACATAGACGTGGACCGCTACATGGTCGACTCAGAGTATCGACAGGTGATGCTGGCAGCGAGGGAACTGTCCAAAGAGAAGCTTCCTTCGGAAGCACAGACCTGGGTCAATCAGAAACTCCAATTCACCCACGGCTATGGCATCGCCATGAGTCCGGTGAACGAAGTGAGCCCTGAAGGTGGACTGCCGGTCCTCTGGGTACAGGACATCCCTCCGGCGGGCATTTTTGATTTCTCGAGGCCACAGATCTACTTTGGGGAAAAGACCAACGATTATGTGATTGTGGGTGCAGAGGGACAGGAATTCGACTATCCGATGGGCGATAGCAACGTCTACGGGTCATACGAAGGGACGGGCGGTGTGCCAGTCGGCAGTCTGTTGCGAAGAGCTCTCTACGCATGGGAGTTTTCTGACTTCAACATCCTCATCAGCGGACAGATGACCGGCGACAGCAGGCTGCTCTATCACCGCAATATCAGGGAAAGAGTCAGTCAAGTCGCGCCATTCCTGTCCGTTGACGTGGATCCCTATATCGTGACAATCGACGGTCGCCTCGTCTGGGTCGTCGATTGCTACACCACCAGCACGCGATACCCCTACTCGGAGCCACTGAGCAGCGGTGTCAACTACATCCGCAACAGCGTGAAAGCAGTGGTTGACGCCTACGATGGAACGGTCGACTTTTACGTGGTTGACACGGAAGACCCCATCCTTTCCACCTACGATGCCATCTTCCCCGGACTCTTCCAGCCTCTTGATGCAATGTCGGAGGAACTGAGGGCTCATCTCAGGTATCCGCTGGACATGTTTGACATCCAGGCGTCTGTCTACCGCAGTTACCACATGCAGGACCCCCGCGTGTTCTACAACAAGGAAGACCTGTGGGCAGTGCCCAAGCAGGTCTATTCCGGGTCTGAAGAACTTCTCGAACCCTACTACATCATCATGCGTCTGCCTGAAATGGACACGGAGGAGTTCCTCCTGATGCTCCCATTCACTCCGGCCAACAAGAACAACGCCATAGGATGGCTGGCCGCACGCTGCGATGGCGAGAATTACGGACGCCTCATCGTTTACCAGTACCCGAAGGAACGCCTTATCTACGGTCCGAGCCAGATTGAGAACCGTATTCAGCAGAACACCGAGATTACGGAACAACTCGCACTGTGGAGCAGAGGTGGTTCCCGGGTAATACGTGGCAACCTGCTCGTAATTCCGATTGCCGACTCCAATGTCTATGTTGAGAGCGTATTCCTTCAGGCCGACGCGGGTGGACTGCCCGAACTGAAAAGGGTGATTGTCGCGGCAGGCGACGAGATAGCCATGAGCCCGACGCTGGCAGAGAGCCTGGCGGCAGTCTTCGGTGCCGATGTTGGAGGTGGACAACCACTCCCGCCAGTAGCACCGGGCGTGCCGGGGCAGGAGATCCCAGACGATGTCAGCGCACTAATCGCACAGGCTCAGGAGCACTTCGACCTTGCCCAGGAATACAGCAAACAGGGTGATTGGGCTCGATACGGAGAAGAACTGAAGGCACTCGAAGCGGTGCTGGAGCAATTGGCAACAACCACAAGCTAGAGACTTCTCACGTCCCTGGGGCAGCGTTCGTCAGGACGTCTACTCCAGGGACTTTATCAACTCTCGCATAATGTGCAGCTTCTCAAGTTGCACGAGCGTGAGGGATTCTTCGTACTCCTGGATGGCCAGGTCCAGCCGTTCACGCACAGAGTTGCCGCGCTTCCTCTGCGGCCCCGCGCTCTGCTGGGCCACTTGGACCGGTCCATCGTCATCCAGCGGAAGCTCCATGTCCTCAGGCGGCGCTGTGCCGCCCGCAGGGCGCACCATCCATGAAGCGAGAAAGTCGCCCACGTTCATGATTGCGCCATCAAGCCAGAAGAGATACCCGGAAAACCAGAAAGCAGGTCTGCCCCGCGAGCCCATCGCGGCCTGCAGCAGACTACCGGCAGCGGCATAGTAGAAAGAGACGGTGCCAAGTGTGGCAATCACTACAAGGACGAGAAACAGCCCCGCCCCGGCCGAGCCCTCCGCTGGCACTTCGTAAAACGCACGGAACACCAGTGAGAACGCTCCCCACAATGCAGCGATGAGGAGGTAGAGAACAATCCTGACTTCGACGGGTTCCGCCCAACTCAAGGTGCCGCGTAGCCCGATGCCCCCGTCAACACCTCTGCGAGAGAGCACAAACAAGATAGCAGCCAGCCCGAGGGCCAATCCCGTGCTAAGCGCCAGGAACGACGGTGTCAACAACCCTGCAATAGTTTCCACTTAGTCCTTCAACTCCTAAGGCGTGCTCCCGCGAATGCCCGACAGTCAATAGAATATCAGGTTGGAAAGGACTCAGACCATGACGGTGCGGATGACGCCGCGCAACCATCCCATGATTCGAGAACGTCCATTCACCCAGTACAACGAGAAAACCTGCCGAATGGTTGCCACCGGTCGCCACAAGGATATACTCCGGCCATCCCAAGACGACTGGCGGCCGTCCCGCACAGCTACGATTCACTCGTGCACCACACGTAGTCCCATGCGATACTTCGATTGACACTGCAATGGCCTCGACGTATAATCGCCAAACGTAGATGCGGGTGAAACTGAAGACAGAACAGCTCGACGAACTCAAACAGCAGTTGCCGTTTGAGGTCGTGCTTGATCAGCCCAGAGACGTCAAGGGCTTCCTCGAGATACTCGGCCACAACATGCCATGGAACGATGGCGGTGGCATGAAGTTCGGTGACTCCATGAAGAGACCCAACAGGGTGGCCTTCTCAGTTGAGTCTACCGAGGATGGCTACATCTGTGATGTTCACCCCGCCTTCGCGTGCTACGTGTCGAACATGCTCGACAAGAGAAACGACCGCGACTAGGCGCTACGTTTCGCTCATGGGCCGTTAGCTCAGCTGGCAGAGCACCTGACTTTTAATCAGGGTGTCCGGGGTTCGAACCCCCGACGGCCTACTTCGTAAACCCTCTTCATTTGATAACGGATTGATAGTATTCCCGTCTTCGATATTGTCGACATCCACGTCGACGAGACTGTCGCATTTGTCCGCGGACGACTCCTGTATTCCTGGCATGATGTGGCTGTAGATGTCCAGCGTGATGGCGATGTTGTCTTGCCCCGTATGCTCTCAGACAATCCCGGGACTGGAAAATGCCCACCTTGAGCATCAGAGTGACGTGCGCATGCCCTAAACCATGCATACGAAGTCTCTTCAGTCATACCGCCCGATAATTCGCAGCAGCACTATCATCACCGTTCCCGGACTGACAGGAATGCCGTCGGCCGACTCTCAAGGCTATCCGGTGGAAGTACCGAGTTGTCCTGTGGTATCGTTCGTGGATGCATCTCAAGAGGTATGTACCGTAATCAGCCCATGTTGAATTCATCCAGAGAGAACGGCAGAAGTGTCCTGGAGCGCGTTGCCCGGCGGGCGATGACGGAGCGCGAGCTATGGCCCGATTTCTCCAAGGATGCTCTTCATGAGATTGAGAAGATTCAGAAGAATGGTCCTGCGACGGATGCGCCTGCGAAAGACTTGCGCCACCTGCTGTGGGCATCCATCGACAACGATGATTCCCTCGACCTGGACCAGCTTACGGCGGCAGAGGCTCTGTCGGATGGGACAGTCAGGATTCTTGTGGCCATCGCTGATGTAGATACCCTCGTCCCTGAGAACTCCGCAATCGATGCACACGCGAGTCACAACACTACTTCGGTCTATACGGCAGGCAAAGTTTTCCCCATGCTTCCGGAGAGACTCTCCACAGACTTGACCTCACTCAATGCCCAGGAGAATCGTCCGACCATGGTCATTGAAATGGTGGTCAACGATGCGGGGGAGATAGTAGGCTCGGACATCTATCCTGCCCTGGTTCGCAACCACGCGAAACTTGCCTACAACAGTCTCGCCGAATGGATGGAAGGTAAGCAGTCCACCGTTGACAAGACCATGGCCGATACGCCAGAACTTGCAGAGAATCTCCGTATTCAGGAAGCGGTGGCACAGAAGTTGAGAGCCCGACGGGAGGAACGAGGGGCCCTGGAACTGCAAACGCTGAATGCACTCCCGGTTTTTGAAGGAGACGAGATTCAAGACCTGCAGGTGGACCAACCGAACCGGGCCAATGAACTTATTGAAGACTTCATGATTGCAGCAAATCATGTAACAGCGCAGTACCTGCGCGGCAAGAAGGTACTCTCGTTGAGAAGAGTCGTCCGTTCTCCCAGGCGCTGGGACAAGATCGTCGAGGTCGCAGCCCAACACGGCTTCCAACTTCCTCCGGAGCCTGACCCAAGGGCTCTGTCCCGCTTTCTCCATGAGCAGAAGGCAGCCGAGCCTCTCCGTTTCCCTGACCTGTCACTGAGCGTCATCAAGCTGCTCGGCTCAGGCGAATATGTGGTCGACTCACAGGAGGAGCCAGCGCCGGGCCACTTCGGTCTTGCCGTCAGTAGCTACACGCATTCAACTGCTCCCAATCGCCGCTTTCCGGATCTGGTCACCCAGCGCATCCTGAAGGCGACAATGAGCGGGGCGCCCATGCCCTACAACCAGGACGAACTGACCTATCTCGCCAAACACTGCACAGAGAAGGAAGACGATGCCAACAAGGTAGAGCGGCTCGTTGCCAAATCGGCTGCAGCGATGCTGCTGTCGTCAAGGATAGGAGACCAATTCGACGCCCTCTGTACCGGCGCGGCTGACAAGGGGACGTGGGTACCCGTCTTCAACCCGATGGTTGAAGGACGATTGATGTCCGGCTACGAAGGCGTTGACGTTGGCGACCGGCTGAAGGTACGCCTCATCCACACTGATGTGGAACGAGGGTTCATCGATTTCGAGATGGTTCAATCATGAACTTCCCCCGGAATGGACGCCACTTCCTGCTGGAGCCAGCCTGCGACGCGGCTGGCACGGGCCTCTTGCACTAGCGCCTGCCATGGCTGCGCACCACGAAGTTGTTGCTCCGGCTACCCCGTGCCCCAATTCCTTGCCGACAACCTCCCGTGGCGTGTCACCCTATTGAGGGGCCCTCGTGCCTTCCAGGTAGTAGTGCGTCTGCGCCTTCAAGTTGTCATCAAGTTCGTAGACCAGCGGGATGCCCGTGGGAATGTTGAGTTGCACGATGTCCTCATCGCTCACATTGTCCAGATACTTCACCATCGCCCTGAGGCTATTCCCGTGAGCAGACACTATCACGTGCTGTCCCCGCGCCAGTGCGGGCGCAATGGCTTCATGCCAGTACGGCAAGAATCTATCGACTGTGTCCTTCAGGCTTTCAGAAAGCGGCACATCGTTGTCACCGATGCCCCTGTACCTGGGGTCATTCCCTGAGTATCTCTCGTCTGTTCTTTCAAGAGATGGCGGCCGGACATCGTAGCTTCTCCTCCATATGTGCACCTGCTCTTCTCCCACTTTCGCGGCCATCTCCGCCTTGTTGAATCCCTGCAATGCCCCGTAGTGCCTTTCGTTCAATCGCCATGAGCGATACACGGGTATCCACATCAGGTCCATCTCATCCTGGACCAGCCACAGAGTCCTGATGGCTCTCTTCAGTACAGAGGTGAAGGCAACGTCGAAAACGTAGCCCCGCTCTTTCAGTATCCTTCCCGCTGCCCTGGCCTCAGCAATTCCCTTGTCGGACAGGTCAACATCAGTCCATCCTGTGAATCGGTTCTCTTTGTTCCAGACGCTCTCCCCATGCCTGAGGAGTACAAGCTTTGTTGTCATACTAGGACACCCCTATTCAAACAGTCCGTTCTTGCCACATGGATTGCCCTATCTCCCCTTGTCGGGAACACGGCACCGCACTATGCGCTACAACCTCTATTGCTGAATCACAATGACCCTGACTGCGGCCTCCGAAGAGAGTCTGTGATTGCCGGTGCCGCAACATTCCAGACTCTCAGAAATCCTCCATATCTTTGTCAGTCTATCAGAGGATCATGGCACGCACCCACAAACTACACGGCGGGCGTCTATTGCTTCTCTTGTGCCAGCACGGCAGCACCCAGGGCAGTGACGATCTGCGGGTGTGAAGGCACCAGCAGAGGGAAGCCAAGTTTGTCTTCAAGGCTCTTGACCAGCCCAACGTCCAGTCCACCACCACCACAGAGAGCACACTTCTCCTGCAGACCAACACCGGCCACAAGGGAGGCGATTTTGTTTGCGAGCGACTGATGCACTCCTGCCAGGATATCTGCCATCGAGAAACCCTCTGCTATACGGGTGATTGCCTCTGTCTCTCCGAACACAGCACATCCAGTACTGAAGGTCACCGGCTGTGTGGACTTGAGTGACAGTGGACCAATCTCATCGATATCGATTCGAAGCACATTCGCCATCACCTGGAGAAACCGGGCGCTGCCGGAGGCGCACCTTTCACTCACGGCAAAGTCGGCCAGCTTCCCTGAGTCACTCATACGAATGACCTGGCTTCCCTGCCCTCCCACACTGATGATGGTTCTTACATCAGGAAAGATAGCCGCCATGCCCCTCGCGCAGCACACTATCTCAGATGCCTGACGGCCACCGAAATCCAAATTGCCCGCGCCGGAGCCTGTCGCCACAATCCCGGTTATGTCTCCCTCAGACATGTCAGCCTTTGCCAGGAGTTCCTGCCTCAGTCTCTGTCCGGCTGCACCATAGTTGAACCCTGAAGGAATCAGATGGTGGCATTCAAGAATTCCGTCGCTCGCTATGACGCCCTTCGTCGTCACAGAACCAATGTCTATCCCCATGAACCAGGCCATAGTCAATTCACTGCTGCCCGAAGAAAGTGGTCTCCGACAGCTGTCGCTCCTTCCTGACAATCGTCTCATTTCTGGCCCGCTTGTTCATCACATGTTCCCTGCCCAGGAGAGCGGCGCCAAGCGCACCGGTGAGCAGGGGTTGCTCCGGAACGAATACCTTATAGCCAAGCTTCTTCTCGATGGCTTTCACAACCCCGGCGTTCAGGGCAACGCCGCCGGTGAATACTACGTCGGGCTCCACCTCCAGCCTTCGCACCATGTTGATGGTTCTCTCGGCGATGGAATCATTGACTCCAGCCAGTATGTCTTCAACCGAAGTACCTTCTGAGAGGCGGGCTACCACTTCCTGCTGGGCAAACACGGTACACGTGCTGCTGATTCCCACTACTCTGCTGGACCGCAGGGACATTTCCCCCAGGTCTTCAAACCTGACGCCGAACGTCTCCGCCATCACCTCAAGAAACCTCCCTGTCCCGGCCGCACACTTGTCATTCATCACGAAATCAACAAGCTTCCCATTGCTGATCTTGAGTCCCTTGGCATCCTGCCCACCAATGTCGATTGCCGTCCTTACCCCGGGGAACAGACTCGCTATGCCCCTGGCATGACAGGTCAATTCGGTTATCTCCCGGTCGGCAAACGGAACGTTGAACCGGCCATAGCCCGTAGCCACGACGTATTCTATTTTGTCGAAAGGCACACCGGCCTCTTCGAGCGCTTCCTCCATGACCCTGTTCGCCAGTCGACGATGTTCAGCCCCGGTAGGGCCGACAACACGGGAGCAGACCTTCCCGACCTCATCAACAATCACCACCTTCGTCATTGTAGAGCCGATGTCAACACCAGCGAAATACAAGTCCAACCTCCCGTATTGAGATGTCCGGACTCCAGGGCCAACAGAATGACTTCCGATGGAGCGCCTGACGTCCGGAACAGAGTGAGACTCTATAGTCTGGCAGGCACGCCCGAAACGAATGGTGGCCCACCTCACGCCGCAAACACTTCGAATAGAGTCCGGTCTGCCACTTGGCAGACTGCTCCAAGGCTCTTACGCCTCATGTACGGACGTGCGAGGATTTGCGAGACCTTCAGCCAATCATCTCCAGAAATCCCTGCACCCTTGTCTTCAATGGTGCCAGAGACCCTTCAGTGTAGTCGTGCTCAAGATACGTACTGGGAAGGCCCAATGAAGTGACGTAGTTCCTGACATCAGGCACGTCAAAACCGTGGGTATCGCAGTACTTAACCGATTGCAGAATCACACCGTCGACGTGCCATCCCTCAGCCATCTCCTTCAGATAGCCAAACCGGCTCTCCAGGTCCAGTGCGTAGTCCTTGGTTGCCTCCCCCCTGTCAGACCCTTCCGCCTCGAAGAAGGTGCGGGCGCACTTTATGTCAGCTAGATAGTGATGAGCTAGTCCGTCCAGGGGGTCGTCCGTCACCCTGACATCTTTCCAGAATGCGCGCGAGCCAACACATGTGTCATCCACCACAACGTTGCTTCCGGCATTCTCAATCAGTTCTATGAGACTCACGTCATCCACGATGCTGCCCCAGACAAGAAGCCTGGGTGCATCTTTCTTCAACGGGTTCTCTCGTGCTTTGACTTCGGCAAGCACTTCCTTCAGAAGCTCGTTTCCCTCATCAGCCGGCACGCTCATCAAAGCCTTCAACACGACGAGCGTCTCTGAACCTGAAATGACGGGAGGGTCAGCCTTCCGCAAGCCGTACAATTCTCTCACCAGGGCACGCTGTTCATTGTGAATTCCAATGGCTTTCTTGAGCTTCTCCGACGTCAATTCATGTTCCGCAAAGGCTTCCAGAGTCTTCTTGAAGGCTTCCAACTCACCTTTGAAGACTTCCTCGGCTCTGGCATTCACCTTGGTTGGTATCTCTATGAAGTGAAAGTAGGGATGGCTCACCGCATGCTCCCACACATGGGCCGTCTTCTCTATGGCATCGCATGAATGGGTTGCCACCATCCCATCCAGGAAGCCAAACTCGCCCTTCATTCCCAGGTCAAGGCAGCTGCGTACGAATGGACAGAACGCCACAGGCAGGCCTCTGTCCGCCTCCGTAATAGCTTCTCTCATGTCTCCGAATACTCGATACGGCACCAGGTCGAGAGCCGTCAGCATCTCAAGAGGAGGATAGATGCACATGTAGCCCACTACCTTCTTGCCCCCCTGCTTGAACTCCTTTGCTCTTTGCTCCCGGTTATCGTAAATGTCTCTAGCTCTCGCGAGCCCGCGGCTATCTTCGCTCATTTCAGAGACCTCCTTGCACTCAGTGAGGGACAGGGGCTACCAGTCAAATCCCCGCTCCTTTCTCACCTGTCTGTAGTGGTTCATCGTCTCTTCAAATGGCTCTGCTTTGTTCATGGTATCGACAGGATCGAAGAGTCTGAGATCGACGATGTCCCCCTCAATCATCAAAGAAGGAACGGACAGCTTGCGCATCAACATGTCGCGGGCGTACGGCAGATGCGTGGACGCACTGCGACAGGTGACCAGTGGATGCAGGAACGCCCCATCCACTCTCCAGTCTCTCGCATACACAAGGTGAGGATAGGCCTGGTACCCGTACGTCTCGCCGTCCTCCTGCGCTCCCGCATAGTAGCCAATGTTGAACTGGAAGCAGAATCGCGCCAGCCGCTCTATGGGATTGCTGACGTGGACCTGATCCAGCGGTATGGGTGGATGGTACGTCCAACTCTCAATGACGAAGTTCCACCCTCTCTCTGCCAGCTTGTCGAAGATGCCAAGGGTGTGCCACGGGGGAAGTTCGCTGAACATAAGTCGGTATTTCTCTTCACCGGCGATGCCGGATATCCCGTTGTCTACCCGCTCCTTCACCTCCTGGTACAGGTCCTTATACAACTTCAGTGTGTCTTTCAGGTCGCCCATAAGGAAGAGACCCGGCACCATGCTGCTCCAGAAATCCCGGGAGTGCATAGGACAGGGTCTGGCTTTGCGCAGTTCGTTGATTTCATGCCACACCCTGCCAATCTCCTCGGTGAGCCGCACAGTCTCGTCCAGCTTGTCCCAATCCATCTTCTTCCCCAACAGACGTTCCAGATAGGCGATGAACTGCATCAGTTCTTCAGATATGAACTTCACATAGCGTTCATGGGCGCCTTCCATGAAGAGTTCTTTCACCCCGGGGGTGGGCATTTCCAGTAGCCAGACAGGAGTGTCCATGTAGCTGCCCAGGGCCTGGAACCACTTGTACCGGGCATCGCAGACCACATTTGAAGCCACCAGGAGCACTGGTTTGGGCATTCCTCCCATTGGCGCTTCGGGCGGTATCTCCCCGTTCAGTTCGTTCATCATCCGTGAGGCGTAGCCAAACGTATTCCGGCTGTAACCACACAGATGGGTCGGGAAACCGTCAGCATCGGCACGGTCCAGGTAGGATTGCGCGATTCCCTGTGTCGCACAGACCGTAGCGTAGTTCTCAGGGTAGATGACTTCCACATCCATCGCCTTGAGGATGACATCACCTTCCCACCACGCGAGCATAGACCAGACCGTAGGCCTTCCCTCTTTCATCGCCTCGTTGCTCTTGCGGTAGCTTTCATCCACATGGGCACGGAGCGGATACATCGTTTTCAGTCTGTTGATGGAATGCTTCTTCTCTTCCTTAACAGTCACTTCTTTCGTCCTCCTGTTGAGAGTCGCCCTGGGCATCCACGGTCGCATCCCTTCGACTGATGCACCACATCCCCACCACTCAGATGCGTCATGCTCTGAGCATGACCGCTGACAGTGTCCTATCTGCCAGGCAGTCATCCGAAGCTCCGTTTGTATTGAGAGCAATAGCACAGACAAAAGTCTCGTTCGTTCTATTGCTCACCACGGATGGAGTCGCCAGGCGTACAGTCATATATGACTGTCATATGTGCGTGTCATCATAGTGTCCCAAAATTGGACTTGTCAAAGACAAACGATCGGCCCTGGGAGAAGGGCGGGGGGATTCATGCAACGTCACCAGAATCAGTTGTATGCAGTCGCATACGGTGAGAGACGTTACGGAGTCTCGTGACACGCACAGGGCAGGTCGTGCGCGCAGCAGGAACGTGGCAGTGCTATTTCCAGGGAGGTTCGGTCAGACAGTCGAAGTGTTCTGATAGCGAATATCGCGACGCGCAGGCATCACTCCTGCATCATACAAGGAGGCTTCTTCACACGCAGTTCTTTGGCCGCGCAGTCGATAAGCGCTTCCAGACCCTCGCCGAGGCAATGTTGCTGTTCCTCGGTAAGTGAGCCAAAGAAGGTGTTGATTGAGTCACGCTGTCGGGCAGCTTCATACGCAACCTTGCCTTTTTCCGTGAGTTCCACACGAACCAGATTCTTCCGTTCGAGGTCACGAACACGATTGACGTATCCCTGCGCCTCCAGGCGGCTGACCAGGGCAGACACTCCATGAGGCTGTTGCCCTGTCCATCGTGCCAGGTCTGCTATCGTGGCCTTTTCACCAGCGGAGCGCATCGCAAGAAACAGAGTCGCCTGACACCTGGTGATTCCAAGGTCTTTCAGTTCATGGTTCCGCATCTCCATTCCGAAGGCGCGCGCAATGCGAAGCAACTGCCACAACTTATATGGATAGGCCGATGGTTTTTCATTGCCCATGTAAGGAATCTCACCCCTGTTCTGGAATTTGCTCGGCACGCCCGAAGCTGCACACACACCGCGTGCCTCTCCAGTTCACAGGCATCATGGCGCGCACGCTCACACGTAACTCAGCCCTGTATGTTGGCATACTAAAGAGGGCCTTCACGCGGAGGAATACGTCGGTCCTGCAACCTTCTCTCCCACGAGAGAACACCCTATGGCCCGAAGTGTAGCAATGTTACGCTGAGAGACGGCGGTTGGCAATCGGTTGAAGCACCACACGCGAAGAACAAACAAACCGGACAACTTCATATGTTTCACGAACAGGTTTGTTGGAAGGACATGCCGCTGCGGGACACGGAGGAGGAGAACGGGGTCTGATCGGGTGGTGCAGCTACACATATCGAATGTGCGGGGCAGCACGGGCTATCTCTCCTGCTGAAATTCCAGCGATTGCCAACGCCAGCAGGAACAATGACCAGGATAGACCGGAGAAGGAAGCGCGAAATGGCAGTCGAGATGAACCGGGAATACACCGAAGCAGAACGCGAGCATGTGATTGCCGATGCCTGCACCGCATGGCTCCTGAGTCACCTCACGAAATCTGACATTCTCGTAATGGCAAACGTCTACGGCGACATCATTAGCGACGAAGCATCGACGGTGGCCGCTTCTCTCGGCATGGGTCCGTCGGCGCAACCTGCAGGTCTGCCCAGAGCAGGCGAAAGGATATTCGGATTCTACGAATCGGCTCTTGGCAGTGCCCCACGGCACGCCGGCAAGAATGACGCAAACTCGATAGCACCCATTCTGAGCGCCGCACTGAAGCTGCGCTACACATTTGGCCTCGGGAAGTAAGCAAAGGCCATTGAAGCCGCAGTAGCCACAACAGTTCTCACGCACAGTACATACGATGTACTGGAAGAGGGTATGATTAGGGTCGGCACAAGTTAGATGGTCGAGTTGATTGCGACAGCAATCCAGAACGCATAGCGCGATTCATGTGCACCGCAGAATGGAGCGATAGAAGGCTGGTCACGGAGTGCAATACGCAGGCAGCACGCCGTGTTTCTCTTGAATACGATTAGGAGGGAGACAGGTGAAAGGCACAATTGCAGTGGGACCGGGTGACGGCATCGGACCTGAAATCATCGCCGAAGGCGTCAAAGTCCTCAAGGCCATCGAGAAGAAGTACGGACATGAGTTCACACTGAACTACTTTGATTTCGGTGGGGTCAGCATAGACAAGTTCGGAGTTCCGCTGACCGAGGAGAACATCCAGCTCTGCAGGAACAGCGACGCATTTCTGGGCGGCTCCGTCGGAGGTCCGAAGTGGGACTACCCCGGCTCCAAAGCATACACAAACACTGCCGGTCTTCGTATCAGAAAAGACTTCGACGTGTACGCGAACTTGAGGCCCGTCAAGGTCTACGCCGGAATGGAAGGATGCTCGCCACTGAAGCCCGAGACGGTCAAGGGCGTCGACCTGGTTGTGGTGCGCGAGAACACAGGCGGTGCCTACTTTGGACTGCCCAAGAAGCAGTGGACGGAGAATGGAATACGCTGGGCCGTTGACACCATGATCTACAGCGAACCTCAGATCGAGCGAATACTCCGCGTCGGTTACGAACTGGCAATGCGACGCCGCAAAAAGCTCGCATCGATTGAGAAACAGAACGTCACCGAGACAGGCAAACTCTGGCGCGCAATGGCGATGGAGATGAGCAAGGACTACCCCGAAGTGGAACTTGAGCATGTGCTTGCCGATGCGTGCACCGCGTGGCTCCTGAGGGAGCCTGCGAAGTTCGACGTGCTCGTCATGGGCAACCTGTATGGCGATATCATCAGTGATGAGGCTGCCGCCGTATCCGGTTCGCTCGGCATGGGCGGGTCGGCACAACTCGCCGGCCTCCCAACCGGTAGCGACCTCGCCTGGGGCTTCTACGAGTCTTCTCATGGCTCTGCGCCGGATATCGCAGGCAAAGGAATCGCCAATCCAATCGCAACCATCCTCAGCGTTGCCTACATGCTTGACTATACCTATCAACTTCCGAAGGAAGCGAAGGTCATCGACGACGCCATTGCAACAGTCATCAAGACCGCCAGAACCACCGATGTAATGGAGTCCGGCATGAGACTGGTGGGCTCTAAGGAGATGGGTGACCTCATCGTCGAGCAGATAGAGAAGTCCTAGTTCGCTACCAGCGGCCACGACTGCGCGGCGCAGATTCAAGAAGACACAGGGGGTACGCCCGCAACGGCGGCCCCCTTTTCGTTGGGTCGACTGACCCAACAATCAGGACGTGTCCACAAGTGTGGCAACCAAAGAAGAAGGCAGGCACGTACTGTGCCTGCCTTCCGGTAATCTTTCGATTGAGAAGCGCTTACATCTTGAACCGTGCCATCGCATCCCTGTCCAGTTCATACCCGATACCGGGCTTCTGAGGTACTTTCATCACACCTTTCTCAGGCTGCGGCGGCTCCTGGTAGATAGCATCCCACCAGGGCATGTGCTCTGTCCATAGTCCGTTAGGAATCGCGGCCACCAGGTGAATTGAGAACTCATCAAATAGATGGCTCACCACGGGAAGGTTGAAAGCATCAGCCATCGCCGCCACCCTCATCCACTCTGTCACACCTCCAACTGCCTGAACATCGATCATAGCGATGTCAGTGGCCTTCCTCTCGAACATCTCCCGGAAGTTGCGCTTCAGACTGATATCCTCACCAGAAACCACCGGCATGTCAAGAGAGCGGGCTATCTCGGACAGTCCCGCCAGGTCATGACTGGGAATCGGGTCTTCAAGCCAGTAGACGCCATATTTCTCCATCTCTCGCCCCATCACGATGGACTCATAGGTCGTCCAGACCCACAGCACATCAACCATTATGTCAATATCTGGCCCGACCGCCTCCCGAATCGCGGCGAGCCTGGCAATATCCTCTTTGTGAGACTTCCACCCCATGCGCATCTTCACTGCGGGGAACCCCTCAGCCACGAGGCCCGCAGCCTCTTTCTGCAACTCATCAATAGTCCTGTCACGCCAGAGGTAGTTGCTCGCGTACACCGGAACTTCGTCGCGGAAACCACCGAGCAGCCTGGACAATGGCATCTCAAGTGCCTTAGCCCGGAGATTCCAGAGCGCCATGTCAACGGCTGCCATTGACTGGACACCGAAGCCATTGTGGCCGATTCGCCTGGCCGTCTTCCAGAGCGTTTCCCAGTTCTCGGCCCATCTGAATACGTCCGCACCGATGATAGTCTCGGCCACCGCGTCAAGACACGCTTTCAGAGGCTTCACATTCATCCCGTTGAAAACCATCGTGAGGCCATGGGCACTCAACCCTTCGTCAGTGAACACATCAACCACGATCGGGTTGAAGGCATTGAACTTGACCGAACCGACGAACGACCTTTCCACGGGAACGGACAAAGCCGTAGTCTCAACGCGCGTAATCTTCATGATGGTCCCTCCTTGTCCTTTGCTGCATGGGCCGCACTCATCCACGGGAGCAGCCGCCGATGCAACGGAGTATATCAGCCTGCTTGAGCAGAATCTCCCCTCAAGGACCTGCCAATTCCTATCCACACGCAACGTATGCGATACCGGGAAATCACAAAGACAACCACCAACCACAGCCTTCCCAAGACATAGAATTCCCTTCCATCTTCCAGCTCTGCTACCATTGCGATAGCACCATGCGGGGAAGCTGTGCCGCACTGGCTCAGGTATAACCGTCCCGCCTCTGCCATACCGGAGTCTCACAGATTGAACTTGAGGAGTCATGACGATGACATATGGACAGGGTGATTTTCAGTACGAACTCGTGAACGAGTGGGCGCAGGTCCCTGAGCGCTGGGGTTCTCTCGTGGATGTCGGCGGTGTGGCTATCGATGCTGAAGACAATGTCTATGTTCTCAATCGCAGCGAGCACCCGGTAATTGTGTTCAACAGGGAAGGCGCATATCTGAGGGACTTCGGTGCAGGGTTCTTTCTCAGGGCACATGGCAGCCTCATTACGCAAGACGGTTCTGTGTTCTGCACAGACGACGGCAACCACGTGGTCGCCAAGTTCACGCCCGAAGGCGAACAACTCCTGACAATTGGCACCAGGGGCCAGCCTTCAGATACGGGCTATTTCCGCACTTGGGAGGTATGGCAGAGCACATCAACCGTCAGGTATCCGGGGCCCCCGTTCAATCGACCCACGGGAGTTGCCGTCAACACTGATGGAGACATCTTCGTTTCCGACGGGTACGGCAATTGCAGAGTGCACCGATTCGACGCTGGCGGCACACTGAAGTTCTCCTGGGGGGAACCGGGGGGTGCACCGGGACAGTTTCGCCTCCCGCACGACATCGCCATCGACGGGCAGAGCAGGGTGCTCATCGCCGACCGCGAGAACAGCCGCATTCAACTCTTCAGCCAGGACGGACGGTTTCTCGAGCAGTGGCACGATGTGATTCGTCCGACCGGCATCTTCATCGATGCAAACGGAATCGTGTACGTTTCTGAGTTCTGCCTCCGCGTGAGCATCTTCACACCCAACGGTGAACTGCTTTCACGATGGGGCAACACCAGCCCTGTTAAGGAAGGTGCACTGTTCCTGGCACCGCACGGAATCGCGGTCGATTCTCACGGCGACGTCTACGTAGGAGAGGTCTCCAAGACTTACTCAGGAGTCGACAGAGGCATCCGCACCATTCAGAAGTTCCGGCGGATTTGCTAGAAGATCGCCGGAGTACTCTCCACTAGACTCAGAAGCGATACTTCGTAGTCAGAATCCCTCAGGAGGCGAGAGATGACGTTCGGAAGCGGAGACCTGCAATACCAGTTGATTCCTGCTTGGGCGCAATTACCGCAAGGCTGGTCCTTCATCGACGTGTGCGGCGTCACGGTCGACCAGCATGACAACGTCTACATCTTGAACAGAGGAGAACACCCTGTCATCGTGCTCGACAGGGATGGCAACTTCAAAGACGCGTGGGGCGAAGGGTTTTTCGGTCGGGCCCACGGAAGCTGCGTCTCCGCGGACGGTGCTCTGTTCTGTACGGATGACATCAACCACATCGTGGCGAAGTTCAGGCCGTCAGGCGAACTACTCTCCACGATAGGTACCAGTGGGCAGGCTTCAGACACCGGCTACATCAAGGCATGGGACCTGTGGCAGGGTGTCGGACACGTCGTGAGAGCAGGCGCTCCATTCAACCGTCCCACCGGTGTGGCCGTCGCCCCATCGGGCGACATTTTCATCTCGGATGGCTACGGCAATTGCAGAGTGCACCGGTTCGGCGCCGATGGCACACTGAAGTCCTCATGGGGAGAGCCAGGAGGTCTGCCCGGCCAGTTTCGACTGCCGCACGACATCGCAATCGATGCACAAGGCAGAGTCCTGGTTGCCGACCGTGAGAACAGCCGCATTCAGATATTTGACCAGCAGGGAGTTTTCCTGGACCAGTGGTACGACGTCATCCGTCCAACCGGCATCTTCATAGACCGCGAAGGCCTCGTCTTCGTCTCTGAGCTTGCCATGCGCATCAGCATCTTCAGCCAGGATGGAACCCTGCGTGGGCGCTGGGGCAACAGCGCCTCCGACATGGACTCAGCACTATTTCACGGCCCCCACGCAATTGCAGTCGATTCCTATGGAGATATGTATGTGGGTGAAGTCTCCATGACACATGCGCACATAGACAAGGGTCCCAATACCATACAGAAATTCAGGAGAGTCAAATAGCCACACTGTCCTACCTGTGCAGGGCTTGGCGCGCCGCACTCGAGCGAGTTCAGAGCGTGAACCTCACCACAAGCCAGGAATGATGGCCTTGCGACCCTCCGGATAGTCCTCAAAGTAGTCACGACACCAACGCAGATGAGTCCGGGCTCGCGGCAGTAGATTCGCCATAGCCCATACCGCGAAACTCAGGCCAGCCAACGACCATGTCGCTGTGGCCCATCCAACCCAGATGAGAATCTCACCAAGGTAGTTGGGACAGCAGATGTACCTGAATATGCCCCCTTCTATGACACAGTAGCGCTCCCCCGTACGCGTCCGTTCGGCTCGTAGCACAAGGTCTGAATGCCGATTCAGTACATACCCGGCGGCGAAAAGCGTCAAGCCTACGATGAACCGGGGACCAGTGAGCCAGTCATCGGGATAGCCGTATGACAGAGTGAAGAGATATCGGCCGTTCAGATATGTGTTGACCACATTGAACACAAAGCCGAACGCCACAATGGCAAGTGGCATACGACGCACTGACCCCCCAAGGCTGAATGGATAGATGAACGCTCGATGCACATAGTGAACCTGCCACATTAGAAAGAATGCCAGTAATGGAACCGACAACGGATTCGAGCCAACGACAAACCACAGCAGAAACAAGAGTGATGCCGGGACCTCCATCAAGAACCAGCCTGCACGGGTGCCGAGCGTCGGTCCCCACCCACCCCTGGTGTGCCGTCCGTAGGGCGCCGACCAACGGAGCAACACCACAAACGTCACGATGGCAAGCAGAAACCAGCAGCCCAGCAAGATGTCGAAGAATTCCTGCTCAGTCATAGTGACTCATGACCCTCTGGAACGGGTGCACCAAGATAGCCATTCGCTCGAAACCACCGGTATGTATCCGCAAGAGTATCTTCAAATGGCCGAGGCTGGTAGCCAAGTTCTGATGTGGCTCTCTCATGGCTGACATGGCGAAACTGCGCAAGGGAATCGACGGAATACCTGGTAAACAGAGGTGGCCTCCCAAGGACTCTGCACGCCCCTTCCGCCAACGGACAACATGCGCGGGCAACTGGGAGAGGGAGAATCGGCGGTGGAACTCTAGCTCCGGAAAGACCACGCACCATGGCCGCCACACGTGGAATCGATACCCAGTGACCTGAGAGCACATACTTGCGCCCCGAAGGCGCACACTCAGCAGCTACAATCGCGCCGTCCACCACGTCACGAACATCGACCCAATCAAAGCCACCGGAGACAAGCGCCGGAAGCCGGTTCCTGGCGAGTGCAATCACCACCTGACCGAAATGAGACGGCCGGAAGTCATGAGGTCCGACCACAGCCGTAGGAACCACCACAACCGCATCCAGTCCCTGCCGCACAGCATCCATAACGAGCAATTCACCCTCTGCCTTCGAGCTATCATATGACGAAGGCATGGCATCACTAACAAGCAGATTGTCTTCGGACACGAGCGCTGCCGACTGACACCTGGCGAAAGCGTGTATCGAACTGAAATGCACAAGGCGAAGTACCGGAGAATCAAGACAGGCGCGTACGACATTGCGCACGCCTTCAACGTTTACGTCAGCCAGTTGCCGAGAGTTCTTCCCGCTGATGGAGATATGCCCGGCAAGGTGATACACGACGTCCCCACCGTCGAATGCGCGCCGCAACGACGCCAGGTCAGAGACATCCGCCTCAACCATTTGGAGGTCGAGCCCGGCCAGCGCGGTACGGTCAACGTGCACTACTGCACGGACGTCATGCCCGCGATGCAATAGGGCACGAACCATGTTCGCGCCGACATGGCCGGATGCGCCTGTTACCACGCATTTCATCACTGCACCACGAGCAACCTGTCACTGTGCCCCATCACTTCCGAGACCATTCCGCTGCAACTGCCAGTAGTATGCCATGGCGGCCGCAGAGGCGAAACCTGTACCCCACACACATCACTGTGTCACGTCAGACCACCTGTTACTGCCAGGAAACAGGTTCAGAGAGGAACGCTCTTTGCAGAATCATCCGACTCTCTTTCCAACTTGAAGAAGACGGGGCGCATACCATCTGTGCAACACTGCACAGCAACGCCGGGTTCCTCGCACATCGGATAGTCGCCGCCAAACCGAAGATGCGTGATGTCCCTCTGGAGGTCCGCAAACGCCCAGGAGCAGAACCCTGAGGGACAAGAGCCATCTTCAGGTATCACGTACACATCACCAACTTCGAACTTCGGGCATATCTCCTCTATCTTCCACTGACAGGGCTGGCTGTCGCCGTACAACTCTCTCGCTGAGAGCTTCTTGATGACGGTAATCCTGATTTTGCTACGCATTCCTGAACCTCCTCTCACACAGTATAAAAAGAAACCTTTGAGTGCCAATGAGCAGGCTCTTCGTCATCTGCGCGCGCTCACGAGACTTCCCGGGTGGCGACAATATCGGCGCCGAGCCCCAGGATGTTGGCAAGTATCACTTCCCCGACCCGCACAGGATGCTCCAACCGAACCTTTCTGATTTCGGCCACAGCATCCATCAACCGCTCACGCGGAATCGGCATGCTTGTTCGGACCGGCACCATCCGAACCGAAAGTCCACGAGCAACAACCGTGGTTGTCAGAATCCTGACAGGACATTCCACCTCGGACACTGCATAGTCACGCCCCCTCCTGCAGCCGAAACCATCAAGTTCCACGGCTTTGCCATTCTCCACCACCGCGGTGACCCTGCATCCCGTGGGACATTCGATACACGTCAGTTCCACCTTCCTTGTCACAACACCCCTCCGTACGCAGCAAGATACTCCGCCGCCTGACGTCCGGCAACAAGGCTGTCGCGCGTCACCGAATCCACGACGTCGTACACCTGAAATGCATTCCCACACACGAACAGACCCGGTACTGATGTATAGTTGAGGTCGCTGGAAACGGGAGCATTGGTGCGACGGTCTATCTCAACACCTGCCATCTCGATGAGTTCGTTCTCCGGAATCAGACCGACAGACACAAGGACTGTGTCACACCGTACAGAGAACCGCGTATCCGGAATTTCTCGGCCGTCTTCATCGACCCGTGCCACATCTACTCCCTCAACCCTGTCCTTACCGTGAATCCGCAGGACCCGGTGGCTCAGATACAACGGAATGCCAAAATCGTTCAGGCATTGCACGATATTGCGTTTCAATCCGGTCGGCTGGGGTTGTATCTCCACAACCGCCCTGACAATCGCACCTTCAAGAGAGAGCCTTCTGGTCATTATGAGGCCGATATCGCCTGAGCCAATGACGACGACTTCCTTTCCCGGCAGCAGCCCCTCAAGATTGGTCATCTTCTGCGCCAGCCCTGCTGAAAACACGCCTGAGGGCCTCGTGCCAGGAATCTGAATCATCTCACGCGTCCGCTCACGGCAGCCGGTCGCCATCACAAGTGCCCTGGCCCAAACAGTGGACAGTTTCCCCGGCTTCAGGTACGTCAACACCTTTCCAGGCTTCAATTCCGCTACGAATGAAGAAGTGCTGACCTCAATCTCCGGTGTGTGTAGAACACGCTGGATGAAGCGATCCGCATACTCGGGACCGGTGAGGACTTCTCTATAGTATGCAAGCCCGAATCCGGGGTGCACGCATTGATTCAGTATGCCGCCAAGATGAGGGTCACGCTCCAGCAAGAGTACATCTCGGACTCCGTGCTCGCACGCAGCGAGAGCCGCCGCCATACCGGCAGGTCCACCACCGACAACTACCAGTTCACGTTCGTCCATCTGCCCTGTCCTCCACCACCATCTCCGAGCCTTTGCCTCTCTTGGAAATAGCGGTGATTGGCCTGTCTGTTTCTTCAGCCAACACGCGCATCACCCTGCAGGTACAGAAACTGCCGTGACATCGCCCTGCACCCGCTCGCGTCCTGAACTTCACACCGTCGAGTGTCCTGGCCCCCTCTGCGATGGCCTCCTTGATTTCCTTGAGAGACACCGATTCACACCTGCACACGATTTCGCCACACTCTGCATCCGCCTCAACAAGCCGTCTCGCCTCCTGAAGCGGCATTGAGAACAGATGGATACTTCGACTTCTCTTACTACGACGTTGCGGCTTTCTCTCGAACTCCACCCCTGACTGTTCCAATAGTCTAGCGACGTCTCGGCCAATCGCAGGTGCCGCAGTAAGACCCGGCGACTGGATGCCGGCAACGTTGACGAATCCGGGGATTCTCCTATCACTTTCAATGAAGAAATCCTCCCCTGCCACAGGTCGCACACCTGCGAAGTATGCGATTATGTCCGCCCGATCTATCGCCGGCACCAATCTCTGCGCAACCTGCAACACCATCCGCAACCCCTCATCTGTCGTCGACAGGTCTTCCTTGTCTTTCACTTTGTAGGCCGTTGGACCAATCATCGGATTGCCATCAGACGTGCGCGTCACCAGAATCCCTTTGGATTCCGGAGTGGGAACCGGGAATAGAAGGTGCCTCGTCAGGTAACGTCGCTTCTTGTCAAGGATGTATTCCTCTCCTTTACGCGGCTGAATACGAAACCGGGGAGCAGCCACCATGGAGGCAACGTCGTCCGCGTGCAATCCCGCACAGTTGATGACGAATCGCGCCATGAGTTCTCCCGCAGAAGTCCCCACAACGAAACGGGCACGTCCTCCCTCCGAATCTCCCTGCATCTGCTCAATCCACTCAACCTTCGTCGATGTGCGCACCTCAACTCCGTTCAGTGCCGCAGCCTCGGACAGAGCATAGACGAAGCGATACGGGCTGATGATGCCCGCTGACGGAGCATACAGTGCCGCAACCGCGTCCCGGTTGAGATTCGGCTCATTGTCTCTGAGCCAGCCGCGTGACACCACCTCCAGTCCCGACACACCCAGCAGCTCCGCTTCCATCTTCATCTGCCACAATTGCGACGTTTCCATCTCGTCGAAGGCGACAATGAGTTCACCGACCTCCTTGAAATCAAGGTCAAGTGGCCGGGACATCTCGCGAATCAGTCGATTTCCCTCGACGCAAAGCCGCCCCTTCAGTGAACCCGCCGGATTCTGGGTCCCTGGATGGATGATGCCACTGTTGGCCTTTGAGACTCCAAACGACAGTTCCTCCTCCTTCTCAAGCAGGACCACGTCCAGAGCATAGTGGGATAGCTCGTGGGCAATAGCGGCCCCGACAACACCCCCACCAACAATCACTATTTCAAACACAGGTTTTTCCATCTCTTCGTATCCCACCAACCACCACGGGCCGGAGTATCGGCTCAAGCCCGTGTCTTATCAGCCAGGACTCGCTGCACTGCGGCGCTCCACTCATCGTACAGGCGGCGGCTCCGCTGCCGAGACATCTGGGGAATGAACACGCGGTCCACCGCAAGCGCACCGGTGAGTGCCTCAACACCCGGCCAGAACCCACTCCCCAGTCCAGCGAGATAGGCCGCGCCACGCGCCGTAGTCTCCACATCAACGGGTCGAACTACTCGCGCGCTAAGGATGTCAGACTGAAACTGACACAGGAAATCGTTCGCGGATGCTCCACCATCAACCTTCAGTTCTCCCACGTCGAGACCGGAGTTCTCAATCATAGTCGCGATTACGTCACGCGTGCGATAACACGTCGCCTCCAGTGCGGCGCGAACCAGGTGGTTCTTCGTCGTGCCTCTTGTAATCCCTGTGATGGTACCCCTTGCCTGGGAATCCCAGTAGGGAGCCCCAAGTCCCACGAACGCGGGAACGAAGTAGACACCTCCATTGTCGGGAACCGCTTCAGCCATCTGTGCCGAAGCCGCTGCGCTGTCCAGCAAGCCAAGACCATCCCGAAGCCACTGCACGGTCGCTCCCGCGGAGAAGATGGCACCTTCCAGTACATAGACGGGCTGTCCTTTCGCACCGCAACCCAGCGTCGTAATCAGCCTCGCGTCGCCGACGGGTCGACGTTCACCGGCATTCAACAGCACGAAAGCTCCGGTGCCATAGGTGTTCTTGGCGGAACCCGGCACGAAGCATGCCTGGCCAAAGAGCGCCGATTGCTGGTCTCCTGCCATGCCCGTAATTGGCACTCCCCTCAACAATCCACAGTCAGCATCGACAATACCAAACTCGCCCGAAGACTTCCTCACTTCGGGCATCACGGACGATGGCACTTTGAACACGCCAAGAAGCTCGTCACTCCACATCACACGTTCGATATCGAAGAGCATGGTACGCGCCGCATTCGTGTAGTCGGTCACATGAACCTTGCCTCCTGTGAGCTTCCACAGCAGCCAAGAATCAACCGTGCCGCATCGAAGACGCCCGCGCTGCGCGCTGTTCCGGACAGCGGCCACGTTCTGCATCAGCCACTCCAATTTGGTGGCGGAGAAGTACGCATCAACAGGCAGTCCTGTGATACGGCGAATGGAATCCTGCATCGATGCGTCACGATTCAGTTGTGTGCAACGCTCCGCTGTTCGCCGGCACTGCCACACAATCGCATTGTGGAGCGGTTCACCACTCACCACATCCCAGACGACAGTGGTCTCCCGTTGATTGGTGATGCCAACGCACGCGACGGAGACACCGGATGCCTCCGCCATGACATCAGTAATACAGCCAACTACGCTGTCCCATATTTCCAGAGGGTTGTGTTCAACCCATCCCGGTTTCGGGAAATACTGCGAAAACTCCCTGTATGAGGAAGCTATCCGGGTTCCATCAAGTCCGTAGAGTACGGCCCTGCTGCCCGTGGTTCCCTGATCAATCGCAAGAACGCATTCCATCAGACATTTCACCCCATACTCACATTGCCTGAAGAGAGTGTACAGAAGTTGGAAGTGAGGTGACCACATAGGCAGGAACAATACGGACAACACACGTCTGGATATCCAGCACGGACATTATGTCTCCTTTGCCACGTGCTCGGCGGCCTTACCTGCACCCGGCGTTTCCGCCACGGAAAGAGACATCGGTTAAGCCCGTTCCGCACGCGACAGTGCCAGGTATACCACCAGACAAATCCAATAGTCCTGCACAACGAAAACCACCACACCATGTTTCACGGAACGCTCACGCCGAGCGAATGCATGGCCTCATCAGGACTTCTACCAGAACAAGTACGAACGTAACGCTACCATTTCTATCCGTCGACCATGACGTATGAGGCATGCGAGTAGAGCGAGTCGTGAGTATATTCAACCCTATTCACCCTATGACAACATCTGTACCTGCGAGGTGATTGAGTGCCAGTTCCCATTCATGGCGAACACTTCTATAGAACTGCGGAGGCGTGTGAACTCGCGGGAATAAGCAGGAACACGTTCCTCAGGTGGGTCAGGGAAGGCTCTTTCGACGACGTGCGGTATCGAGACCGAAAGGGATGGCGGCTGTTCACCGCAGGAGAGGTTGGCAGACTCAAGACAAGAGTGAATGAAGTAACTGATAATGCCACTCTCCAGGACCGAAGGGGGAGAGGAGTTGGTCGATGATTGGTCTGAAGCGAAGAACTGGAAACATCAGACGTGCGGCCCCCAGCGCAGTTCTCGATGCTTCCACGGCTGCAGACGCCCGAGTGGATGATTCCCGACGCACAAACGTCAAGGAAGTCAGTTGCCGAGTGAGCAACTCTATTCTGAAGTACCTGAAGTCGCATGGGTATGACGTCTCGGCAATCATCAAGAGACTACCCTACGAGTTGTCATACCTGACAAACCCTACGAATTGGATTTCTTGTGAGGCACGGAACGTACTGTCCGAGTACGCAGCAGACGTAACTGGGGACCCTGCCGTCATGTATCACGTGGGAATGGCAATCCCCAGGCTCAAACCTCTTGGAGGAGTCGAGCGCCTGGCCCTCCTGCTCGGGAACCCACAGTTCGTATACAAGAGCATCCCGCGATATTCGGCATCCTTCGACCGTCTCTTCAACTACACGGTGAAACTGCAAGGCCCTACCATGGCCAGAATCTCAATGATTCCTGTCACGGACTATGCATGGTCCAAACATGCGTGCTACTTCGCACAAGGCATCATGGCCGCAGTGCCGACCCTGTTTGGACTTCCTGCTGCGCACGTACGCGAAATCCGGTGTATATCCGATTCACGGCAGCAGGACGTACGAGAGGAACTCCGAGAATCGCAATCATGCGAGTTTGAAGTCGAGTGGGGAATGAGAGAGCATCCAGCGGCCGATGTACAAGACAGCCGTGTCGAATCGAAGGAATCAGTGACCACAACAATCGAACGTCTGGAGACTGAGTTTGAACAGCTTAACCGCAAAAACGCGGAGCATTTCCAACGCGAACTGCAGCTCTCCAAGGTCCGGGAAGTCGCGCTGGCTCTGGACTCTGCGGAGAACGTAGATGAGGTCTTCAGGCAGACAGTCACGCTTGCGCGACAGATTCCGGGTGTGGAGTTCGTCCTCGCACATACACTGGATGAGGACGGCACAACCATCACTACCCGCGCCTATTCCCCGATTTCAGACAAACCCCTGCTTAGACAGTTGGCAGCCCCGTGGTTTGACTTCTCGCGTGCTCCTGAGAAGAACGCCCACAACGAGGTCTTCAAGTATCCCGTGGAGAGGTCGACGGTTGCACGAGACTTCCTTGCCAATCCGTGCACTCTAGGCGGCGACCGCGTCGCACAGCTCATGGATGGTCTTTGCCCTGCGTGGCTCTGTGACCGCATACAGAGCATCATGCAGGTGGAAAGCTACGTCGCCGTGCCCATCACAGTCACAGGAGAACTCGCGGGAGCACTCATCTTCCTCCTGCGGCAGGGCGTGCAGCAGGACATTCTCGAAATGGTCTCAGCTCACTGCGCAGCGGCCATCAAGAATGCCGAAGCACTTGAAGCCCTGGAGAAACGCAATCGTGAACTTTTCATTGTGAACGAGATTGCCCGAAACATGAGTTCGTCACTGCAACCGGAGGAGGTGTTTGAAGCGGCCGCGCGCGAAATGAAGCGCCTCATGGGGGCGGATGCCGTGGCGATTCACGCAGGACCAAAGAGTAGTCAAACCATGACACTCGTCGCCCACTCGGGCATGCCCGACGATGCAGTCAGGGCGGCTCAGTCTGTATCACGACAATCGCAGGACGACGAAATCTCCACGAACCACACGCAAGAGTCTGTTCGCAAGTACCCACAGTTGAGGCCAGCTGTCGCCACCATGTCGTTCACCTCCTGCAAGTTGCCCTTCAGCGGAAACCGAGTTGGACGACTCACCATAGCGCGAAGGACGAGGCCTTTCGACGACTCGGACAGGGCCACCTTGTGCTCTGTCGCAAGTCACGTTGCACTTGCGGTGGACAACGCCTATCTTCATCAGGAACTCAAGCAGCACGCGGCAGCACAGCAATCGGCAGCCGAACGGGCGATTGCATCCGAAAGTCTTCTAGCAACAAGCGAGCGCAAGTACCGGCTCATCGCGGAGAACGTCTCCGACTACATCTGCATCATCACTCTCACGGGTATGTGGACCTACGCGAGTCCCTCTCATCGCAATATCGGCTACGAGCCTGAGGAACTTATCGGCAAGAACGCACTCAAGTACATACACGCCGAGGATCAGATACGGCTCGCCCCAAAGCTGGCCAGGTATGCGGGAATAGCCCTCACGCACATCGTGGGAACGCATCTTGACCACTTCACGGAGACAGTCATCTTTCGTCTTAAGGAAAAGCAGGGTGGCTGGCGCAACATCGAGGCCACCGCAAGTCTTATCGAGTCTCTCAATGGCAAGGGATTCAGCGTGCTCCTCGCCTGCAGGGATGTCACTGAGCGCACCATTGCCGAGGAAGGTCTGCGGAAAGCCCACAGAGAACTGGAGGAGCGCGTCCAGGAACGCACCGCGCAATTGAGAAGAAGCAACGTTGAACTACAGTCTCAGATAGTCGAGAGGCAACGAGCAGAAGCCGAACTACGCGCATCCGAGGAGAGATTCAGGATGCTCTTTGAGTTCGCCCCTGACGCCTATTACCTCAGCGACATGAAGGGGAACATCGTTGATGGCAATAGTGCGGCCCAACTGCTCGTGGGCTACACCAAAGAGCAACTGAAGAGCAAGGACTACCACGACATCCCGTTCCTATCCAGTCAAGAAACCACACACGCACTGAACCGGCTGACGAACAACGTAGCCAGTCTATCCGGAGGACCCCAAGCATTCGAGATACGTCGCAGCGACGGTGAGAAGCTGACCGTCGAAGTAACCACATTGCCCATCGAACTCGGCGGACAGTCACTTGTTCTCCGCATCGCACGCGACATGACGGAACACAAGCGAATCGAAGACACACTGCGTTTGGCGAGGGAGGAACTTGAACGCAGAGTATTCGAGCGTACTGCGGATCTTACGCGAGCAAACCAGGAACTGCAGTCAGAGATGTCGGTACGAGAACAAAAAGAACTTGAGTTGCGACGCTCCAGAGAGCGATACAGGACCATTTTCAATTCAGTGAACGACACGCTCCTACTGATTGGCAAAGATGGCACAGTTCTCGATGTGAACCCACGCATTGCAGAAATGGGCGGCTACGACCCAACTGATCTTGTGGGCAGGAACATACGCCACCTATCCCGGATGATGCCGAAGAAGAGCCTGGCCATCGTATTGCTCAATTTCACTCGAAGGCTCGCAGGTCAACAGATGTCACCCTATCAGGTGGAGATGGTCAAGGCGAACGGGCAGAAAGTGCTTATCGAAATCAGCGCCACTGCCGTACGACAAGATGAGAAGGTAGTGGGCACCCTCGCCGTTCTCAGGGATATCACGTTGCGAGAGAAGAACATCGCCATGCTCAAGGCCCAGAACGCACTCATCGATCGAATTCTATCCACGATGCCAGATGCCGTCGCAGTGCTCGATGGCGACTCAAATTTTGTGCTCGCAAATCAGGCACTCCATGAAAGCTTCGGACTGCGCAAAGATGAGGTGATTGGCAGGCACATAAGCGAACTGCTTCCCGTCAAAGAATTGCAGCAGGCAATCGACGCAGTACTTGCAGGAAAGCGAGAAACAAGCACTCTGGAATTCAGACACACCATAGCCGAAAAGGAACGCATCTTCGTCGTCAATCTATTCCCCATGAATGAGAACGAGATATTGCTGGTGCTCGACGACGTGACAGGCGAGAGGGACAGGCAGGAGAGGCTTTACCTGACTGACCGTCTTGCATCGGTGGGAGAAATGGCCTCAGGCATAGCGCACGAGTTGAATAATCCGCTCACGAGTGTAATCGGCCTGTCCGAACTTCTGACCGAGGAAAACCTGCCGGAAGAGCTTCGCGAGGATATCGAGGCCATCAATCAGGAAGCACAGAGAGCTGCAGTCATCGTTCGCAACCTGCTGACCTTCGCCAGGAAACACAACCCCACAAGAAAACCAATGCAGATAAACGATGTCATCAGCGACGTACTGCGACTACGAGCGTACGAACACAGGGTGCACAACATCAAGATCAACAGCAATCTGGCTGAGGGGCTGCCACAAGTATCGGCTGACTACTTCCAGATGCAGCAAGTGCTTCTGAACGTGATTCTCAACGCGGAGAACGCAGTGACTGAGGACCGCGAAAGTGGCAGCATCACCATCTCCAGCGATATACAGGACTCCACGGTTCGAGTCACGATTACCGACGACGGACCAGGTATTTCAAATCAACACATGGCGCGAATCTTCGACCCATTCTTCACCACCAAGGAAGTAGGCAAGGGTACAGGACTCGGCCTCAGCATCTGCTTCGGCATAGTCAGGCAGCATGGAGGAGTCATTCGCGCCGAGAGCGAACCCCACAAGGGAGCCACATTCATCATAGAACTACCGGTGTAGGTAAGGAAACATGGACAGCAGAATTGGCCGTAGACGACTGGCATTGGTGATAGAGGACGAGCCGCTCATAGCCCGAGTCTGTCGACGAACGCTCGAGATGGAGGGATTCGGCGTGGACCTTGCGGGAAACGGCAAGATTGCTGCACGAATGGCCGACCAGCAGACCTACGACCTGTATGTGGCCGACATACGGACTCCGGACATGAACGGAATCGCATTCTACCGCCATATGGAGAAGAAACATCCGGAAGTGGCCGGCAGGGTGATATTCACGACGGGTGACATGCTCAGCAGCGAGGTGCGTAGCTTCCTGCAGGAAACAAACCCTGGGTTCCTCCCCAAGCCCTTCACCCCTTCTCAACTGCGCAAAGTAGTGCGAACAACCATCGGCACGGGAGTGAACTAGCCAATGGCAGTTGCAGCAAGAAGTACACAGGTACTCATCGTCGATGATGAGCGGCTGGTCCGCAGAACCTTGCACAAGAAACTATCCAGGGAAGGCTATCGCTGTGAAGAGGCAGGTGATGCAGAGGAAGCCCTGCATCAGATGGGCGGCAATCCCGCGGACCTGGTCATTCTCGATATCATGATGCCGGGAAAGTCAGGGGACACGTTGCTGCCCGAACTCACCCTCCACTACCCGACAACCGCCGTCGTGATGTCTACAGCCGTCGTCGATGCAGACACCATAATCCGCTGCATGAAGAATGGTGCCAAAGACTACATCTGCAAACCATTCAACCTAGACAACGTTGTTGACAGCGTGGAGCGCGCTCTGTCCAAGATGGAAGCAGAACTGGCCGTCAAGAACCATCAGCAAATGCTGGAGCAACGCGTGGTCGACCAGACGAAGGAACTCCACAAGCTCTCCCTGGGAGCGATTAAGTCCCTCGTTGTCGCACTTGAAGAAAAGGACAAGTACACCGCGGGACACTCATTGCGCGTCACCGACATTTCTCTCGCCATCGGCAAGGAGATGGGACTCAACACCCAGGAACTCGACGATTTGCGCTGGGGAGCACTTCTCCATGATGTCGGCAAGCTGGCAATCGACCCTGCGATTCAGAACAAACCGGGGAGACTCACGCCTGATGAATATGAGCAGATGATGATGCACATCCAGGTGGGACCGCGAATAGTAGGGCCTGTCGTCAACCAGACCATAACCGACATCATCGCCCACCACCACGACCGTCATGACAACAAGGGGTTCTCGCAATTCCTGAGAGGAGAAGCCATTCCCCTCGGCGCGAGGATTCTCGCAGTGGCCGATAGCTTCGATGCAATGTACTCAGACCGCCCCTACCGCAACGCTCTCCCTGTTGAGAAATGCATCAACGAAATCCGCGAAGGGGCGGGCACTCAGTTCAACCCGGAGGCTGCCGCTGCGTTCCTGCGGCTCGCGGCAGAGGACAGGGTCCCGCATGCGGTCTGCTGCTAGCCACCGAACCACCCTGCTGAATGCCTATGTCTACTATCCTTAACGCAGACAACAGACTATCTCGATACTATCCCACCACATCACAGACAACCTCTTCCCATTCCGCACATCACTGAGGACCGCACGCCGCACCAGCACACACCCTTTGACATCATCAAGTTGGTCAGGACGAAGCGTAGCGGAGGCACAGACAATGCACACCACGTTCAACTACTGTGAACGTGACCTTATCACCATGCCATGAACAACAAAAGAGGGGCGCCGGCACGATGCCGCCACCCCCGTGAATACCCTTCAGCAGAATCAGTTGTCCATCATGACTTGCTCAGCAGCAGACGAAAAACGCTCCCATCCCTGCAGCTTGGCACTTAGAATCTCCCGCCCATTCTCGGTCAGGTAGTAGTAGCGGCGCCGCTGCGAATCGGTCACCTTCTGCCAGCTACTGAGTACAAGACCCTCATCTTCCAGTCTCCGCAACGCGGAATACACTGTGCTTGCAGTAAGATGGAAGTAGCCGCTGCTACGCTTCTCAAGCTCCTTCGCGATTCTGTACCCGTGGCTCGGCAGTTCTCCAATGATGAACAACATCAATGGCTCCACCACTCCACGGAGCAACTGATTCACGTAGCCCTGGACGTTCGCCTCGTACATGTGTCTCGATTATACCATTACAGGCTCAGAACACCAGTCCTCTTCACACGCCTTTCCAGCTACCGGTGCTATACTTTTCCCTATGAAACGGCAATCAGGACTCTGGAGTGTAGTACTTGCTGCAATCATCGGTCTCGTAGGCCTCACCGGATGTATCACTGTGCCTTCGGCAGCACCTGCGGAGGTATCGTCAACAACGGAACGTCCGGCGCCCAGTGAATACATAGACCCCTCATGGACCTTCCCTGTCGCATCAAGTACCGAGAATGATGACCTTCCCTCCATTGCGGATGTCGTCCGCACGGTTCGTCCTGCTGTCGTCTCAGTCATGACAGAGATGGTTGGACGCGACCTGTTCAACCAGTCCTACACTCAGGAAGCCGCAGGTTCCGGCGTCATCATGGACGACGAAGGTTACATCATTACGAACAACCACGTTGTGGAGGGAGCCAGTGACATACAGATTGAACTGGTAGATGGAACCAAGTACTCCGCAACCATTGTCGGAACCGACCCTCTGACCGACCTCGCAGTTATTCGTGCTGAGACGGGTGGCCTACCTTATGCATCGCTCGGCTCATCAGAAGACCTGGTTGTGGGAGAGTGGGTAGTGGCTATGGGCAATGCCTTGGGAGAAGGAATCTCAGCAACTGAAGGCATTGTCAGCCGATTGAATGTCTCAATCACCGTTGGGGGGAACACTCTCCGGGACCTTATTCAGACAACTGCCGCCGTCAACCCAGGAAACAGCGGTGGTCCGCTGTCCAACATGGCAGGCGAGGTTATCGGCATCAACAGCGTCAAAGTCGCTGATATCGGCGTAGAGGGAATGAGTTACGCCATTACGATTGACGGTGCACGCCCGATTATTCAGTCGCTTGTGAACCAGGGCTACGTGACCAGGCCTTGGCTCGGCGTTTCGCTCTACTCTGTAGATAAGTTCACGGCAACGGTCAACAAGCTCTCGGTGGATGAGGGAGCGCTCGTCGTCGAGGTTGTGAGCGGCGGCCCTGCCGACGCTGCAGGCCTCGCGAAAGGCGATGTGATTGTCGAGTTCGATGGAGCCACAATCAAGAACATCGATGACCTGCTGCAGGGGATAATCAACAGCGAGGTCGGTAACGATGTACCCCTCACCTATGTGCGAGGAGAGGAACGGCTGACGACTTCAGCCCAACTCAGTGAAACCCCTGCGCCGTGGGACTAGAACCAAACCACGTGAACTGAAGAGACCACCGGCTATGGTCGTCGTGACCATAGCCAGGGCTATGAAGCTCTTGTGATTCCCACCACGATATCTTTTCCGCCGAGACGCAGCGTCTCCACATGCCCGTCCTCGGGACACGCCACATTTCTCAACTCCACCGACAACGTCTCCTGGCGAATGTAGTCAGCGTAGCTGCCAAACACATTCTCCAACACACTGTCGCCTTCAAAGAAAACCAATATGTGATCGGAAATCTCCAGTCCGGCCGACCTTCTCATCATCTGCAATCGACGCACAAGTTCCCTCGCGAAGCCTTCAGCAACGAGTTCATCGGTCAACTCCGCCACGACACCGACCGCATTGCGGTCATCGCTCGCAACGAACAAACCCGGGCCGTCATCGCCAAGAGTATCCACGAATGTGAGTCCCTTCACGTTTATCTCTTCCTTGATGTGCTCGCCAAGGGCTGCAATCGCTTCCACATCTTCGCCAGCCGTCACGCGAATCATAGCCTGTGAAAGTGGCTGCCTGACTTTAATGCCCGCCCTGGCTCTTGCGGCCCTGCCGAGACTCGCCAGTGTCATGACAAGCTCCATGTGCCTGTTCAGATCTTCGTCTATCTCATCGCGGTCCGCAACCGGATAGTCCGTCAGATGCAAGCTCTCCGGTGCATCCTGGTTCACGCTTCGAACAAGGTTCTGGTACATCTCCTCTGGAATGAAGGGAGCAATCGGAGCAAGCAAACCCGTGAGAGTCACCAGACACCGATAAAGAGTGTCGTGCGCCGCGCGTTTGTCACCGTCGCTCTCGCTCTTCCAGAATCGGCGTCTGCTGCGGCGCACGTACCAGTTTGAAAGAAGGTCGATGAACTGCTCGATACGACGCACTGCCTGGGTGAAGCTGTAGTTGTCCATCGCAGAGGTAACGTCCAATACCAACTGGTTCAACTCTGAGATAATCCAACGATCCAACTCGGAAAGGCTCGTCGGTTTCTCTTTCCCCGGAATGAATCCATCTATGTTTGCATAGAGGACGAAGAACGAATACGTATTCCACAAGGTGAGAAGATGTCTCCGCATGGTCTCACCAAGAACCTGCACAGAGAATCGGTGCGTATTCTCGCTCGGCACAGATGAAAGCATGTACCAGCGGACTGCATCCGCCCCGTACTCATTCACCACCGTCCATGGGTCAATCATATTGCCCTTGGACTTGCTCATCTTTTCGCCGTTCGCGTCCACTACGTGACCGAGACACAACACGTTTCTGAAACAGGGCTCATCGAACAACATCGTCGAGAGCGCGTGCAGGCTGTAGAACCACCCTCGTGTCTGGTCTATTGCTTCACACACATAGTCAACAGGGAAGTTGAGCTTGAAGATGTCCTCATTCTCGAAGGGATAGTGCCACTGCGCAAACGTCATTGCGCCGGAGTCAAACCAGCAGTCAATAACCTCCGGAGTCCTCTTCATTCGTCCGCCACAACGACTGCAATTAAAGGACACTCCGTCAACGTAGGGGCGGTGCAGATCCATTCCGTCCTCATACCCTTCCACACCAGCCTTCGATGCGAGGTCCTCGCGACCTCCAACACTCTCGAAGTCTCCACACTCGGGACACTCCCACACAGGCAGCGGTGTTCCCCAGTACCTCTCACGAGAGAACGCCCAGTCTACGTTGTTCTGCAGCCAGTCTCCGAAGCGGCCATGCTTGATATAGTCCGGATACCAGTTAATCTCCTGGTTTCCCGACACCAGCCTGTCCCGCTTGGAAGTCGTCTTGATATACCAGGACCTCTTCACGTAGTACAGGAGAGGAGTGTCACAACGCCAGCAGAATGGATATGTGTGCCGAATCGTCTCATGCCGGAACAGGAGCCCTCGCTCACGCAATTCAGCCGTTACTTCAGGATCCGCATCCTTCACGAACATGCCCGAAAAACTATAGGTCCCGGTAATCTTGCCCTCAAGATCAACCTGTTGCACGAAGCTGAGGCCCTCTCGCATTCCCGCCTCGAAGTCGTCCTCGCCAAAAGCAGGAGCCACATGCACAATGCCTGTGCCGTCATCAAGCGATACGAACTGCGCCGCAATCACCTTGTACGTAAGAACATCGGGCGCTACTTGCGCCTCGAATGCAGGCATGTCCATCCGGGCAACCCCGAAATCATGGGGGTTATAGAGAGGTTCGTACTGAAGCCCTGCCAGAACAGTGCCGGCTACTGCTGCGACCGGCTCATATCCAGGCAAACCCACCGTCTCAACAAGTGCGGTGGCCATGATGAGATAGTCCTCTTCGCTCTCCATCACGGAGTACTCCGCATCACCGGACACAGCGAGGGCAGTATTCCCTGGAAGAGTCCATGGAGTAGTCGTCCACGCGAGAAGGTATGCCCTCTTCCCACTCTTCGCCGAATCTCCATGTCCGGGCAGCACGGCCTCAAGAGACTCCGCAGTGAGACCGAATTTCACGTAGACCGAGGGGTCTTCCGTATCATCTCTGTAGCCAAGAGCCACTTCATGTGAACTCAGCGATGTGCCACACCGGGGGCAATGTGGAGTCGTCCGGTAGCCACGATAGATGAGTCCCTCTTTCCAGAGCTTATTGATGGCCCACCAGCCAGATTCGATGTAGTTGTCGGCCAGTGTGATGTAGGGATCCTTCATGTCTATCCAGTGGCCATAGCGCTCTACCATCGCCTCCCACTGCCCGATATACTTGAAGACACTCTCTCTGCACCGCTGATTGAACTCAGCAACGCCGTACTCTTCAATCTCTTTCTTGCTCTTCAACCCAAGGCTGTGCTCAACCTCGAGTTCCACAGGAAGACCGTGAGTGTCCCAACCAGCTTTACGGGGAACACAGTGCCCCTTCATCGTCTGATAGCGACACGGGATGTCCTTGAACAGGCGGGAAAGAACGTGGTGAATACCGGGACTGCCATTTGCAGTCGGCGGACCATCATTGAAAGTGTAGAGTACCCTGTCGCGCCGAGACTCGATGCTTTTCTCGAATATGGATTCTTCTTTCCAGAACTTCAGAATCTCGGTCTCGATTGCGGGAAACTTCGCCCTGGCGTCTACACTCTTGAACATATGCTCTACGGCCTCTTTGGATAGATGATTACCTTGCGCCCTGCATCTTCGCCCACACTCTCCGTATACACATCGTGGCGGTCAGCCAGCGTGAGATGCACAACCCGGCGCTCGTCTGCAGGCATGGGTTCAAGGGTAATCGGCCGATGTCTGACCTTCACCTGTTCCGCAAGCCTCTCTGCCAGGCTTTCGAGTGCCGCCCGTCGCCGCTGTTTATAACCACACACGTCGACAGTGAGCATGGGCCATTCAGTGACTCTGGAGGCGATTATCAGTCTGACGATATGTTGAAGCGAGGAAAGAGTGGTACCACGGCGTCCGATTAGAACACCAAGGTCATCCCCCTCGATATTAAGGACAGCGGTATCGGACTCTTCTTTGAAGCTCACATCTCCGTCGAGCCCCATCAATTCGATAAGCCTCGAGAGAACCTCAACACCCACATCACCGACCTCACCCTTGCTGCTTTCAACAACAGGAATGATCCGCACCTTGATAATTGCATCCTCCGCACCCACACCCAGAAGCCCGTTCTTGCCTTCTCGGACTATCTCCGTTTCGAATTCGTCACGATCCAAGCCGAGTTGATCCTCTGCTTTTCGCGTCGCTTCCTCAACAGTCCGACCACTTACCTGCAAGTCAGCATCACTCATCTGCGTACCCCGTTCGGCCCACCGACGACCAGAGCGTAGACTCCGGCGCTAGACATGAGTCAATCCACCCTCTACTTGGCAACAGCGGTGCTGCTGCTTCGCTTCAGATAGCCCCAACCACCACCCACCACATATTGCGTGCCGATGCCGATGAGATTCGATACGAGCCAGAACAACGGCAGCCCGCTCGGGAACATGATGCAGAACAGGCCAAACATCATCGGCATCATCATCAACATCATCTGATTTGAGGACTGCTGTCTTGAGTCCAGCGACGGGGCCGTCGTCATCTTCTGCTG
>JAFGFT010000070.1 GCA_016930935.1 Dehalococcoidia bacterium | reverse complement strand
AGAGTCACCCTGATTGCATCGGCAAGCGTGTCGATGCCATTCTTGAGACTCTTGCGAGCTTCTTCGCCGAAGAGTACTTGCTTAGCCATTATGCTTTCTCCTTGCTCATTAATGAATGATTATGATTTCTTGGCGAGGATGTCGGACTCACGCATGATGACGAGCTCATCGTCACCATCCTTGAATTCCGTGCCCGCGTACTTGGAGTAGATGACCTTGTTACCGACAGCCACGTCCATCGGCAGCCTCTTGCCGTCGTCCGTGAGCTTTCCGAGGCCAACCGCGATAACCTCGCCCTCCTGGGGCTTCTCTTTCACGGTGTCGGGCAGGAGAATGCCGCCTTTGCTGACCTCTTCCTTGGGAATCGGCCTAATGACGACTCTGTCACCAATGGGTACTAGTGTTGCCATACTACCTCCTTACATCTGGTCGAATTAGCAGTTGACTGCTAAGACTGCTAAGAATTATAGCACACGCTGCGTGGGCTGCAAGTGAATTCCAGCGATGTTGATTGCTACACTGCACCGTGTATGGTATCGTGAGAATGAAGAAGAAATGATCAGCAATCAGTGGAATCGCGGTCGCATCAGGGCATTACGACACCATCTTGGGCTTACCCAGGCAGAAATGGCTGAGCAGTTGGGTATTCGGCAGCAGACCGTCAGCGAGTGGGAGACAGGCCAGTATGAGCCACGTGGCACGTCTGTGACGGTGCTCAGAATGGTTGCCGAGCGGAGCCGGTTCGAATACGGGAGCAAAGACGGGGACGGGGCGCGCTGACCTGGGGTTGGAGGCGCCCTTTTTTTGTACCATGGCTACACGGAAACGGATAAGACTGCGTGAGGAGGATGTTGTGCGGCAATGGCGCATGAGTGCGGGCCGCACGTTGAAGACAGTGGAAGGTGAGCGTTTCACGGTAGTGTATCCAGGATTGTGTCCTGGTGGAGGAGGACCGGACTTCCGCGATGCGATGATGCTCTTCGATACACGGAAGGTTGTTCTTGGTGATGTGGAAGTGCATGGCTGCACCTCAGACTGGGTGAGCCATGGTCATAGCGCTGACCCTGCGTATCGCAACGTCGCGCTCCACGTGGTCGGCGATGGAAACGGGGAATCGCGAACCGTTCTGGATGACGGGCGTACCGTTCCTGTAGTAGTCGTTGGAGTGCCAGCTATGGAGGCCTTTGATGGGCGGCTTCCGTGTAATGGACGTGCAGAGACGACAGTACTCTCTGTGCTGAGAGGGGCTGGAATAGAGCGGTTGAGGGAGAGGGCAATACGTCTTGAACCTGAGTTGACGCAGAGAGGCTGGGAAGCCGTCCTGTTCGGTTGTATCGGCAGAGCGCTCGGATACTCCTCAAACACAGGGGCATTTGAGGAACTGGTGAGGCGAGTATGTGTTCCTTCTGTGAAGGATGCGCTACTGGCGTGCTCTCAAGAAGAGCGGCGGGCGTGCATGGTGGGTATGGCGGGATTGCTGCCTCAGCAACGGGGGCACAGGGGTGTTCTAGTGAAGGATGATGTACCGCGCTGGGAGGAGACGTGGCGGAATGTGATGTCCGGTATGAAGGAAATGTCGCCTCTTGACTGGAATCTGCGGAGCATCTACCCGAACAACTTTCCGGTGCGGAGGCTTGTCGCTTTCGCGGACCTGCTACCGTCCCTGTCCGAGTTGAGTCGGTCTGCGCAGGCAACGATTGCGTACTGGCTTCCGGACGAAGACGTGTCGGATGAACGGCTCGAAACGCGGCTGATGGTGAAAGGTTGTGAGTACTGGCGTACACACTACGATTTCGGACGTTTGACGCGAGAGTCAGACGTGCTGGGGTTGTCGAAGGCAAGAAATATCGTCGTGAATGCGGTGGTGACCTGTGCCTACGCGCACGCAAGCGTGCTTGCGGACATGGAAGTCAGACGGACGGTCATTGCATTCTTCGCGAGGTGCCCGAGCGCGGGGGTACATGCAATAACCCGCCACATGTGTCGGCAATTGGGCGTGCGTCACAGAGACCTTGTGGCTGTGACTGAGCAGGGATTGATACACATTTATCGTCGTTACTGCCGTGAGGGGTTGTGTTTCGTATGCCCTCTCAATCAGGGGCGTGGTGGTAGTGTTCGTTGAGCCCGCTATGAAGAAGATGCGCGTTGCGCCTCTATGAGAGAGTCCCATTGCCTGCTTTTGTGAAGGCGTGGAATGAATCGACTGTGAGTGGCAGCGGCGAAGTCACATCTCACATTGTTGAGTAGTCACACTACGGCAGCAATTTGACGCTGGCGCTGGAGCGCCGCCCGTTCGTGATTGAATCCGGTTTATCGCTTCTCTTGATTGCACTCAGAAGTGCTCATTGTATTACGTTGAGAAGCGGAGTGACTTTCGCTCGTGGTGGTGCTACAGTACTCGGCGTCGAAATAGTGCCATTGACTTCTGAGTAGCGGCTTGAACGTAGAGACCATGGCTGAAGAACGATTCGGAAACGTACTGGTTCGTGATGTGATGACGACGGAAGTGCCAACGGTTGAGATCTGCGCGAACGTGTGCAAGGTGGCCCGTCTTCTGCGTCGTATCAGCCACGCATGGGTGATTCAGGAACGGGGCAGCCGTGAGGTTCTCGGCATCGTGACGGAGCGTGAATTTCTTGACCTGCTGAGTCCCATGCCTGAAAGAGAGTATGCGACCGGCGTGATCAGGCCTAAGTCGCTCTATCACGGCGAGATGGACACCGCCGAGGCGTTCATGAGCAAGCCGGTAGTGAGTTGCAGTCCGCTATCCACAGTGGTGAGTGCACTGGAAACGCTGAGAGAGAAACGCATCCGGCGGCTAGCCGTCGTTGATGAAGGGCAACTTGTCGGCGAAATATCATTAAAAGGCATCATAGCGGCGTACTACATCACAAGTTGTGGTATGACTGATAGCTCATAGACCTTCTTGACTGCTTGCCGGGTATGTCTGGTTTCAGTGCGCTGATGTATGCGCGGGGACACCGTGGGTTCTGTCATGCGGCCATGTGCTGTGCAGCACGCCTAGGAGTAGCCACTTGGATCAACTTCTTGCTCTCGGGCTCATCCTTGTTGTAGGGCTTGCGGGTGGTCTGCTTTCGAAGCGACTCAAGCTTCCGAGTATCACGGGATACATCCTCGTGGGAATCGCCCTCGGGCCCACCGTTTCGGGGGTTATTCCTGTAGAGGTGGTGGATGGGCTTTCGGGTATCACTGGAATCGCTCTCGGGGTGATTGCGTTTCTCATCGGTGGCAGCCTGCAGAGGGGCACCCTTCGCTCCCTGGGAAGAAGCATCGGTTGGATTACCGTCTTTGAAAGTGTGGGAGCCTTCGTTGCGGTTGCGGTCTCTCTGTCACTTCTTGGGGCATTCGTCCTTCCCGGCTACAATCTTGTGACGACTTACATCCCGTTTGCACTCATGATGGCTGCAATCTCGAGTGCCACAGCCCCTGCTGCTGTCATGGCGATCGTAAGGGAATACCGGGCGAAAGGGCCTCTTACGTCGACCCTTCTTGCTGTGGTTGCGCTCGATGATGCAGTCGGCGTCATTCTGTTCGCATGCGCGGTCGGGGCGGCGCAGATTCTGATTGGTGCGTCCGGCACTGGTATTCTTCAAGTGCTATCCCCGCTGTTCGATATCCTTCTGGCTATTGTGGTGGGTGGAGGTTGCGCAGTTCTACTTCTGGGGATGCAGCGGTTTGTTCGGTCGCGAGAGGTGATGCTGGCGCTCGTGCTGGGAGTAGTGGTGCTGTGTGCAGGACTGAGCCGCCTCACCGGTGCGTCCGAGATCATCGCCAACATGACGGTAGGTATCATCGTGGCGAATCGCCATGAGGGCGCTTCTCTAATGTCTTCACTTGAAGACGTTGAGACGTCTTTGTACACTATGTTCTTCGTCCTGGCAGGGTTGCAGTTTGACCTCAGCGTGCTGCGCACTGCGGGTCTTATCGCAGTGATCATCGTTGTCGTGAGAAGCCTCGGGAAATACGGTGGAGTACGACTCGGTGCACGTATCGGACATGCTCCTGAAGGCGTTGGTTCATATCTTGGATTTGCTTTGCTGCCACAGGCCGGTGTGTCTATAGGTCTGACGTTGGTGGCCAGCCAGATATTTCCGGATATGGCGGGTCCGATGGTGAGCGCGACCCTCGCATCTGTCATCATTAACGAGCTCATCACTCCTCCTCTGGCGCGCTACGCGTTGATGGGCACGGGCGAGGCGCGATTCAGTGCGCCGAAAGATGAGCCGCCCATGGGCGATGGAGGGGCAACGAGTTCGCCGCAGATAGAGGTGCAGCCGAACAAGAGCGACCTGCACACCGCGAGCTTGACGAGTGCCGCGCGCCCCAACGACCCGCATCTTCTTGAGGGACCGTGGGTCCGAAGTCAGCGTGCGAGAAGTCGCGCCAATGACTCACGTCGCAAGTGATACTGCTATTGCTGGCACAGTTGCGGTGCTTCACGGTGTGGGCGCCGTCGCTGGCAGACAAGAAGCCCTGCTGGCCCCGGTGGTGGCTTCAATCTGTTTGGTACGTGGCCTGAAGTGTTGTCTATGTGTCGTTGTGGCGACACGCCGGGCCGTCGATGTCATGACATTGCTGGCCCCATGGTGAGTGGCCTCTCGCGTCTGTTATCATAATCTTGATTATCACCCATTTGTCGGCGCCCTGTGCGTTGATGGATACAGGCGAGGCGAGGTCGGAGAGAGACCAGCACCACTGAGATGTGCTCGGGGAGCGTTGTGAGTCGTCTTGCGCAAACGTCCGGTGATTTCAATCGGAGGAAAGAGTGAAGACCACGGAACGGATGGATTATCTCCCTGTAGAACCTGCGATTCGCACGTTCATGCGGGCCGGCGAACTGGAGAAAAGCGGAGCGGACATAATCCACCTTGAGATAGGGGAGCCGGATTTTGACACTCCATCCCACATATCCCTGGCAGCCAAGGAGGCTCTGGACAGAGGGAAGACCCACTACTGCGACCCGCAGGGCGTTCTTGAACTGAGAGAAGCCATAGCGGCGACCGTAGGAGCACGCAGTGGGGTGTCTGTGGATCCGGGGTGTGTCGTAGTGACGCCAGGGCTGAGACCGGTGCTGTTCTACGGGGCGCTGGCAACTCTGCAGAAAGGTGATGAGGGCATTTTCATCGACCCCGCGTTTGCTGCGTTTCCGACTGTCATCGAATTCGCGGAAGCGAGAGCGGTTCCTGTGGCGCTACGTGAGGAACTGGGCTATCGCCTCGATATGAATGAACTTCGAGCAGCAATTTCGCCTCGCACAAGACTACTCATGTTGAACTCTCCGCATAATCCGAGTGGCGGCATCCTCTCAGCGGATGACATGGCAGAGATAGAAGGACTTGCGCGCGAGCATGATTTCGTCGTGTTGTCCGATGAGACGTATGAAGAGATCTACTACGGAGATAAGCCGAGCAGTGTGGCCGAGTTTCCTGGCATGCGTGACCGCGCCATACTCCTGAGCGGTTTCTCGAAGACGTATTGCATGACAGGGTGGAGACTCGGCTACGCGGTTGTGCCTCCGTCATTAGTGGACGCTTTCGTCAAACTGGCGACGAACAGCGTGACGTGTTCCTCCACTTTTGTGCAGCATGCGGCCGTCAGTGCTTTGCAGGGTTCACAGGATAGCGTGCGTTCCATGGTGGCAGAGTTCAGGATGAGGCGGGACGTGCTGGTTGACGGCCTGAATCGCATACCGGGCATCTCCTGCCATGTGCCGGAAGGTGCGTTCTACGCATTCCCCAACATCACAGGTGTGGGTATGAGCGATGTGCAACTCGCCGACGTGCTGTTGGAGAAAGCGGGAGTTGCCACTCTGGCAGGTTCTGTGTTCGGACAGCAAGGGAAGGGGCATCTCAGACTTGCGTTTACGACGCCTCTGGACCGTATACAGATGGCGATTGAACGTATCGGTAATGTGGTGAGCACCTTGCCCGCACCTGTTGCCGGGAAAGAACCCCGCTAGAGGGATAGTCCCGGCAGGACGTCCAACTCCGGTCCACCCGGGCTGGATGGGGTGCCGCTGAAGTAGCTGCACGCTCCAACCATGGCTGCGTTGTCAGTGCAGAACGATAGCGGGGGGGCGAGGACCGTTATCGGTGATTCCTGTGTCAGCCTTTCTCGCAGGCGAGAATTCGCTGCTACTCCTCCGCTGACAAGGATGCAGACGGCCCCGTGGTCCATAGCGGCGGTCAGTGTCTTCTGCACAAGGACATCAACAACCGCTTCTTGAAAACCCGCCGCTGCGTTAGCGGTCAGTTCAGGGTCGTCCACTATTTGCTGCTTGTTGACCGCATGCCACAGCGCCGTCTTGAGTCCGCTGAAACTGAAGTCATACGTACCCTTGAGCCATGCCCGCGGAAGTGCGAGACTACCCGTCGCACGGCGCGCAGCCTGCTCGATGACCGGACCACCGGGATAGCCCAGGTTGAGCAATCTGGCAGCCTTGTCGAAGGCCTCACCGGCGGCGTCGTCACGAGTGTGGCCGACAAGCTGATACTGTCCATGGCCGGTCATGAGCTGAAGCTCGGTGTGTCCGCCGGACACGATGAGGCACAGGCAGGGGAACCGTGAGGTGTCCGTAGCGTCAATCGGGAATGCGAGCCAGTTCGCATAGACGTGCGCTTCCATGTGGTTCACGCCGAAGAGGGGAATTCCCGCGGCGATTGCGACGGCCTTGGCGAAGTTGACGCCCACGAGGAGAGAGCCGGCCAGCCCCGGACCGTAGGTAACCGCAATCCTGTCCATGTCCTGGAGGACCAGCCCGGCAGACTGGAGGGCTTCCTCGTAGACAGGGACGATGGAGAGCATGTGCTGGCGTGAGGCCACCTCGGGGACAATGCCTCCATAGCGGCGGTGGATGTCTATCTGTGAGGAGACGACATTGGAGAGCATGCGGGTGCCGTCTTCGACGACCGCAACGGCAGTCTCATCACAGGATGTTTCAATCGAGAGAATCTTCATTTAGAACAGGTTGCGCAGGTGCGGTTTCAATACGTAGTGCACGAAGGCGAGCACGAGCGTGATGGTAATGACGGCAATAAACGCTTCATGAGAATAGCCTCGCATCGCGATTCCGAGTGCCGTGCCGGATGCCGGGGGGTGCTGGGTGTTCAGGAGTACCATGAGGAAGACGGACACGCCGACAGCCAGGCCATAGCAAAAAAGAGTCGGGTACATAGACGAATGTGGAATAGTGGCGCAGAGGGAACCAACTGCGAAGCCTATGAGATGTCCGCCAATGACATTGACGGGGCGTGCGGTAAGGTCAAAAGGCCTCCCAAACACGATAAATGCGCTGGCGCCCAGGGCGGCGATCACCACTGCGTGCTCCAGGTTGAGAAACAGCAGAATCAGGGAGGTTGTGAGACCTGCGCCCGCACTCTGCAGCAGGTACGCTTTCCAGCCAACCCTGAACCTCCTGAAGCCGGAGCGGAAAGTGTAGGTGCTCATGCCGCTGCCTTTGAAGAGTTGAGTTGCGGGGGTCTCAGGGCAGAGAGTGCCACATGCAACGACGCGTGTTGAACGGTTTCCATGGTAGGTGGGTATTCTATTACTCGCAGATTGCACACGCAAGCGATGTCCTTGCAGGGCCTCCTGGTTCAAACGGGTACTGAGTATTGTCGAGATGTGGACTGGGACTGAATGTATGAGAACCTTTGAAGGTGGTGCCAGTCCTCATGCGGTTTCTCGCCGAAACATTGAAGAGACAGTTTCTGGATGGCCGGTTCGGGCTTGCGCACATTCGGGCGCTCCATGGTGAGCGGGTATGATTCCGTCAATATAGCTGGGTTACAGATGAGAGATGCGTCATTACTGTGGGCGTGCCATGAATGTGCGCAAGCGGCTACCTGGGTCCCCACGTTTAGCGAGGCTGAGTGTTCTATCAAGTGAGGCAGGGTGCGAGCGAAATGGTTCGACTACTACTACGCGCATGAGAAGAATGTGAGGCTGACCTGTCGCCATTTCGATATCTCGCCGCAGACACTCTACCGGTGGAACAAGCGCTACTCTGAGAAGTATCTTGAGAGTCCAGAGGAGTGCTCCCATCGCCCCAAGCGCACGCGCAAACCAGAGTGTTCAGCAGAGATGGTTGAGACGATTCGGACACTCAGGGAGTAGTATCCCTGATGGGGCAAGGATAAGCTGGTCGTTATGCTGCGCGATGAGCGATTCTCTGAAGCAGCATCAATCGTGGGCAGGATATTGCGGCGGCTGAAAGAACGCGGATTGTTGTGCGAGCCAATGTGTAACCTGATGTCGGCGAGGAAGCGCCAGAGAAAGCGCCCGTACGCCGTGAAGAATCCGAAATAGTACGTCGCCGAGGCTCCCGGCGACTTCCTGAAAGTGGATACATTGGATGTCAGACCACTGCCTGAAGTAGTACTGAAGCATTTCACCGACAAGCATGTCATCTCAGGGTGGGATGTGCTTGAAGCCCATATCGGCGCACCCTCACTCACTGCGGCCACATTCATCGATGCATTGTTGGAACGCATGCCGTTTCCCGCAAAGGCATTCAGGTAGGTGGCGGCTCAGAATTGCAGGACCTGTTTGAAGCTGAATGCCAGAGAAAGGGCATCCATCTCTACGTGTTTCCTCCTCGTTCCCCCAAGCTCAACGGCCATGTGGAACGAGCACAAAGAACCATACTGTGGGATTCTACGAACTCACCGACAGCAACTTCGGCCTGACCAAGAGGAATGAGGCCCTACGTGAACGGGAACTCGTCTGTGATACTGTCAGCCCACATCAATCCTTGGGATACCTCAACCCTTGCCAGTCTCTGCAGCAGTAGCATCTCAACTGAAAGGAGCGGATGTGTCACTAATTCTATGGACGAGTACAGGGTATTGCCAAGGCGTCGGGCGTTGGCGTGTGAAGGCGCCATGCAAATAGTCGAAGTCAACGTCCAGGGGCACACAGGGCGTGTACCGCAGTCCCCGAGTCGGCTGGCCGAGGGTTGTTGGCTGGTAATCATTGGATCCCTGCCACTCTTCTTCATCATCGTTGTGCATCTACCATAATCCCAACCCAGAACTCTGCCGTTGCAGTCTCGCGGCTACAGCCTCAACACGATAAGGGAGTGCAACTCCCTGTGGGAGTGGCCATGCGAGTACGACGGGTTTCCATCCGTAGTCAGGTAGGTACTTGACGAGTCCAGGGACGCGAAAGCATCCTGAGTGACACGGGAATATCGGGCCTATGACCAACACCCGTTTCTTCTGCTGCATGTCTGTCATTGCCACAGCGCACTCGATAACCTGTCCGCGGCAAAGCAAACCACTGAACAGATTCTGCTTAGATGAAGGGCCAGTATCTCAGACCTCAATTGCGTGCTAGTTTGATGCTGCGTTGCATGTCAGGCCCGTGGCTCCAGAACACCCGCAGCTAGTCTACATCATCTGTACGAGGAATTGGGAGAGATAGTTGAGTGGGCGCAATCGTCAAGAAGCAGAGCGGATTGGAGTCCCCTTATGAGATGAGAGGAGAGGGCGTGGTGCACGGACGGTCTGCACAGACCGTAGACAGCAAAACGCCCCGCGGGTCGGCGGGGCGCCTTGCCAGGAGGTGAAGAGCCGTCTGTTTCTCTTGTGCTCACCAGCGGCAGAAGCTGGGAGGATGAGTCGTGACGGACTATCTACAAGAGAAAACGGCGAAGTCATATACACGGTTTATGCTAGAATTCATAACTGTTGTGAGAATTCTGCGAGAAATCGTAATCACCGTACTGATAGCCGTTGCCATCTTCGTCCCTCTTAAGACGACGGTGCAGGCCTACGAAGTTCAGTATTCCTGCATGTTGCCTAACATCGAGGATGGGGATTGGATTATCGTCGACAAGGCAATCTTTCATTTCGTCGAGCCTGAAAGGGGTGAAGTGATTGTCTTCGCGCCTCCTGATGAGGTCCAATCTGAGTATCCCTTCATCAAGCGTGTCATAGGAATGCCGGGTGAGACAGTCGAAGTTCATGACGGTGCCGTCTTCATCAACGGAGTGGCTCTCGACGAGCCATACATACGCGATGCTCCACGGTACGTGATGACCGCCACGGTGATTCCGGATGCAGAGTTCTTCGTTCTCGGCGACAATCGCAATAGCGCGAACGATTCTCACAATGGCTGGACTGTGCCGCGCGAGAACGTGATTGGCAAGGCGAAGTTGACGTACTGGCCCCTGGACCGGTGGACAATCATCAGGCACTACGACTAGAAAGGTGCGTGTTCGGCTATGGAAAGCAGCACATCTGCGGGTTCAGACCACAACGTTGAGGAGCTATTCAAGAAAGCCGGAGTCGTTCGAGAGGGACACTTCGTGCTCACCTCGGGCCTTCATTCTCCCGTGTACTGGGAGAAGTTCAAGATACTGCAGTATCCGGAGTACACGGGGATACTGTGCTCCCTCATCGCAAAGCACTTCCGGGACAAGAAGCCAACCGTGGTTGTTGGACCGACAACCGGTGGTGTGATTCTCGCGTTTGAAACTGCGCGGTTGCTTGGCACTCGTGGGCTGTTTGCAGAGAAGGACGGGGCGACACGTGTCTTGCGTCGCGACTTCACTATCCAGCATGGTGAGAAGGTTCTTGTTGTGGACGATGTGCTCACAACCGGAAAGTCGGTGAGAGAAACTCTCGATGCGGTTCGCTCTCTCGGTGGCGATGTCATCGGTGTCGGGGTTCTTGTCGACCGCAGTACCACCGAGTTGTCATTTAGAGCGGAACTCTTCAGTTGTCTGCGCTCTCCGGCGGTGACGTATGCTGCCGACGAATGTCCGTTGTGTAGCGCAGGGATTCCCATTCACAAACCCGGCAGTTCCTAGGCCTGGCCTGAAAGGAAGCACTTCTGCCAGCTTCGTGTTGTACGATGCGGGGTGGTAGCGCGGTAGTTGTTCACGTGTAATGGGCGTCGGGAGTTGGGTCGGCGTACGTCGAGGGAAGCCCACCCGTTGACGGGACCATCCACGTGTGATAGATTTTCCACTCTGCCGAGGTAGCTCAGGTGGTAGAGCAGTGGACTGAAAATCCGCGTGTCATCAGTTCGACTCTGATCCTCGGCACTTCTTCTTTCTTCTCCTTGTCCGTCTCCGATTTGCGGTGCAACGCCGTCCGCGTGGACCGTTCCTCTGGCTCCAGAATTTGACATCGGTATGTCGCTGTGGTTCGTTGTGTCCCCACAAAGTGTGCCCGGCGGGGAAACAGGCCTGGTTGGAGGGGCGTGAACCTCTGTGTGGTACTATCCGGACCGCCCGGAGGGAGGATGTATGACTACGTACGTGACGGTTATCAAGTTCACTTCTGAGGGACCAAACAGCATTACGGATTTTGGTAGGGCCTGGGAGGATGCAGCGGTACACGTTGCGTCCATGGGGATTCGGACTATCGGGGCGTATGGCCTTCTTGGACCGTACGACATGATGATTATCTACGAGGCGGACGACCAGAAGTCCGCAGCGAAACTGCCGCTCTCCCTGGCGTCACTTGAGGGCGGTATCAAGACTGAAACGTGGACCACCATTCCGCTGGCTGACTTCGTGCGATTACCCGAGCAACTGTTGTGCGAGTGGCCCCGCAAGCCATCCAAGTCCTGAACATGTATGGTACAATCACTCGGCCGTGCTACACACCATCAGGGGGAGTCTCTGGGAGGAGTGTAGTGCGGGTGCGCATCCCAACGGGTGCATGCCGGAGTGGCGGAATGGTAGACGCGGCAGTCTCAAAAACTGTTGGGGGGCAACTCCCGTGTCGGTTCGAGTCCGACCTCCGGCACTCTGATGGATGCCGGATTGTGTAGCGGTAGCACAGTGGACTTTGGATCCTCTAGCCCAGGTTCGAATCCTGGTCCGGCAGCCACTTTCT
>JAFGFT010000014.1 GCA_016930935.1 Dehalococcoidia bacterium | reverse complement strand
CTGAAAACGCTTCTCGATATCTTCTGTGAAACTGAGATTCGTGGACCCTTCTATCGATATGCTGTTGTCGTCGTAGAGATAGATGAGCTTCCCGAGACCGAGATGGCCTGCCAGGGATGCCGCTTCTGAAGTCAGTCCTTCCTCCAGGTCTCCGTCGGAGACTATCGCATATGTGTGGTGGTCAATCACAGTGTGTCCTGGGCGATTGTGTTGGCTGGCCATCCATCGCTCAGCTATGGCCATGCCGACGCCATTAGCGAAACCCTGTCCCAGCGGGCCAGTGGTTGTCTCTACTCCGGGAGTGAGACCGAATTCGGGATGTCCTGCAGCGCTGCTCCCCCATTGACGGAAGTTCTTGAGTTCCTCCAGCGGAAGGTCGTAGCCGGTGAGATGCAGGAGCGAATACAAGAGCGCAGATGCGTGGCCTGCTGAGAGAACGAATCTGTCACGGTTGGCCCAGTTGGGATCGGATGGGTTGTGCCTTAGAAACCTGGTCCACAGGGTATAGGCCATTGCGGCGGCTCCCATCGGGGCGCCGGGATGTCCGGAATTTGCCTTCTGGACGGCGTCCACTGATAGGAACCGGATGGTGTTGATGCATTGTTGTTCGAAGTCGTTTCCTGACATGGCGTTCTTGAGTCCCCTTTCGTGCTGGTCCGCAGCCCTGGTGCGACCCCACAGTCATTCTTGTGAAGTCTCTTTCTTGCCTCGCTCTTGCTGGAGAGGGCGGGGGCCAGCATAACAATAATGATGCGTCGCGGACACGGTTTTCACACTAGATTAGGCGTGAGAGATGCGTAGTGTCAACGTGACTGTGAAGGGTTCCGTACGAAAGGTCTGGGACTGCTTCTCTCTTCGACACGGTGTTGGTTGCTGTGTGCATTCTCAATCTCTATTCCCGTCACGATGACGCCGAGGTGGCTCAATGCCTGGGGCATGTTGCCCAGCGCCTCTCCGTTTGCGGGGTCGACCATCTCCGCGAGAAGTCCCACATGATTGGCGCACGAAAGGATGCGTTCGTAGAGGTCTTGCGCGTCTTTGTAGCGGCCCAGTCTCAACAGGTTTCGTGCCATCCAGAACGAGCACCACAGGAAGGCGCCCTCAGAGTCATCCAGACCATCGTCTGTCTGTTCGGGTTTGTAGCGGCGCACATACCCTTCCACCATAAGGTCTTCCTCGATCCTTCTGATCGTGGAGGACATTCGTGAGTCTGTTGCAGGGAGAAGACCGCTCAACGACATGAGCAGCGTGCTCGCATCGAGAGTCGCACTTCCATAGTACTGGGTGAAGGCGTTGATGTCTGGATTCCATGCTTCATCGAGGATGCTGTTCTTTATCGTGTCTGCCGTCTTTCTCCACCGGTTCGCTATTCGGACGTAGCCAAGGTGCCGTGCGATTCGCATGCCTCGGTCCAGTGCGACCCAGCACATCAACTTGGAATGGGTGAAGTGCTGTTGGCTGCCACGAACCTCCCAGATGCCATTGTCGACATTCATCCACATATGGCTGGCGGCCTCCACAAAACGGCGCAGAGTGCGCCACGTGCTCTGGGAGGTGTAGCCTCCAGCTCTCAAGTAGGCGTGTGCTGCTTCCAATACTTCGCCGTACACGTCCAGCTGTACCTGCAGATGTGCCGCGTTGCCAACTCTCACAGGCTGCGATTGGCGGTATCCTTCGAATTGTGACAACGACCGTTCTGCGGGAGGACTTGATGAGTCGATGCGGTAGAGCACCCGGGTATCTGAACCACACGTGCCACAAATGTTGAGGAGCCATGACATGAATGGATGGGTCTCCTCCAGATGTCCAAGCTTCGCGAAAGCAAACAGCGTCAGCGATGCGTCTCTAAGCCAGGTGTAGCGGTAGTCCCAATTGCGTGCCCCTCCGATGTGTTCGGGCAGAGACGTGGTTGGAGCGGCAACCAGTGCCCCTGTCGGTGCATACACTAGAAGATGCAGCGCCAGGTAGGAGCGTACTATGGATTCCTTATACTTTCCCTTGACTGAACAGGCTTCTGCGTGCGCCTTCCAGAAGGAGGCCGTTGTCGCCAGTTTCTCCGCACTGTGTAGTCGGCGTGCAGCGGGCACGCGTTTCGTTCCGTATCGCAGGACGAACGTAGCCTCTTCGCCTTCTCTCAGGTCGAGTTGTGTGGTGGCAGCGCCGTTTTTGATGCGCAGCATCACTGTGCTTGACAATGTGACTGTCTCGTCTTCGCACCATGCCACCACGCCGTTCCGTGTGGTGTGAAGCTGCGTTGGTACCTCGGCGTATCGCAACTTCGGCTCAAAGAGCACCTCGATTCTGGCGTGTCCTTCTACGCAGCGGACAATCCTGTGAATCTCGTTCGAACTGGAGCGTTTTCCTCGTTCGTTGAGGAATGCCGGCATGAAATCAGTCAATTCTACCTTTCCCTGTGCCGTTGTGAACTCGGTTACTACCACATTGGTGTTGGGAAGGTATCGTTGTGCTCGACGGTAGTTAGCTGTGGGCTGGATTTGGAACCTGCCGCCGTGGACGTCGTCAAGGAGTGCAGCGAATATGCTGGGTGAGTCGAAGCGGGGCATGCAACACCAGTCGATGGAACCGTTCAGTCCTACGTGCGCCGTTGTGAGCATATTGCCGATGACAGCGTAATCACTGATTGGTGCGTATGGCATGTGGCCGCGTTCCTCTGGTCGTGGTTGCATGAGTCAGTGGACAGTCTCTATGCCGCCGCCTGACAAGCGTAGCGCACTGCCTCGGATAGAGTTGGGTAGGCATGAAGTGTACTGCCAAGGTCTTTCGCAGTAAGTCCTGCTTTCATCGCGGCGGATACCTCATGGATAAGGCTCGAAGCTTCCAGACCGATAATGTGCCCTCCCAGGATGGTGCCGTTGGATGCATCGACCACAATCTTCACGAATCCTTCAGTCTCGCCTGTCAGGATACTACGTGTAAGGTTTGCGTACTCGAACCTCCCGGTGACAATCTCGTGTCCGGCGCTTCTGGCCTGTGCCTCTGTCAGCCCGACGCTGGCAACCTCAGGGTCACAGAATGTGGCTCGTGGTAGTAGGTCGTAGCCGATTTGGAGATGATTTCCTTCGACTGCGTTCAATACTGCGTTCTTTCCCTGTTCTCCGGCGACGTATGTGAAAAGGTAGCCACCCGTCACATCGCCGGCGGCCCACACGTTGGGCACGTTTGTCCTTTGTGCGGAATCTGTCGGAATACCCTTGTTTGTGTGGTTGATACCGGCTGCGTCGAGGTCCAACGTTTGGATTGCCGGCCTTCTGCCTGCAGCAACGAGAATCTCGTCGTGTTCAGCCTCCGTTCTTGCGCCGTCCTGTGTTTCAACCGTCACAGACTTGCCGCCATGGACTTGTTGCACCTGCACTACCTTGACTGACGTGCGGACCTCAATTCCCTGTTGTGTGCAGAGGGACTGGAATGTCTCTGATATCTCGGCGTCTTCAAGTGGCAATAAGTGGTCGAGTGCTTCATAGGTGGTCACCTGTGAGCCGAATGCAGCAAAGACCTGGCCGAGTTCCATCCCGATCGGGCCGCCGCCTATCACGGCGAGACGCTCCGGCAATCTCTCTAATTCGAGTGCCTCGACATTCGTGATGCATCCGGTCTCTTCGAGGCCTGGTATCGGCGGGATAGCAGGGTATGACCCTGTGCAGATTATGAGGTTCTCCCAACTGACCCGCTGTCCGTCAACGTCAAGCGTGTTGGGTGAGATGAATCGCGCGTTGCCGGAGATGATAGTTGCACCCTTGTCGCGCCAACGCTTGTCCCTGCCTGACGCAATCGGAGCAACGACCCTGTCCTTGTATGCTTTCACCTCGGCGTAGTTCACTCGCGATTCCACGGATGGCAGACCGAAGAAGGATGCGGCTCCCAGTCTGCGATAGTAGCGTGCGGCGTGAACGAGCGCCTTAGTTGGTATGCACGCATGAAAGATGCAATCGCCCCCGATGGGGTTCTTGTCGATTATGGCAACGCTCTTCTTCAGTCCCAGCGCGGTTCCGGCCGCGTGTTCGCCTGCCGTTCCTCCTCCGACAATGACTATATCGAACTTGTTCACTCCCACACCTCTTGGCGTATCTGCGGCCGGCGAAAGCGGTACGCTATGCATCAAGCTAATTGTTCTCTTTTCTGCTGTCAACCTGTGGAGTCATGCTGCACATTGAGGCTTTCAGATTGCTGTTGAGCGCAGTTCTGCCCTCAACGTGGCACACGAGTGCCGTATTCTTCAGACTTCCCATTTTTGCTAGGTTGGGCTAGAATTCACAGCTATGACCAGCAAGTACGCCCCCCAGGATATCGAACAGAAATGGCAGGACAAATGGGCTGCCGACCACCTCTATGAAGTGACTGAAGATGATGAGCGCACCAAGTACTACGCGCTTACCATGTTCCCGTATCCATCGGGAGAACTCCACATAGGGCATTGGTATGCGATGGCCCCATCAGACGTGCGCGCGCGTTTCAAGCGTATGCAGGGATTCAATGTACTCCACCCTATGGGCTTCGACGCATTCGGCCTCCCTGCGGAGAACGCGGCGATAAAGCACCAGATACATCCGTACAAGTGGACGATGGCCAACATCGAACGGATGCGTGGTCAGTTGCGTTCGATGGGAACCATCTATGACTGGACCCGTGAACTCGTCAGCTGTCAGCCTGAGTACTATCGTTGGACGCAGTGGTTCTTCTTGAAGCTCTACAAGGCGGGGTTGGCGTACAGGGGGAAGGCTCCGGTCAACTGGTGTCCGCAGTGCCAGACAGTCCTGGCCAATGAACAGGTGATAGGAGAGGGAGAGTGCGAGCGTTGCGGCGCGATGGTCACCAAGCGGGAACTGGAGCAATGGTTCTTCCGTATCACGAAGTACTGTGACGAACTGCTGGACTTCAGCAAGATAGACTGGCCCGAGCGAATCAAGACGATACAGACGAACTGGATAGGCCGCAGCGAAGGCGCTGAAGTCTCATTTGGCTTGGACCATCCCGGAGTTGAACAGAAAGAGATACGGGTGTTTACCACCCGCCCTGACACTATAGGTGGCGTCACCTTCTTCCTGCTTTCTCCCGAGCATCCGCTTGTGGCGAAACTCACCACACCGGACCGCAAGGCTGAGGTTAATGAGTATGTCGAGTGGTGCCGGAGACAGGCTGACTATGAGCGGACTGCCGTCGGCAGAGAGAAGACCGGTGTCTTCCTGGGGAGCTACGTCATTAACCGGTTCACCAATGAGAAGGTGCCGATATGGACGACAGACTACGTCCTGTCGACGTATGGCACGGGGGCTGTCATGGGCGTGCCCGCTCATGATGAGCGCGACTTTGAGTTCGCCACGAAGTTCAACCTGCCGATCCGGACGGTGATTGCGCCCCCCGATTGGGACGGGCAACCGTTGCCTGAGGCGTACATCGGCGACGGCACTCTGGTCAATTCCGGAGAGCTTGACGGCCTTCCGGCGGCGGATGGAGTCAAGGCTGCGTGTGCCAAGGTTGAGCGTGAAGGCTGGGGCAAGGCGACGGTTGCGTATCGCATCCGCGATTGGCTGATATCCCGGCAGCGTTACTGGGGCGCTCCGATTCCCATGGTCTACTGCGAGAAGTGCGGCATCGTGCCGGTTCCGGAGGAAGACCTCCCCGTGCTGCTACCGCCTGATGCGGAGTTCAAGCCGACGGGAGAATCCCCCCTGAAGTACCATGACGCGTTCGTGAACACCACGTGTCCGGCATGTGGAGGTCCTGCGAAGCGTGAGACGGATACCATGGACACATTCATGTGCTCGAACTGGTACTTCCTTCGTTTCGCGAGCCCGAGCGTCGGCGATGCGCCGTTCGACATGGACAAGCTGAACTACTGGATGCCTGTCGACCTCTATACGGGTGGTGCGGAGCACGCGGTGTTGCACCTGCTCTATTCACGTTTCTTCGTGAAGGCGCTTCGTGATGTCGGTGTCGTTGGCTTCGATGAGCCGTTCAGACGGCTGTTCAACCAGGGCATCATCAGCATGGGTGGCGGCAAGATGAGCAAGTCCAAGGGAAATGTGGTTGCTCCCGACGTGTATGTGTCGAAGCTCGGGGCTGACACTGTGCGCGCCTACCTCATGTTCGTCGGCCCCTGGAACCTCGGTGGAGAATGGAGTGACACGGGCATCATCGGCATCAGCCGCTGGTTCAATCGAACGTGGAGCCTGTGCGAGGGTGAATACGTACCCCGTGCTGTTGATGATGCCGTCGAAAGACAGGTGCAGCATGTCATGCACAAGACCATCAAGGCGGCGACTGCAGACATGGAGGACTTCAGGTTCAACACGATGCTGGCCCGTCTCATGGAGTTCACCAATCTGCTGGGTCCGGTCCTTGATGCTGGCACTGTCTCTGCGGACGTCTGGTCGGAAGCGGTACGGATTCTGCTTGTTCTGCTGGCGCCGACGGCGCCACACATGACCGAGGAACTGTGGCAGCGCAGGGGATATGAGTACAGTATCCATGATCAGCCGTGGCCCTCGTTCGATGAAGACCTTGCGCAGGAAGATGAGATTACCGTTGCCGTTCAGGTGAATGGCAAGTTGAGGGACAAGCTCGTTGTGGCTGCCGATACTTCTGAGGAGGAGGTTCGAGCGCTGGCGCTGGCGAGTGAACGCGTGAAGAGTTATTGCGATGGCAAGACGATTCGCAAGGTCATATACGTGCCCGGACGCGTAGTCAGCATCGTCGTTTCGTGAGTAGACTATGAAACTGACATTCATCGGTGGCGGCACAATGGCGGAAGCCCTTGTCAGGCGGCTTATCAAGGGCGGTGTTGTGGAACCCCATCAGGTCAAAATTGTGGACACGTCTGATGTGCGCAGAGAGTTGCTGCAGCGTGAGTATGGCGTCGAGACATTCTGTGACTCCACTATTTGTGTGGAGGGCGCCGAGATTGTGGTACTTGCGGTCAAGCCGCAGGACATTGAGAAGGTGGCGAGTCAGGTAGGCCCGCTTCGGGAAGAACAGGTGTTGTTGTCCATCCTGGCAGGAGTGAAGCTGGACAAGCTCTCGGGCTATTTCGGGCACAAGGCTATCATCCGTGCCATGCCGAACACGCCGGCCCAGGTAGGACAGGGTATGACGGTGTGGACTGCGACTGCAGAGGTGTCACAGAAGAGAATCGAGCAGGCACGAACGGTACTGGCTGCACTTGGAGAGGAATTGTATGTTCCCGATGAGAAGTACGTGGACATGGCCACCGCACTCAGTGGGAGTGGTCCGGCCTATGTCTTCCTGTTCGTTGAAGCGCTCATCGATGGGGCAGTGAACATCGGGATGCCGAGAGCGATGGCTGAAAGGCTTGCCGTGCAGACAGTTCTTGGCTCAACCGAGTACCTTCGTGAATCGGGAAAGCACCCCGCTGAACTCAGGAACATGGTGACGTCTCCTGGAGGAACAACAGCGGCTGCCCTTCACGAACTGGAGAAGGGCAGCCTCAGAACTCTGATTGCTGAGGCGGTCTCGGCCGCCTACGCGAAGACCAGAATACTCTAGTCTAGTAGGAACCCTCGGCGGGAGCCTCACCTGGATGCAGCTTCTTGAATTTCTCCAGGAGCTGTTCCTTGGTTTCGGTGTTGTCGGGGTCCTGCACAGGTGCTCCGACGGGGCAAACCTCCGCACATCGGGGGGCTTCAAACCAGCCAACGCACTCGGTGCACTTATCGGCATCGATTACGTAAGAGGATTCGCCCTCGCTGATGGCGTCGTTCTTGCACTCGGATTCACAAGCGCCGCAACTGATGCAGTCTTCAGTGATTTTGTACGCCATGTTCTTGTATTACCTCCTAGGTACGACTGGATGGATTATTGTACTGAGCACCCATCCGTTTTTCAACCTCTTTGATATGATCGGCATACTTGAGCATGAGTGCTTCCCGAACGTGGTCAGGAACCATTCCATCAAGTCTGCCGCCGAGTTGCGCCACCTCTTTAATCACGCTTGAACTGATGAATTGATACCTCGCGCTCGTCATCAGACAGACGAGTTCGACGTCCGGGGCGAGTTTGTGGTTCATGAGCGCCATCTCAAACTCGCGTTCGAAATCCTGGTTGGCGCGCAGACCTCGAATCATCACGTCTGCCTTGACGCGGTGGATGAAGTCGACTACCAGTCCGGAGAAGGCCTGGACCGTCACATTGGGGATTCCTTCCGTAGCTTTGACTGCCAGGTCGACGCGCTCCTGCACACTGAACAGGAGTCTCTTCTCAGGTCTGTCGTATACTGCGACGTACACATGCTCAAAAAGCGCCGAGACTCGCTTGACGATGTCTGTATGTCCGTTCGTAATAGGGTCGAATGAGCCAGGGTATACCGCGATTGTCATCTCATTGCTCCTCTTTGCGGTAGATAAAGATATGTGAATCGCCGTACCGGCGCTTTTTCCAGATTGAGACGTCTCCATGCGTATCGCTCAATGGATGACGATTGCCATGACTGACAACTACCAGGGCGCCCGGCGCAAGCAGGGTGCTTGCGCCGATGTGAGAAAGCAGGGTATCGGTTGACGGTTCATCATAGGGTGGGTCCAGCAGAACCACGTCATAGTGACGCTCGAGCATTTCGACAGCCCTGCTTGCTGAGGCGCAGTGCACGCCCGCACGGTCTGCGAAGTGGGTGCTGGCCAGGTTCTGTTTGATGATGGTGCAGCATTCGTGATTGCGGTCTATGAAGTCGGCCCATGAAGCGCCTCTGCTGAGCGCTTCGATGCCCAGGGCTCCGGTACCTGCGAACAGGTCAAGCACGGTATCACACGCGCAATCAGAGCTTTCAATCATGGAGAAGATTGCCTCCCTCACAAGGCCGGTGGCGGGTCTTACCTTTCGGCTGGAGGGGGCCCTGAGCTCGATACCTCTTGCACTTCCCCCCGCAACTCGCATTTGATTACCTCGAAATTGTACTATGCGCCACGTACGTTCATCAACAGTGTAAAACGTTTGACTGTGTCAAAGTGCATCCACTATACTTCAATCTAGTGTTACAAGGATATTCGTTCGTATGAGTAGCGGGTTTGAAAGGTTTTCAGAGGGTGCGCGCAGAGTCCTGACAAAAGCTCAGGAGGAAGCGAAGCGGCTCGGTCATAGTTATATCGACACTGAGCATATCCTGCTGGGAATCGTTGATGAGGATGCAGGGGTTGCTGCCAAGGTCCTGACCAATCTCGGAGTCCCTCTCACGAAGGTTCGTGCCGCTGTGGAGTTCGTCGTTGGCAAAGGCGAACGGCATTCCACAGGAGAGATAAGTCTTTCCCCACGTGCGAAACGCGCCATCGAGATTGCGGTGGATGAGGCTCGCCGTCTGAATTCAAGCTACATCGGCAGTGAACACCTTCTGTTGGGCCTTCTTGGTGGCAAGGAAGGCGTGGCCTGCAACGTACTCGAGAACTTCGGCATCACGCTTGAGCGTGCTCGTGAAGAAGCCGCTCAGGTCATGAAGCATGACGCTATCCATGCGCGGACCACTCGTACCGCGAGCAAGACGCCCACTCTCGACCAGTTGGGTACGGACCTTACGGCACTGGCGCGGGCGGGCAAGCTGGACCCGATTATCGGGCGCACCAAGGAAATTGAGCGTGTTATTCAGGTTCTCAGTCGGCGCACCAAGAACAACCCCGCGTTGATAGGTGAACCTGGTGTTGGCAAGACCGCAATTGTCGAGGGGCTTGCACAGCGCGTGATTGAAGGGGAAGTTCCTGAAGTATTGCAGGGCAAGCGGATTGTCGCGCTCGACATCGGAGCCCTTGTCGCAGGAACCAAGTACCGTGGTGAGTTCGAGGAACGGATGAAGAAAGTCATCGAAGAGGAGAAGGCTGCAGGCAACTGCATTCTCTTTATCGATGAGATGCATACGATTGTTGGTGCCGGGGCGGCCGAAGGTGCGGTCGATGCATCCAACATGCTCAAGCCCGCGTTGTCGCGTGGCCAGATTCAGTGCATCGGCGCTACAACGCTGAATGACTATCGGAAGTATGTGGAGAAGGACCCCGCGCTTGAGCGCAGGTTCCAGACCGTGTTGGTGGCGGAGCCGAGTGTTGATGAGACACTCGACATACTCCGCGGCGTGAGGTCCCGCTACGAGGACTTCCACAAGTTGACCATCTCGGATGAGGCTCTTCAGAGTGCCGCAACCTTCGCGGCGCGCTACATCCCGGACCGCTTCCTGCCTGACAAGGCCATTGACGTGATTGATGAAGCGAGTTCACGCGTGCGGATCCGCAGGGGTAGTCCTCCTATCGGATTGAACGAAGCACGCAAGGCACTGGACGGCCTGAGACAGGAAAAAGAGACGGCCATCGCAGCTCAGCAGTACGAGTACTCAAGCGAATTGCGTGAGCGGGAACTGCAGCTCGTCGAAAAAGTGAATACTATCGAGAGTGAGTGGCAGGTCAAGCGCGAGACCGAGAAGCCTGAAGTCGTTGAAGAAGATGTCGCTGAGGTAGTCAGCATGTGGACGGGTATTCCCGTAGTGCGGCTGAGTACGGATGAGAGCGCACGCCTTCTGGAGATGGAATCTGCCCTTCACAAGCGCATCATCGGCCAGGATGAGGCCGTCACCACTATTGCCCGTGCGGTTCGCCGCGCCAGGGCCGGACTCAAGGACCCCAAGCGTCCTATCGGTGTGTTTATCCTGCTGGGACCGACCGGTGTTGGTAAGACCGAAGTGGCGAAGGCGCTCGCAGAGTTCATGTTTGGTGCTGAGGATGCCCTTATCCGCCTCGACATGTCCGAGTTCATGGAGAGACATACAGTCTCACGTCTCGTGGGTTCGCCTCCCGGCTATGTCGGCTATGACGACGGTGGTCAACTGACCGAGGCGGTCAGACGTAAGTCCTACTGCCTTATCCTTCTCGATGAGATTGAGAAGGCTCACTATGATGTCTTCAACATCCTGCTCCAGATTTTCGATGATGGTCATCTGACCGATGCGAAGGGCCGCAGAGTGGACTTCCGCAACAGCATCATCATAATGACCAGCAATGTGGGTGCTGAACTCATCCGCAAGGACATGAGTATCGGGTTCGCCACTCAGGATGGGGATGCGAGGACGCAGCAGGACTATGAAAAGATGAAGGAAAGGGTTCTCTCCGAGCAGAAGAACCGCTTCCGTCCCGAGTTCCTGAACAGAATCGACGCCTCCGTCGTGTTTCACGCGTTGGGCAGGGAAGACCTTCGGCAGATTGTTGACCTCATGCTTGGTCACGTGAGCACGTCCCTCAAAGACAAGAACATCGTGATTGAAGTGACCGAAGCCGCCAAGGACCTCCTGGGCAAGAAGGGCTACGATCCCGTGTTCGGCGCAAGGCCGTTGCGCAGAGTCATTCAGAACATGCTGGAAGACCAGCTCTCAGATGCGATACTGCGCGGTGAGTTCCAGTCCGGGGATACCATCGAAATCGATAGCGAAGAAGACCGGCTCGTGATGCGTCCCCTCGTGCGGGAAGCCGTGTAGTCGTCTGGTCAAACACTGCGTGTGGCGTTCGAGAATCGCGACAAAGGCAAGCTGAAGCAGATATTCGTCTGTCAGCAATGTGGTCGCGAGAGTCCCAAGTGGCTCGGGCGCTGTCCTTCCTGCGAGAGTTGGAATAGCCTCGAACCAGTCTCCCTTGTACAACATCCTTCTTCCGGCCTGCGCGCCTTTGGGCAGGGCGCGGAACCTGAGGAACTCGCCAGTGTCTCTCTCGATACCGCTCCACGCCTGAGCCTCGGCATCTCCGAATTCGACCGGGTTCTCGGTGGTGGTCTCGTGCCGGGCTCTCTCGTGTTGCTTGGTGGGGAGCCGGGTGTGGGGAAATCCACTCTGCTACTGCAGGTGTGCTCCCGTCTGTCGAGTGTGAACGGCACCGTTGTCTACGTTTCAGGAGAAGAATCACCACAGCAGGTGCGTCTTCGCTCTCTGCGGCTGGGTGTCTCGGGGGAGAACATCATCCTTCTGTCTGAGACCAATCTTGACTCTGTACTTGGCTACCTGGCCGGGATATCGCCCTCCGTCGTCATAGTCGATTCCATTCAAACGATGTACCTGGACGGAGTGGTTGGCGGTGCGGGCAGTCTCAGCCAGGTTCGTGAGTGCACTGTGGGGTTCATGAGGTACGCTAAGCAGCGCGGTGTCTCCGTGCTGATGGCCGGCCATGTGACGAAGGAAGGGGCCATCGCGGGGCCGGGTACATTGGAGCACATCGTGGATGTGGTGCTCTATATGGAAGGGGAACGGCACAGTGCGTACAGGCTGGTCCGCAGTGTCAAGAACAGGTTCGGTTCCACTGACGAACTCGCGGTCTTCGAGATGACGGCTGACGGTCTGGCGGAAGTCGCCAACCCGTCCAGCATCTTCATTGGCAGAAACAGGGGACAGGTAGTGGGCTCAGTAGTGGTGCCGGTGCTTGAAGGAAGCCGTCCACTGCTGGTGGAGATTCAAGCCCTGAGCACTCCTGCCGGTTTCGGGCCGCCTCGGCGGGTGGCCAATGGGTTCGATGTGAATCGCCTCCTGCTCATCACCGCCGTCTTGACGAAGAGAACCAGGTTGAAGCTCTCCAACCAGGACATCATAGTGAATGTGACAGGCGGATTGAGAATCTCTGAGCCTGCCGCGGACGTCGCCGTGGCGCTTGCCATTGTCTCAAGCATGCGGGACCAGGCACTCCGGCGGGGATTGGTGGTCTTCGGAGAACTTGGCCTCGGGGGTGAATTGCGGGCCGTTTCCCAGCCAGGAAGGCGTCTGGCGGAGGCGGCGAGGTTGGGTTTCAAGGATTGCGTGCTCCCTTCTGAAAGCAAGCTTCCTTCAGCCGACGTGGAAGGAATGAGACTCCTGCAGGCAGAGTCACTGAAAGAGGCGCTCGCTGTGGCGTTTGAGATTGGCACGGATGACGTGAGGGAAGAAGAGTGACGCGGGAGCGCGTTGGGGCAATCGTCCCCGCGGCAGGGAGTAGCGTTCGGATGGGGGGCCAGGACAAGATATTCCAGGAACTTCATGGCCAGCCCATGCTTGCATGGTGCGTGGATACGCTGGAGCAGTGCAGCATCGTGACTGAGATTGTCGTTGCTCTGAGTGCAGGCGCATTGCTTCTCGGGGAGGAACTGGCGAGAACGAAAGGATGGCGCAAGACCACGTTCTGTACCGGCGGTTCCCGTCGTCAGGACTCTGTCGGGAATGCGCTTCGAGCCATGTCCCCCGTGGACTGGGTGATAGTGCATGATGGCGACCGTCCTTTTCTTACAGGAAGTCTCGTGGAGGCAGGCCTCCGGGCTGCACGCAGGACAGGGGTGGCCGTCGCCGCTGTTCCGGTCAAGGACACGGTGAAGGTGGCAGGTGCTTCGGGCGAAGTGGTGCAGACGCTGGACCGCAGTACGCTCCGACTGGTGCAGACGCCGCAGGTCTTCAGAGCAGACATCCTGCGTGCCGTTCACGAAGCTGTATCCGATACGGTGACCGATGATGCGATGCTTGCGGAACAGAGTGGCTGCACCGTGCAATTGTATGAAGGTGCATACAGCAATCTGAAAGTCACCACGCCTGACGACCTGCTCGCTGCCCGTGCTTTTGCAGCTGCATGGGGAGGTGGCGAATGAAGATCGGGTCAGGATATGACAGTCATCGGCTGGTGGCTGGAAGGAAATTGGTGCTCGGAGGCGTGGAGATAGCATTCGACCGCGGGCTTGAGGGGTGGAGCGATGCTGATGCGGTCTCACACGCTGTTGTGGACGCACTCTGTGGTGCTGCGTGCCTCGGGGACATCGGGACTCTCTTTCCCAGCGGCGACCAGGAGTTCAGGGACATATCCAGTATCCATCTTCTGGAACGTGTCGTGGCGCTGGTTGCAGACAGAGGATTCGCCATTGGCAACGTCGATGTGACTGTGATTGCTGAGAAACCCATGCTCTCGCCGTTTGTGCCGTCGATGAGACTGTCGATTGCGGAAGCAATGGGTGTGGGGGTGGATTACGTGTCCGTCAAAGCAAAGACGAATGACGGAATGGGATTCATCGGGCGTGGCGATGGCATCGCCGCACTCGCGGTTGTGCTCCTGGAGCCCTAGACTACCTCGAAGCTGCATGCAACCTCGCCATCGGTCTCATATACGTGGAACGTTACGTGCTTTCCCTTGCGCAGGCTGGATTCACTGTCGGCTCTCAGCCTTGGAAAATCGGCGCTCTCAAGGAACCTTCGAAGCAGCTCGATTTCCTTCATCGTGCCATCATCCAGTTTCTCTCCCCGAAGGGCTGATTGCGTGAGTTCGCGGTATCGTCGTCGTGCTGTCGTCTCGATGCATGCTTCACTGGATAGATGCAGCTCGATGCGGTTCATGAGTATTGTCTAGCAGAATCGAGCCGTGGAATCAATCTCTCGGGTGCAGGCTCTTCGCAGTAGTGCCATTGAGGTGGGCGCTCTCGCCGTGGCGTGTTTCTTTCGATTGTCTGGCATCACGGTGCTACAATGCGTCGTGATGACGGTGTGAGAATCTGTCACCTGTCTACGTGGGGGCGTTGCGTGATGGAAGCCTCTCCGTGGTGGCGTTCTTGTGGTGGTGTGCAGGTATCTATGGAGGAACCATATGCCGATTTACGAGTATGAATGTGGAGACTGTGGCAGGAAGTTTGAGCTTCGGCAGTGCGTTGGTGAGGATGGCACGAACCTCGCATGTCCGGATTGTGGTACTATCGGGCCTCGACGCCTCTTCTCATCCTTCTTCAGCTCAGGCTCTGGTGATATGAGTGATATGATGTCTTCGTATGGTGGTGGTGGCAGCAGTTGTTCGACGTGCAGTTCGGGGAATTGTGCGTCGTGTGGAATGTAGACATCCCGTAGACCGGTTCCATCCGGGTTCTTTCAACCTCAAGGTGTGAGGGAGTGGGGCGCTCTGTTGCGTCGCATCGCCTCAGTCTACTGACGGTGGATGAGCAACTTCCTCGCCAGCTACGGCATTGCCGATGCTGACGATATTGGCCGGAGATTCTGGCATCGGCGTGGCGCAGCGGTAATGTGCCACCACAGAGGTGCCATGCAGGCTTGTGGCACCGAAGGTGTCGTTCAGCCACGGTTCAACGGCGCAGAGGAACCATGTGGTCCGTTGAACGTACAGATAGCAGTAGAGAGGTGAGACTCACATGAGGGCAGATTTCCATGCTTGATTTCCTTCCCATCCTTGTCGTAACGGGGGCAGCAGTCGGTTTCACGGCCGCCCTTCTTGGTGTGGGTGGTGGCTTCATCATGGTCCCCGTCATGTACTGGGTGATGAGTGGAAGCGGACTGCCTGAAGGTACGGCCCTCCTCACTGCGTTCGGGACGAGTCTGTTCGTCATGATTCCGACCGTGCTGAGCAGCACACTTCGTCACCATAGACTTGGCGCTGTCGTCTGGCGTGTATCCATCATTCTTGGGCCGTGCGGACTCGTCGGAGCGCTGGCTGGCTCAACACTTGCCGCAAGTCTGCCGAGTCATGCTCTCAAAGTGGGATTCGGCATTATGGTCCTGTTGATTGCTCTGAGGATGGGAATCGGTTTCAGGGGAACTTCATGTGAGGATGAGTCCTGTCCTCAGCCGGCCCGGATACGGCTGGTCATCCTGGGCCTTGGCATGGGTGTCATCAGCGGTCTGACGGGTCTGGGTGGTGGCGCGCTCATGGTGCCCGCCCTGGTGTTGTTGTTCCATTTCCCGATGCGAAGGGCGGTTGCCACATCCAGCGCAGCTATCATATTCACGAGCATCGGTGGTATCACGGGCTACATCGCGAACGGGCTCGGTGTGGTTGGCAGGCTTCCGTACAGCCTGGGCTACGTCAACGTTGCGGTTGGGCTGTCTCTCATCGTCTTGAGCATCCCGATGGCACAGTTGGGCGCCAGGACTGCTCACGTCGTGGATGCGAAAAGACTCAGGCTCATCTTCGCAGTCTTGATGTTCTACGTGGGGTTGAGGATGATGGGGGTCTTTGAAGGACTCGGCCTCTAGGGCTTCAGGGGCTAAGAGATTCCCGCTACGCGAACCTCGTCTCCTATGAAGGCCTCCAGATACGCCGCAGCACTGCGCTCCCGCAGAGATATCTCAAGATAGCCGCTGCTTCCCAGCAGCGCGGCAAGCCCTTCTGTCTCCTGGTAGTATCGTGAAATGCCGTCGATGCGTGTACTGCCGACGTAGACGTTGACCGGTCCCGGCGGCAGATTCGAGCTTCTGATGTCAGTGACGATATTGCCGAAATGGTCGATGTGTACCACGTGGCCGACCACATCACCCGAGTAGTCCATGACTGGCTTGAGATTTGGAAGGACGGTGAGGACATCGGTCTTGTCTCCGAATTCATAGGGGGACAGCCCGAGAGAGAGTCCGGCCGCAACGGGAGCGAAAACGTCTCTCCCATGGAACGTGGGACTCACCGGATTCCTCCAGAAACGCGGGTCTGTGATGGAAACCGCTTCTATCCCTCGTCTCAGCCGCACCATCGTTGGCTCAGTCTCGTCATCAGGAACACCATCCTCATTAAGTGCGAGCTGGTCTATGACGTAGCTGAGCACCCCATTGTCCGGTGCGACGAAGAGAGCGTCCGGCGTCTTGAGGATGATTCCTCTGCGTTCACTGCCAACACCGGGGTCAACAACCGCTATGTGAACGGTGTTCTTGGCGAAATAGGAGCAGGAGGTGGCAAGTATGAACGCTCCATGCTTGACGTTGTGAGGTTCGATGGAGTGGGTGATATCGACGATGGTAGCCTTCGGATTGCGGGAGAGTATCACTCCCTTCATCATGGCCACGTACGCATCGTGCGTCCCGAAATCGGTCAGCAGTGTGATTGGTGGCGCCATGACCAGGCTACGCAATCGCCACAATCAGCATGGCGAAGATAACGAAGAAACCGGCGAGCGCGATTGTGAGACGGAACAGGGTCTTCTCGATACCCCTTCTGGTTCGGAAGACAGAATCGGGCTGTCCGAATATGCCGCCAAGACCGCCTCCGTGAACCTGCAAGAGGATGACGGCGACGAGGGCGACAGCAATCAGCATTTGACCTACAGCTAGATAGGTGGGCACTCTCGCTCCTCCTGGGCTATTCGCCCAATACTACTCATTGTTCCTGCTGCGAACCATCACTGGCAATCTTCGCACCGCCGAAGTGAGGCGCACATGTCGTTTCGGGACACTACAGCCCCTTTGGAGAGAATAGTATACCAACAAACCCGATGAGTAGAAAGGTCTCTGCAATGTGGCGTGCCTCTGTGCCACTTCTTGCATCGTGTAGCTCCACACTTTCGCTGAACAACCACTTTCAGTTTGGGTGGCGCGCTGATAGTATATCGTCTGATTCTGACTTTCTGCGGCAGTATTGATTGTCTGTGGAAAGTCCTTGAAGGGTGTCTGTACGCAATGGACAGAAACGCCAAGACTGCGGCCGATGTTATTACCGAGCTGAGCCAGTTCGCCAGGGAGAATGGCTTCATGCTCGCCCAATCGGAATGTCTCCGTGCTCATGCTCAGAAATGTGTTGACCTCGGTCATTGTCCTTGCGTGGACTCACGGAAGAGTTGTCCCTGCGACGAGGTGTTGAGTGACATGGAACGATTGGGTAGATGTGAGTGCGGTATCCTGATAGACCCTGTGCGACTGAGTTCGCTCAAGAAACAACAAAGCAGCTCAAAGTGACATCCAACAGGAGGGCGACTGCGATGGAGAGTGTAGAACGTCTGAAAGAAGTAAGTATCTTTCAGGGCATCAGTGACGAAGAACTGGAGATGATCAGGCAGAGCGTCGTGCGTGTCCAGAAGTTTGCGAGTGGTGCGGTGATTTTCACAGAGAACGCCGAGAGTACTGAGATGTACGTAGTGGATTCTGGAAGAGTGAATCTGGAGATTGAGGCGATTCCCGACACAAGACTACAGGTGGCTTCCTTGCAGCGAAACGGAGTGTTTGGCTGGGAGACACTCGTGCCACCCTATGCATACACGAGCACGGCGAAAGCCGTGAGTGATTCTGCACTCGTGGTTCTTGACGGTGCAGGCATGAGAAAGTTGTGCGAAACTCATCCTGACATCTGCGCACGCGTGATGGAGCGTGTTGTCCGGATTGCCGCCGACCAGCTCGCCGCCACCAGGCAGCAGATGTTCATGCTCTATCACTCGAAGTAGTCCTTCTCTGGCAACATCACGGTGGTGCAGAGTATCCTCATGTGCGCTACCGGGTAGCCAGGATGGAAGCTGGAAGGAGAGATTGGCTGTGCAATACGTACATCTGCCAGAGGGTTTGGACGAACACAGTGGGCATGGGTTGGAGGCTCACTGGGCGGAGTGCAGGACTGCTTACAGGGGCAGAGAGATCCTCTATCTGCTCACTGATGCAGTCGTTGATACGGTGTGCTGCGGCGACAGGACCTTTCACTACGCAACCGTGGTCGGTTACGTGAACGAGTGGCAGACGAGGAAGGATGAACACGGTCTCTCCATCTCCATGATTGATCCCATCACAGATCAGTCCGACCAGAATGAGGTTGAAGCATTGCTCAAACAGGGCGACGACGAACTGCAGGTGAGTTTCCGTTCCGAATGAGGGCGATATTCCGCGTGGAACATCTTGACACCCTGTTTGGACCATGCGTACAATGAGCAACTCTTGGTTTCGAACCATGAGCGCGCCGACCTGTGTATCGGATTTGTAGGGTTAGCGTTTCGGTTGAGTCTGTCGGGATTCGATAGGTATGCCAACGTATATTGCAACCCCGCGCGAACTACAGCGAATGCTTGATGCCTGGGCTCAGGACAGGCCAGTCTATGTGCCCATTTCCAGGGCAGGCCATCGCCATTGGTCCCGGCTTGAATCTGATTCAGAAATCTCTCCTGAACTCGATGGTATTCGTGCCGTCGAGCCTCTGAAAATCTTCTACTTCCGAACCAGGGAGACTGTCGCAACCTATCCGTCCAGTACCGAGTTCGTGGATGATGAACCGGGATTCGTGCTCTTCGGTGCCAAGAATTGCGACCTCCGTGGACTTGAATGTCTTGATGAAACGTTCGCCAAGGGTGATATCAAGGACCCGTTCTGGGTCTCACGGCGTGAGAAAGCGGTAGTAGTCGGAGCTGATTGTTCCGAGCCTGCACCATCCTGCTTCTGCACACTGCTCGGCATGGAGCCTCATCCCCAGAGCAGTTTCGACCTGTCTGTGGCAGTTGTCTCCGACGGCGTCATTCTTGAAGTCGGGACTGAGAAAGGCAAGAAGCTCATTGAAGCGGGCGGTGTTGAACTCGGAGAAGCGACTGAGGCGCAACTTGCGGAGCGCGAACGCAACAGAGAGCAGACCCGCAGCGCGGTGGAGGAGCAGAACCGGGAGTATGAGACTCACCGGCCATATCCCGAACTGGTTGAGTCCAATTACGACTCCGCAGCGTGGAACAAGTATGTGGGGAGGTGCAGGGAGGACGCTGCCTGCCTTGCGGTGTGTCCCACGTGCCACTGTTTCGTGCTCTATGATCAGAAAGTCGGCGACAAGAACGAACGCGTTCGAGTGTGGGACTTCTGCTATCTTCGTGGCTATACCCGCGTGGGCGGTGGACACAGCGCACGGGCGACCGGCAATGACAGGTTCAAGAACAAGTATGTGAAGAAGTTCCAGTTCTATCCCGCCCAGTTCGATATGCCTGCGTGCACGGGATGTGGACGTTGTATCGAAGCATGTCTGGCGGGAATCGATATGCGGCAGGTTCTCCATGACCTTGAGGAGAGCGAAAGTGCTTAATCCCTATATGCCAGTTGAGGCAGAAATCCTGGACGTCGTGGATGAGAATTCGGCTATCAAGACCTACGTTCTCAAGCCCAGGGAGCCGATTCATTTTCAGCCCGGGCACTTCGTGATGGCGGGCATGCCGGGGGTTGGTGAATCGCCCTTCGGTGTATCCTCGTCGTGCTTTGAGGATGACACGCTTGCGATAAGCGTGCAGATTCAACCTCGTGGTAAGAACACCACGGCGCTCCACAAGGCGAAGCGCGGGGACATTGCTCTCGTGAGAGGGCCTTTCGGCAACTCCTATCCCATGGACTACTACAAGGGCCGCGAGGTCTATGTGGTTGGAGGTGGTGTGGGAATGGCGCCGATGCGGTCCGTTCTTCTTGCACTGCTGCATGAATCTGACAAGTACAAGAGCATCGTCCTGAGGTATGGCGCCCGCAATCCGGAACTGAGGATGTACAAGGACCTGTGCCTCTCATGGGAGACCGATCCCAGGATTGATGCGGTCTATACGGTTGACGTTGCTGACGAATCATGGCCCCACAATGTCGGTGTCGTGACGTCTATCATGAAGCCTGAGGACATCAAGGATGTTCCCAATGCGGTCGCAGTGGCTTGTGGCCCTCCGATTATGCTGCGCTTCATGGTTCCGTTGCTCCTGAAAATGGGATTCAAGCCCGAGCATATGTATTTCTCAATGGAAAAGAATATGAGTTGCGGCATGGGCCTTTGTGGCCATTGCCGTATCGGCACCTACTATGTATGTAAGGATGGTCCGGTGTTCACGTATGACCAGATATGTGACTTTCCGGATGCGTGGTCGTAGAGAAACCAGATGGATGTGAAAGAGACATACTGCCTGCTGTGCCCTCTCGGGTGCACTGTCGGCCTCAGGGTGAACGGCAGCGCCGTGACCGGACCGGAGTTCTGTCCATCGTCTGGACAGTTCGGTGGACGCGTATGCCCCCGTGGTCTGTACTTGACCGAGCTGCTGAATCATCCGCAGCGCGTATCGGTGCCCCGTGTCCGCAAGGGGGAGAAGCTCCGGGATGCATCGTGGGAAGATGCGGTTGCTGACCTGTCATCACGGTTGAATGAGATTATCCGTACCTCCGGTCCACAGTCCGTGGCAATAGTGACTGATGGCATGCGGAGTACTGAAGAGCTTCAAGCAGTCGGGCGGTTTGCCCGTGTGATTGGAACGGATTCCGTGGCGTGCGTGTCCGAACCTCAAGACTGGCCCCTCGTGGCATCAGGTGAGAGTGCGGGCGTTGCCTCTCTGGAGGAAGCGGAGTGCGTTATTGTGCTCGGCGATGTGTTCGTGACGCATCCGGTGCTGGCGAGTCGAATCATCGATTCCAAGTACGCGGCTCGCGGGAACAGCCTCTTCGTGGTGAGTCCGCGCAGAAGCAATACCGCATGGTTCGCGAGTGAGCATATCCAGAACCGTCCCGGTTCCGAGTCACTGGTTCTTGCATCTCTTCTGAAAGCGGTGCGGGCGGTTGGCAAGATAGGAACAGCGTGTGATACCTGGGTCGACGGCGTGGATGAAGTGGGGCTGTTGCAGGCTGCAGGCATCTCCAGGTCCACCGTGGCGAAGATGGCCAGCGCCTTTGCGGGTGCGGCAAAGGCAGCGATTATCGTGGCTCCGTCTGCGCGTGGCATGACTGACATGGCACTTGTCGCAACCCTTGCCGGAGCGGTGGCATCTGCCGCTGGTGAAGGGAAGAATTGCATGTTGCTACCTTCGGGTGGGAACGTGAGAGGCGCATGGAAGACCGCGACGGAAGAGTCGTGGATGTCTTCGTCTGCTCTCATCAATAGCCTTCAGGCTGGGAAATACAAAGTATTGTTGAATGTTGGCACGGATATCGCGTCCGTGTATCCTTCTGCGGGATTGACGGCGGCGCTTGCCGGTCTCGACATGGTCGGGACAATCTCGCTGCTTCGTGATGCCACAGAGCGCATGGCGGCTGTGGTGCTCGCGGGAGCGTCATGGCTGGAGTCGGGTGGCTCCGCTGCTCTGTTCGACGGGTCTGTTCTGACGTGGGATGCCGCAGTGTCTCCATCATGGGGCACGCGCACGGTATCTGACGCGATATCTCTTCTGGAGGGTGCACTCGATGCCCCGAAAGACTCGAAAGTAAAGGCGGCAAAGCCTTCACGGCCATCTCCGGTTGGGGCGGATTCGCTCGCCAAACGGCTCGAGGCGGTGAGGGCGTCGGTGTCGGCCCCTGTGTCGCTCGGAATGACCGCTATCAGCCTGTCAGCAGCCGGTCAGTCCGGTTCGGGCAGCGTGACAGGTCGGATGGATTGGGCTGCGGAGATGTTCCCCGGTGGATTCATCGAGGTGAGCATGGCCGATGCGACCGCGGGCGGCATCTCTGATGGAGATAGTGTCATCGTCGCCTCGGAATCCGCGGAAGTTGAGGCGGTGGCGAAGGTGACGGACAGGTTGCAGGCCGGTGTCATCGGCGTTCCTGAATATGATGTGAATCTGCGAGCCCTCTTCTCCTGGGTGCCAACGGCGGACGGCTCGTTCTCGACCGGTCCCGGAGCGGCGCGAGTGACTGGGAAACAGAAGTCATGAAGAAAGTCTTCGTCAATATTGACCGCTGTATAAGCTGCCGGACGTGTTCCGCAGCGTGTGATTACTCACACAATGAACATCGACCAACCATAGGGTATGGCGAGTTGCGGGAGGATGTGCGGTTGCCGTTCATCTGCCGCCATTGTGAGGAACCTGCCTGTCTGGCGGCGTGTCCCCGCGATGCAATCAAGAAATTGGATAGTGGTGCAATCAAGAGAATGAACATGCTGTGCACGGGTTGTGGTTCGTGTGCACTGGCGTGCCCGTTTGGAGTTATCGAACCCCAGATTCGTTCATACGTGATTTCAAAGTGCGATCTGTGCGCGTCCAGGTTGGAGGAAGGCCGAGAACCTGCATGCGTGATGGCGTGTCCCGCGGGGGCGCTTACGTACGAGGAAGCCGACGAGGTTGCCGAAACGAGCGTAATGATCAGCTCCAGCATGAAGGGGCGTCATCCTCTGTTCAGGAGAGTATAGGTGTCCTTGACGAGTGTGTTGATGTACGTCGGACTGGTGGTCGTGTTCCCCGGTTTTGTGTTCACGGCTGTCATAGGTCTTCTTTCGTCGTGGTTCGACCGCAAGCTCACGGCACGGCTTCAATGGCGTGTTGGTCCTCCCTGGTACCAGGGGTTCGCGGACGTGTTCAAGTTGCTGGGAAAAGAGACGGTGCTTCCCCAGGGCAGCGCCCGGCTCACTTTTTTGGGTGCCCCGTACATCGGACTGGCGGCGGTTATCGTTGTGGCCACGATTGTATGGATGGCAAGTATCCGGCCTGACAGTGGTTTCATCGGCGACCTTATCGTGGTTCTGTACCTTCTGTACGTACCTTCTCTCGCGCTCATTGTGGGCGGGTCCGCTTCACGGAATCCGTTCGCGGCACTCGGTGCGAGCAGAGAAATGAAACTGATGCTGGCCTACGAGGTGGCATTCCTGTTGTCCGTCTTCACACTTCTGGTGAAGAATGGTGGCATCGTGTCTCTCGGTGGGATGGTTGAGTACCAGCAGGCCGGCGGAGCGATGCTTTCGCAGGGCATCTCGTGCATCATCGCGTTCATTGTGGCCCTCATCTATGTACCTGCGAAACTGGCCATGGGGCCGTTCGATATTCCGGAGGCCGAGTGCGAGTTGATAGCGGGGCCGTATACCGAATATTCGGGTGCGCCTCTTGCCGTGTTCAAAATTACGAAGGCGATGTTGCTCTGCGTGATGCCGGTGCTGTTGATTACGCTTTTCGCAACAACGGCATGGAGTTGGTGGGCGATACTGTGGTACGTGCTGCTTCTGGTGGTGCTGGTACTGATTAAGAACACCAATCCACGGCTTCGAATCGACCAGGCTCTGCGCTTCTTCTGGGGGCCTGTGCTCATACTATCGGTGGTCGGCATTATTCTGGCAACGCTAGGCTTGTAGGAATATGGAAGAGAACAACAAACCACTGAGCAAGTTGTCGCGCTGGGGGCTGAAGAAGTCTCCCTGGGCGTTCCACTTGAACACGGGTTCGTGCAACAACTGTGACATCGAGATTCTCGATGCACTGACTCCAAAGTACGACATCGAGCGCTTCGGCATCACGCTGATCGGGTCTCCGAGGCATGCGGATGTGCTGCTCGTGACCGGGATAGTGACCATGCAGACACTGCCGAGAGTGTTGCATGTCTATGAGCAGGTAGCGAAGCCGTGCCTCGTGGTAGCGATAGGTGCGTGCGGATGCAGTGGAGGCATATTCGATGGCAGCTACCACATGGCCGGTCCAATCGACAAAATTATCCCTGTTGACGTGTACATTCCTGGTTGTCCGCCCCGCCCTGAGGCAATTATCGACGGCCTGGTGAAAGGCCTCGCCAAACTGTGAGTATCAGATGAACAACGAAAATCCTGTCAAGCAACTGCAGAAGCAATTTCCGGACGCGGTCGGCGATGTCCAGGAGCGTTCTGCGTCCAGAATGTACGTATCGATAGTGCCTTCAAAGGTGAAGGATATCGCCGCTTTCATGTTTGTAGACCTGGGAGCACGTTTCATAATCATGACGGGTCTTGAGACTCGGGCAGGCATGGAGATTCTGTACCACTTCTCGTTCGATTCCCTCGGCAAGATAGTCACACTGAGGACAGTGGCGCCTATGCCGGAGCCAACGATTGACTCTATCGCCCCCATCATAGATGGTGCTGAGTATATTGAAAGAGAGATTCGAGATCTCTTTGGCGTGGAATTTGTCGGTCATCCCAATCCTGTCCGCTTCCTTCTTGCCGATGACTGGCCTGAAGGCGTGTACCCCTACAGAAAGGAATTCAGGGGACAGTACCCCTTCCGGACTGAAGAGGAACAGGAAGAATTGAGGTGTCAGATTCTGCGCAAGGGGACAAAATGAAGACTACCATACCTGTCGGCCCCTACCATCCGCTGATTGAAGAGCCCGAACTGTTCCGCGTGGTCGTGGAAGGTGAGCGGGTTGTCGATATCGATTGGCGCACGAGCTACATGCATCGTGGCATCGAGAAGATTGCAGAGAGCAAGACGTAT
>JAFGFT010000013.1 GCA_016930935.1 Dehalococcoidia bacterium | reverse complement strand
TCGGACAACGGGGGTGAAGGGCATGAAGGACGCGCACGACATGACGGGGATGGAAGGGATGAAGGGGATGAGCGAGCGCGAGCATCACGCCATGATGATCGCCGACTTCCGGCGGCGGCTCCAGGTCTCTCTGGCACTCACCGTGCCGATTCTGCTGCTCTCCCCCATGATACAGGGATTCCTGGGACTCGCAGGCAGGCTCGACTTCCCCGGCGACAGCTATCTGCTGTTTGCTCTGTCCACAGTCGTCTACCTCTACGGCGGATGGCCGTTCCTCACCGGCATCGTCAGTGAGCTTCGGGCGAAGGCGCCCGGCATGATGACGCTCATCGCGGTGGCAATCACCACCGCATATGCCTACAGCAGCGCCGTCGTATTCGGGCTGAGCGGCTCCATCTTTTATTGGGAACTGGCAACGCTTATCGATGTCATGCTGCTCGGCCACTGGCTGGAGATGCGCTCCATCGTGGCAGCATCGTCCGCCGTGGAAGAGCTCGCCATGCTGATGCCGTCAGAAGCGCACAAGCTCATGCCCGAAGGCAGCACGGCGGAAGTCCCGCTCGACGAACTGGCAGCAGGCGACAGGGTCCTGGTAAAGCCGGGAGAGAAGGTTCCCGCCGACGGCCAGGTGGTCGACGGTGAGACGTCCGTGGACGAATCCATGTTGACCGGTGAGTCCCTCCCCGTGCCCAAGCAGGTTGGCGCGACCGTTATCGGCGGCTCAATCAATGCGGAGGGCGCAATCACGGTCGAGGTGAAGAAGACAGGCGCCGACTCCTACCTTGCACAGGTGGCTGAACTGGTACGGATAGCGCAGGAAAGCAAGTCCCGTACGCAGAATCTCGCCGACAGGGCGGCACTGGTGCTTACCGTCGTCGCCCTCGGAGGTGGAGCGATTACGCTGCTCGTATGGATCGGCCCAATGGGCCAGGATTTTGTATTCGGCCTGGCGCGCATGGTCACCGTCATGGTCATCGCGTGTCCTCACGCCCTTGGCCTCGCTATCCCGCTTGTGGTTGCCGTTTCCACGTCTCTCTCAGCAAAGAGCGGTTTGCTCATCAAGAACCGCGATGGCTTCGAGCAGGCGCGCACTATCCAGGCCATTCTATTCGACAAGACAGGCACCCTCACTCAGGGCAAGTTCGGCGTAACGGACACGATACTTCTCGGCAAGGAGATGACCGAGAGTGACCTATTACAGTACGCTGCCTCCGTTGAAGCTCATTCGGAGCACCCCATCGCCGCGGGAATCGTTGCCGCCGCCGAATCCACACTGCCCGTAGACGATTTCAAGTCACTTCCTGGTAAGGGGGCGCAGGGCAAGGTGAAGGGCAGAGACGTGATGGCCGTCAGTCCCGGTTACCTGAAAGAGCAGAACATCACGGTGAACGACGCCCGGATAGAGAGACTCAGTTCACAGGGCAAGACGGTCATATTCGTCCTTATCGATGGAGAACTGGCGGGCGCCGTCGCCCTGGCGGACGTGGTTCGCCCCGAGTCCAAGCAGACGATATCGGAACTCCAGGCTATGGGAATCAGGTGCATGATGCTGACGGGCGACAATCAGCAGGTAGCCAAGTGGGTGGCGGATGAGGTCGGCCTTGATGAGTATTTTGCCGAGGTACTGCCGGAACAGAAGGCCGAGAAAGTGAAGGAAGTGCAATCACGAGGATTGAAAGTCGCCATGACGGGAGATGGAGTTAACGACGCGCCGGCGCTGGCCCAGGCGGATGTGGGCATCGCTATCGGCGCGGGAACCGACGTGGCGGTGGCGACGGCGGACGTCGTGCTCATTCGCAGCAATCCGCTCGACGTGGTCGCGACCATCAAGCTGTCAAAGGCTACCTACCGCAAAATGGTGCAGAACCTCGTATGGGCAACCGGCTACAACGTCATCACTATTCCTCTTGCGGCGGGGGTGGCCTATGGCGCGGGAATCGTGCTCGACCCGGCGGTGGGGGCGGCCCTGATGGCCACCAGCGCGACCATCGTGGCGATTAACGCCAGGTTCCTGAAAGTTGAAAGGTGACCCGTAGTCGAACTGAGAGACGGGAAGCACTGTGAACAGAGGTGCGCCCCGGCTACTCTGCGGTTCCACGAGAGCCGTAGATGTACCAGTAGGCCACGCCCACGAACAGGGCGCCCCCGACGATATTGCCCAGCGTCACGGGCACGAGATTGGTCACAAGAAACTGACCCCAGGTCACGTGCGCACCGTAGAGCATGCCTGCGGGGATGAAGAACATGTTGGCGATGCTGTGTTCGAACCCTATCGCCACGAAGGCCATGATGGGGAACCAGATGCCCGCTATCTTCCCCGCTACGTCTTCTGCGGATACCGCCATCCAGACGGCAAGGCACACGAGCCAGTTACAACCCACGGCCTTGAGGAACAACGGAAGGAATCCCTGCGACACCTTTGCCTGGGCGATACCCACGATGGTGGAGTGCCATGGTTCGGCAGCGAGAAGACCCGTGGCGTAGGCCAGGAGGTACGCGACCAGCAGAGAGCCGACGAAGTTGCCGGCGTAGGAGAGAACCCAGTTACGGCCGAGGTCCTTCCATGCGGTCTGCCCTGAGAGGGTGGACGGTATACACGTGGCGGTGTTGCCCGTGAACAATTCCGCCCCTGCGATGATGACGAGCATGAGGCCGACAGGAAAGACAGCGCCGAAGACGAACTTCTGCAGGCCGGGATTCTCCGCTCCGATGCCGGGCATGCCACCGCCAACGATGACCGCAAGCAGTCCCCCGAAGGCGATATAGGCGCCGGCGAGTATTCCCAGTGTGAAGAGACGGGGACTACCAAGTCCCGCCTTGGCGCAGCCGATGGCATGGACGGCGGTCACGGTATCTCGCGGTGATTTATACGGCATCAGAACCCCCGATACTATGGCTCGTTGAAGGACTCGCAGTCTACCCCGACACCACGTATGCGTCAAGGCTCGCCACGGGCATCAACAAGACGCGTGTAAGTTCCCTGTGATATCCTGTTCCCTCACCTTCAGGAGTAGCTGTGACTAAGACAATCGCTGAGATAAACGAGCGCATATCCAGGCGCGAGGCCGTGGTCCTCACCGCCGAGGAAATCATCGACTACGTCAAGAAGGAAGGCTTTGAGAAAGCCGCCCGGACGGTGGACGTCGTCACAACCGGTACGTTCAGCCCGATGTGTTCCTCAGGACTGTTCATCAACCCCGGCCACGCCAAACCACGCATCAAGATGGGTGGTAGCAAGGCCTACCTCAACGATGTCCCTGCCTACGCCGGTCTCGCCGCGATCGACCTGTTTGTGGGCGCCACTGCTATCCCGGAAGACGACCCGAAGAACAAGATATACCCGGGGGAGTTCAGGTACGGCGGCGGACATGTCATCGAGGACCTCGTGGCAGGCAAGGACGTGCGGCTCCAGGCAACCGGCTATGGTACGGACTGCTACCCCAGGAAGAAGCTGGAGACGTGGATTCGACTTGAAGACCTCAACAGCGCCACGCTGTTCAACCTGCGCAACGCTTTCCAGAACTATGAGGTCGCAGTGAACATCGGCGACAAGATGCTCTACACCTACATGGGCGTTCTCAAGCCTAATCTCGGCAACGCGAACTACTCGACGGCCAGCCAGCTCTCACCGCTGCTGAACGACCCGACTTTCGATACCATCGGCATCGGCACAAGGGTGTTCCTCGGAGGAGGCGAAGGGTACGTTGCATGGCACGGCACCCAGCACAACCCTCACGTGCCGCGTCTCGACAACGATACTCCCAGGGAGGCGTCCGGCTGTCTCGCTCTCATCGGCGACCTCAAGCAGATGGATGCGCGGTGGCTCATGGGCACCAGCATGCTGGGCTATGGAGCCACACTCACTGTGGGCATAGGCGTACCGATTCCAATATTGTCCGACAAGATACTGGAACATACGCTCGTCACGGATGCAGATATCGTTGCACCCATCATCGACTTCGCGTATGCGCATCCCAACAGGGACCCGGAGATTCTCGGTGAGGTCAGCTACGCCGACCTGCGTAGCGGCAGCATCACACTCAATGGAAAGAAGGTGCCAACGTCATCCCTCTCCAGCTACGCAAGGGCACGGGAGATTGCCCTGCTGCTCAAGGAGAGAGTCTCGGACGGGAGTTTCCTGCTGACAGAGCCGGTTGCACCTCTCCCCGGACCGGACTCGGAGATTGGCTACCACCACCTGGTGGACCGCCCGATAGAAGAGGAACAGGCAAACTAGAATGAAAGTATCACGACGCATCGTGCTTCACTTCCCGCCCCTGGTCACAGGACAGCCAGTCGTATGCCGGCTCGCCACAGACTACAACCTCGTCTTCAACATCCTGAAGGCATCCGTCTCACAGGGCCAGGAAGGGTTGCTCGTGCTGGAAGTGACCGGTGAGCGCTCGGACTACGACAAGGGCATGCAGTACCTCAGAGACACCGGCCTCAAGATTCAGCCATTGAGCCAGGACGTGCTGCGCGACGAAGTCCGCTGCACCCACTGCGGCGCGTGCGTATCCATATGTCCTGCCGGCGCCTTCGAGGTTGACCCTGCGACGAGAAAGGTCTCTTTCGACCACAACAAGTGCGTCCTCTGTGGCCTCTGCGTGAAAGCCTGCCCCCCTCACGCCATGACTATCGTCTTCTAGCGCTGCGTTCAAAGTGAACAGTCGCCGCGTCTACAGGGAATGGGTCGCCTCCGGCGGCCTTGTTCGGTTCACCGTCACCGCGCACGAGACAGACCTGCTCATCACGGCACAACGCGACCTCACCCGAGAGGCTCTCGAATCAGCCTCAAAGCACAGACACGCAATCGAGTCATACTTCCGCGTCCATCCGCGGTTCGGCACCAGCCTTGAGCCTCAAGAGGCCATGGCAGGTGCTCCACCTGTGATACAGGCCATGGCACGTGCCGCGCGCATCGCACAGATTGGCCCGCTCGCAGCCGTCGCCGGAGCCATCGCTGAGGCGGTTGGCAACGACCTGCTGCACTATTCTGACGAGGTTATCGTCGAGAACGGCGGTGACCTCTTCATCAAGACGCTCGTCCCGAGGGTGGTCGCGTTGTACGCCGGACAGTCCGGCCTCACCGGTCAAATAGGGTTGCAGATAGACCCTGCCATGACCCCGCTGGGAATCTGTACATCCGCCGGCAGTTTCGGTCATTCGCTCAGTTTTGGCAGGGCCGATGCCTGCACGGTGCTCGCTCGTTCTGCAGCCGTGGCCGACGCACTCGCCACATCCTTCTGCAACCGCATCAGGAGCAGCGATGACCTCGCGACCATTCTCGACCCTGCACACCTGCCTCCGGAGATGCTCGGTATCCTCGCCACTATCGACGGGCACGTCGGCATGCAGGGGTCGATACAACTTGTCCCCATCAAACAGGACGCGTGACAGTCCTTTCGCCTGCAACAGGTAGCCCCCGCTCTCGCTCCCCTCTTGAACGACGCTCGCAACCGTGCCTATGATACGGCTTTGTACCCCCACGCTTGTTCAAGGCTATATCGCGAAGGAAGGGGAAACATGGACGCAGCACAAGAGAAGAGCACCAGAGAGCGAATCGCCGAGTGGCAGCAAAAACGCGACGGCATCCTGCAGATGGGTGGGACGAAGGCTATCGATGCCCGCCACGAGAAAGGACAGATGTCCGCCCGTGAGCGACTGGAGTATTTCTTCGACGATGGGACGTTCACCGAGATCGGCATGTGGGTCAAGCACCGTACCACCGCCTTCGGAATGGACAAACGTGAAGTGCCCGCGGAAGGCATCATCACGGGATTCGGCAAGGTGAACGGGCGCAACGTCGTCGCAGCAGCCGAGGACTACACCGCCATGATGGGCACGTTCGGTGAATACCACGGCAGGAAGCTCGCGTCCGCCATCCGCTTCGCAAAGGAGAAGGGCTGGCCGTTCGTCACCATGAATGACTCTGCAGGCGCCCGCCTGCACGAGGGCATGGACACGCTCGAAGCCTACGGCTGGACCTTCCGGTCGCAGATAGAGGCGTCAGGCATCATCCCCCAGGTATCCCTGCTGATGGGCCCGTGCCTCGGAGGGCAGGCCTACCACCCGGTGATGATGGACTTCATCATCCAGAACCGCGAGACGGGATTCATGGGTATCGCCGGCCCCATGTTCGTGAAGACGCAGACCGGTGAGGACATCAGCCTTGAGGACCTGTGCGGCTGGAAAGCACACGCCATGAAGTCCGGCCAGAGTCATGTGATTGCCGATTCCGATGCCGAGTGCCTCGACAAATGCAAGGAACTCCTCGCCTTCCTGCCATCAGACAACCAGCAGAAACCACCGCGCGCTTCCAGCAGCGACGCGCCAGACAGGGAGAGCAAGGAACTCGACGACATCATCCCCGATAATCCAAACCGCGCCTACAACATGAAGAAAGTCATCAACGCAGTCGTCGACAATGGCATCTTCTACGAACTGCTGCCCCACTACGCTGCGAACGCCATCTGTGGCTTCGCGCGTTTCGACGGTCGCCCTGTTGGACTGGTGGCAAACCAGCCGACCATCAAGGCAGGGGTGCTCGACATTGATGCATGCGATAAGCTCGCGCGGTTCATCCGCTTCTGCAACCTGTTCAGCATCCCGCTGGTATCGCTCGCCGATTGCCCCGGCTACCTCATCGGGTCTCAGCAGGACTGGGCCGGGATTCTCCGTCACGGGGCGAAACTGCTGTTCTCCTGGGCG
>JAFGFT010000012.1 GCA_016930935.1 Dehalococcoidia bacterium | reverse complement strand
GGGAGCAGCCTGGCTGAGACCTGTTTCAATCGAGCGCACGCTGGAGAAAGACAATACGTCAGACTCGAATCCAACAGTCTTGAAGCCCTTCTTCGAGATGTACTGCACCACGGCTTCAACGAGACCTCGTTCAGCCAGGCACACCGAACCCCACTGCAATTGTGCCTCTGCCTGAACCATGTAGCGGGAGTCCGTCATCAGCACCGCATCGTCTTCCGATACCACAGCCCACCCAGATGACCCGGTGAAGCCGAGAAGGTACCGCACGTTCTCGCGTGATGACACAAGCAGGCAATCCAGTTCGCGCTCCCTCAGTGATGCTCTCAGGGCGTGGATGGTGCCGGAAGGTACCAACGTTCCCGCGCTACTCTTCGGAAGACCCATCCGTCTCTCCCTCAGACTCTGCAGAGACCACTGCGTTGCAGCTCAGACACTTCGCCTTTCCTTTCCCCTGTTCTACCATGAGTTTGCCACATTCAGGACAGGCTTTCGCCACGGGCCGCCTGCTCGTCGCGAAGTTGCAGTTCGGGTAGGCACTGCATCCATAGAAGGTCTTTCCCTTCTTACTGCGCTTCTGAACGATATCCGCGCCACATTCAGGGCACTTCGCTCCAGTAGTCTTCACCAATGGCTTGGTAGTCTTGCACTCAGGATAGCCGGTACATGCAAGGAATCTTCCAAACCTGCCACTCCTGATAATCATGGGTTTCCCACAATTGGGACACACCTCATCAGTCGGCTCCGTCACATCCACACGGGCGATGCGTTCCTCAGCACCATCGAGCACGCCGGCAAACGGCACATAGAACTCACTGACTACAGAGACCCAATCCCTGTCACCCTGTGCAATCTCATCGAGTTGGCCCTCCATCTGTGCGGTGAATCCAACATCCACCACCTTTGGGAAGTGCTCGCTCAAGAGGTCGCTCACCCCGATGCCCAGACGGGTGGGGAAGAAGCGTCCGGCTTCTTTGGCGACATAATCCCTCAACTGAATCACCGACAGGGTGGGCGCGTACGTGCTCGGACGGCCGATGCCCAGCTGTTCAAGCGCACGAACAAGCGTCGCCTCAGTGTACCGGGGTGGTGGCTGAGTGAATTTCTGTTCTGTGCTGGAGTCGACGTACGCGAGATGCTCGCCTTCCTTCACGTCAGGGAGTTGAGAGCTTTCTTCCTCATCAGGTGAATCATCCGCCTTCTCACTGTACAGGACGGCAAAGCCGGCGAACTTCAGTTTCGATGCGGAGGCTTCAAGCAGGAACCCACCATCATCACCCGTCGTAGCCTCAACAGTCACAGCCGCATTATCGTAGATGGAAGGAGACATCTCGCTGGCCACTGCGCGCTGCCAGATAAGCCGATACAACCTGAGTTGTCTGCTATCCAGGAACGCTTTCATGCTCTCGGGAGTGCGCGCAACACTTGTAGGACGGATGCACTCATGCGCTTCCTGTGCGAACTTGCCCTTGCTCGCGTACCGGTACGGCTTTGCGGGGATATAGGACTCTCCATACGTTGCCGTCACATAGTCACGTATCTCCGAAACCGCTCCGGGACTCATCCGAGGTGAGTCTGTTCTCATATAGGTGATGAGGCCGGCCGTTTCCCCACCCGCCAGAGCGACACCCTCGTACAACTGCTGTGCAACAACCATCGTCTGGCTCGCAGAGAATCGCAATCGTCGCGATGCCTCCTGCTGCATCGTGCTGGTCGTGAAGGGCGCTGTGGGCCTTCGCTGTGCTTCGCGAGAAGCAACCTTGGCCACGGAGTAGGAGGCAGAGACGAGCTGCTCCATCGTGTGAACGGCAACAGCCTCGCTGGAAACAGGGAATTTCCTTCCGTTCCGCAGTTTCACCACTTTGGCCCAGAAGGATTCTTTCTCGTCCGTAGTACGCCCCAACTTGACCTGCAGCACCCAGTACTCATCTGCCTTGAACGCCTCTCTCTCCCGCTCTCTGTCAACAACCATCCGCACAGTGACTGACTGAACCCGTCCTGCCGAGAGTCCCCGCTGTACCTTCTTCCAGAGCAGGGGACTGAGCTTATAGCCGACAAGTCTATCCAGCACTCTCCGCGCCTGCTGCGCGTTCACGAGATTCATGTCTATCTCACGAGTGTTCTTGAACGCTTTCTTGATGGCATCGGCCGTAATTTCGTGAAACACGACCCGCCGCAATTCACGGTCGTTTCCTTCAAGCTTTGCAGCGCTCACCAGATGCCACGAAATCGCCTCGCCCTCCCGGTCCGGGTCTGTCGCGAGGAAGATTGCATCCGCCTTTGCCGCAGCCGTCTTTATCTGGGATACAACCTTTGCCTTTGCCTTCGGCACCACGTACTTCGGCTCAAAGAGGTTGTCAACATCCACTCCCAGGGTGCTCTTGGGCAGGTCCCTGATGTGTCCCATGGATGCCATGACCGAGTACTTGCTGCCCAGAAACCTTCCGATAGTCTTCGCCTTCGCGGGCGATTCAACAATGACTAGTCCCTTCTTCAACCTTATTCTGTCCTCCACCGTCGAGAGACGATGTATTGCATATTACCAACGTTCCGCACAACACCCTGCAACTCCAGCAATGAGAGAGCCGCTGAAACATCCTGACTGGGCAGTGCAAGTCGGCGAGCCAATTCGTCGGAGTGTACAGGTGTTGCGTCCATCTCGGCCAATAATCTCATCTGCGCCGAGTCCGCCTGCGCGAGTGTCGACTGCACGGCCCGAGGTTCGCATGGAGCTACGCCCAGTTCCTCCAGCACATCCGCGGGCGATGTCACCAACTTGGCCTCTCCGGACTGAATCAAGTGATTCGTGCCCCTGCTCTGAGGCGAAAACACGCTTCCCGGCACCGCAAACACTTCACGATTCTGGTCGACAGCCTGATGTGCGGTTATCAACGCGCCGCTCCGCTCACCGGCTTCAATCACCAGAACCCCACGGCTGAGCCCACTCATTATCCTGTTTCTCATGGGAAAACTCTCCATTCGGGGTTTCACCCCTGGAGGGTGCTCACTCACAAGTGCTCCTCTCAGCCGTATCTCTTGTGCAAGTCTCAGATTCTCTCCCGGATATACCAGGTCAAGACCGGAGGCAAGCACTGCAACAGTAGTGCCGCCCCTGTCCAGTGTCTCACGATGCGCCACTGTGTCAATACCCCTGGCGAGTCCGCTCACAATCACAACGCCTTGCTCCACGAGACCCTCCACCAGTTCCGTAGCAACCTGTTTGCCATACTGGGTGGGGCCCCGCGACCCAACCACCGCCAGCAGCAACGTATCTTCGCAGGGCAGCGTCCCCCTTACGTAGAGCACAGCAGGACAATCACTCACTTCCAGCAATCTTCGAGGATAGCGCGGATTCTCACAGGTCAAGGCCGCGATTCCGTGCTGCTTAAGCCTGTCGAGTTCCACTCCGGGGTTTGCCTCGCACCTTGCCTCGCAGAAGGCCAATGCAGTCCTGCCATCAAGCCCCGCCCCTCACAACGCATCAGGTGATGCAGACCAGGCACTTTCCAGAGAACCGAAATGCGCCTTCAGCCTGCGCAGGCGCACACGCCCGATTCCACTCACACGCGATATTGCAACCCAGAAAGCCAGTTCTTCCATACGCAACTCGAAACCAACCGCCGATTGTACCACAGACCACCCGGCATACCTGCGAATCGAACACCAAGGACCATACACGCAGGCCGACACGATGGACAAACAAGCAGTAGTGCAACGGAGACTCAGTGCACGCCAGCGGAGTGAAGTTCACATGAGACAATCTGGACATGAGCACGCATAAACGACAGGCGTATGAGTGTGATATCTGGCCGATACGACAAACCTGAATGACTGACAACAGGAACGCAGGTCAGACCTCCGCAAGGGCCCGGAGACTAGAAAGCATCACGAAGAAAGTAGTGGCGGAGAGGGCGGGATTCGAACCCGCGGTCGCTTGCGCGACACGCGCTCTCCAGGCGCGCCTGATCGGCCACTCTAGCACCTCTCCGTGAATTGGCGAGAATTTCTTCTGGCGGAGAGGGTGGGATTTGAACCCACGGTACATTTCTGCACACCGCTTTTCGAGAACGGCACCTTCAGCCACTCGGTCACCTCTCCAGTGGCACAGTATTATACCATAGCGTTCTGCTCGTGCGGAGCTTTTGCACCGCAAGCGTCTGTAGTACAATTGCCCCACCTTGGCATGGTTTCAGTTCGTCATCTGCCTCATCGTCATCCTCGCAGCAGGGACACGACTCGCTACCTATGCTGATGTCATCGCTGAAAGAAGCGGACTGGGACGCATATGGATCGGGCTTGCTATGGTCTCAATCGTTACAGCCATGCCCGAAATGGCTACTGGCATCAGCGCCGCTGCTCTGGTCGGCTCGCCCGATCTGGCCGTTGGTACACTCATAGGAAGCTGCTGCTTCAACTTGTCGATTCTGGCAATACTTGACTGGCGGAATCACAAGAGGCCGGTTCTCGGAGATGTGAGCGACCGGCATCTACCGGCCGTTCGTTGGGGCCTCGTCCTCCTGGCAGTGGCAGGAGCCGGTCTCATTCTGAGTCAACGTTTCTCTCTGCCGACACTCGCATGGCTGAGTCTTCCCGGACTTCTCCTGCTCATTTTGTATCCGCTCGCGTTGAGAACGATACTGCGTTCCGAACGCACGTCCTACACAGAGGAGATTGAGTCCGTCGCCCGGTACGCCACGTTTAGTCTGCGCAGTGCGCTCATCAGATTCTCCATTGCTGCCGTCGTCGTCATTGCAGCAGGCATCTGGCTCTCTTTCATCGGGGACAAGATCGCGGCCACGACAGGCTGGGGCACCAGCTTTGTCGGCAATCTTCTCCTCGCAATCGCCACTTCCGCTCCTGAGCTGGTAGTGGGCATCACCGCAGTGAGAATCGGCTCACCCGATATCGCCGTGGCGGACATTCTTGGAGCGAATATGCTCGACACCGGTATGCTCGGACTTGTGGATGCGTTCTACATCAAGGGGTCCGTCTTTGCTGCAGCCTCTCCCGTCAATCTCGCTGTCATCGTTGCGGCCGCAGTAATGGTCTCGATTGTAGGCTACACAATCTCCCATCCACCATCGCGACTTTTCCTCGGCAAAATCAGCATCTATGGTCCGTGGCTTGTCGCCTTCTACCTCGGCGCAGCATACCTGTTGTTCACGTTCGGTTCGGCATAAAGAAGGTTATTGCCTCGACACATGGCTGGTGCTACACTTTCGCGAAGTGGCCCCTGTAGCTCAGTTGGATAGAGCACTGGCCTCCGAAGCCAGTTGCAAGGGTTCGAGTCCCTTCAGGGGTATGTCTTCCCCACATCATCAAGGAGGGATTTCATGACCGAAATGCTTGAGGTGAGGTGGCACGGGCGCGGTGGACTAGGTGCCGTCACCTCCGCAGAGCTCCTGGCACGTGCCGCCGCAAATCAGGGAGGGTACTCCCAATCGTTTCCAAGTTTCGGACCCGAAAGAAGAGGAGCCCCTGTGGTGGCATTCCTCAGGATAAGCGATGAGTTTATCCGCACCCGCACCGGTATTCGAACCCCTGACGCCGTCGTCGTCATCGACCCCAGGCTCCTGCGAGTTGTCGATGTCACCGCAGGACTCAAGCCAGAAGGCAAACTCATCATCAATTCGGTGAAGACACCGGAACAGTTGAAGTCTGATTTCGCGTACAAATGGCCGGTTGCATCAGTGGATGCAACACGCATCGCGCGGGAGACCATCGGTCTTCCCATCACAAACACCGCCATGATTGGCGCCTTCCTGAAGATCTACGGCGTTGTCGAATTGGACTCGCTTAAAGAAGAACTGGAAGAGCGATTCGGAGCGCGCTCTGCCGCCAACTTCACGGCACTGGAGCGCGCCTACAACGAAGTCGTCATCAAGGAGTAGTCGTATGGCAATGAAGGAATTTACGAACGCCAGCGACGTCTGTTGGCAGGATGTTGAGCTCGGGGCTGTCGTTACCTCCCCGGGAAGTGCGTCCGTTCGCAGGACAGGCGACTGGAGAACCGAACGCCCAATACTGGACAAAGAAAAGTGCATAAAGTGTGGCCTTTGCTGGCTCCATTGCCCTGACGCGGCAATACTGCCTCTGGATGACGGCTACTTCGAGCCCGACCTCTTCCATTGCAAGGGCTGCGGCATCTGCGCATCCATCTGTCCAAAGAAGGCCATCACCATGCTGGAGGAAGTGGAGCAATGAGTAAACGAGTCGTTCTTGAAGCTTCCCATGCCGTTGCTGAAGCCGTGAGAATGGCGGATGTCGACCTTATTGCGGCATATCCCATCACACCTCAAACACATATCCCTGAGAGGCTCGCAGAAATGGTTGCAGACGGCGACCTTGATGCAGCCTACGTACCCGTTGAGTCGGAGCATTCGGCCATGAGCACGGTGCTCGGGTCTGCAGCGGTCGGCGCACGGTCATTCACCACGACCGCAGGGCAGGGACTGGAACTGATGCACGAGGCGGTCTACGTCGCCTCGTCTCACCGCTATCCTATCGTCATGGCGGTCTGCAACAGGGCTCTCTCCTCACCCATCAGCATCTGGTGCGACCATTCTGATGTCATGTCATGCAGGGACACCAGCTGGATACAGGTCTTCTGCCTCAACAACCAGGAGTCGTTCGATATGACTATATGGGCTTTCCGTGTTGCGGAAGACCCTGATGTCATGTTCCCGGTCATGGTGAATCTCGATGGGTTCACTCTCTCACACGTTACAGAGCCGCTCGAACTGCCCGAACAGGCAGACGTGGACAAGTACATTCCCAAGTATGACTATCGCCTCGCTTTGAAGCCTGAATCACCCTATTCTCATGGTTGCTTCGGACTCCCGGAGATTTACACCGAGGTGAAGGTCTCCCAGGAAATCGCACTGCGCGCTTCGCGCCCTACTATCGACAAGGGATGGAAAGAGATGTCGGCCATGTTTGGCCGAAGCTACAAGGCGATCGAGACGTACAAGTGCGAAGGCGCAAAGACGCTCATCGTCACCATGGGCAGCCTTGGCGAGACCGCCAGGATGGTTGTGGACCAGAAACGCGAGCAAGGCGAGGCAGTAGGGCACCTCAACATCAGATTGTGGAGACCATTCCCATTCGCTGACTTCAGGGAAGCGGTGAAAGGAATTGACACGCTGGTGGTACTGGACCGCGCCATCTCCTACGGAGGCCCTGGAGGACCAGTCGCCTCAGAGCTCAGGTCGGCTCTCTACAACGTAGAGAATAGACCAAAGGTCGTCGGATTCATCGGTGGTCTCGGTGGGCGCGAAGTCGACGCCGAAGCCTTCGCGTACATGATTGATCGGGGCAATGAGATTGCCAAGAACGGTTCCGATGACCTCTATGAACCCATCCTTGTTCGCGGCCTTGATTCAGGAACAGGAGTAAGGGGGTAACAATGGCACCCGAGACGGTGAAGGTCGGAAAATACAACATCGATGCAACAGAATATCTGGCCGAGGGGCACACTTTCTGCACAGGCTGTGGCGAAGCACTCGCCATACGTCTGGTCTGCAAGGCCCTCGGTGAGAACACAATCATTTCAATGGCAACAGGCTGCGATGAAGTCTGCACCTCTCCTCTCCCTGTGACCTCATGGCGCCTCCCCTGGATGCACACACTGTTCGAAAACGCCAGTGCGGGAATCTCAGGAATGGAAGCCGGGCTGAAAGCCATGATGCGCAAAGGCAAAGTACCGGAGCGTGACATAAAGTTCGTGGCCATGGGTGGTGACGGAGGTACAAGCGATATCGGCCTCCAGTCCTTGTCCGGCGCCCTCGAGAGGGGACATGATTTCCTCTACGTATGCTGGGACAATGAGGCCTACATGAACACCGGCATCCAGCGGTCATCGGCCACTCCATACGGTGCGGCCACAACCACCGCTCCTGCCGGCAAGCTCAGCATGGGTCAGAACACTCAGAAGAAGAACATGGTTGAGATATGTGCGGCACATGACATTCCGTACGTGGCCACAGCATGTCCGAGTTACCCGTTTGACCTCATGAACAAGATCAAGAAAGGCAGCGAGGTCAAGGGACCGGCCTACGTGCATGTACTTACGCCGTGTCCGACCGGATGGCGAACGCCCTCCAATTTCACCATTGAAATAGGCAAGCTCGCCGTCGAGACCGGAATCTTCCCTCTGTACGAGATAGAGAACGGGCGCTACAGGCTCAACGTGACACCCACCAAACTCAAGCCTGTGGAGCAGTACTTGAAGGCACAGGGACGTTTCCGACATCTCTCTCCTGGGGAGCTCGAGAAGATACAGAAAGACGTGGATGAGGGTTACGCTAAACTGAAAGAGAAGGTGGCCTGCTTTCCTGCCACGTAGCAGAATGTAGGTCAACGACGAACCATTGTGTTACAATTGCCGACGGGATGTTTCTTCAATGTACCAACTCCGGCGACATCCGTTTTCGCAATTCCAGCACTGCCAATCGTCTATACGTGTTCGCACGTTTTCCCAATAGCAACTGAAGGAGGTATCGTGCTATGCCCGAGATGCTTGAAGTGAGGTGGCATGGGCGGGGAGGTATGGGTTCCGTGACATCAGCGGAGCTGTT
>JAFGFT010000011.1 GCA_016930935.1 Dehalococcoidia bacterium | reverse complement strand
GCCAAGAAGAGCCAGGAGGCCAATCGGGATGCCGAAGCTGAAGACACACAAAGGGGCCAAGAGTCGGTTCAAAGTGACGGGTAACGGAAAGCTTATGCGCGCCAAGTGTGGCAAGAGCCATTTCAGGCGCCGCAAGGCACCGCGCACGAAGAGGATGTTTGACGGGATGGTAGCGGTTGCAGCGTGCGACGTTCCTCGTCTGTCTCGACTTATGCCCTATGCATAAGTCTCTGATCGATACCATTATTTCTATTCCGGCAGTGGTCCAATAGGGAGGTTACTTTGCCTCGAGCGAGGAGTGGACGGGTAAGTCATAACCGTCATAAGAAGGTCCTAGAATTAACCAAGGGTCATAGTGGTTCGCGGCATCACGTGTATCGTACCGCGCATGAGTCTATGCTCCATGCGCTTGATTACGCGTACTGTCATCGGCGTGAACGCAAGGGTGATTTTCGTCGATTGTGGATAACGAGAATCAACGCTGCATCCCGCGCCAATGGCTGTTCCTACAGTCAATTTGTGGCTGGGTTGCGTGTGGCGGGCATATCGCTCAATCGAAAGGTGCTGGCGGACATGGCAGTGCGCGACCCGGAGTCGTTCTCCAAGCTTGTGGAATCTGCCCGGGCCAGCCTGACGTCTTAGCGAAGGGCAGCCGGCATGCAGCAGGAGTTGGAGCAGCTTGAATCTGCCGCGTTGGATGAGTTGGCTCGCGTCAGTGAGTTGTCACAACTTGAAGCGTGGCGTGTTCAGTATCTTGGCAAGAAGAGCGCGCTGACCGCGGTTCTTCGCAGCCTATCTTCTTTGTCTTCCGATGAGCGCAAGGTTATTGGCGCTCGTGCGAACAGCGTCAAAGAGTCTCTTCAGAATTCGCTCGCGACCCGCAAGGAAACTCTCTCACTTGAGAGCCTCGACGAGTCGCTGGGCGCATCAGCCATCGACGTGACTCTGCCAGGTCGTCCGCTACCACATGGCAGACTTCATCCAACAACGCAGGTTATGGGCGAGATATGCTCTGTCTTTGCGGGTATGGGCTTCCAGATTATCGAGGGGCCTGAAGTGGAGAGGGACTACTACAACTTCGAAGCGTTGAACATTCCGGAGACTCATCCTGCACGTGACATGTTTGCGACGTTGTGGGTTGACGCACGAGAGGACCGGAATGCCAGGCTGTTGCGTACACACACGTCACCCATGCAGATACGGCTGATGGAGCAACAGAAGCCGCCGTTGCGGTTTGTTGTTCCGGGTCGAACATACCGATATGAAGCCACTGATGCCACGCATGAGTGGATGTTTCACCAGGTGGAAGGTCTTGCAATCGACGTCGATATCACCCTGAGGGATTTGAAAGAAACGCTCTTTGAGTTCTGTAAGAAGGTGTTCGGAAGAGACACTGGGGTTAGATTCAGGTGTGACTATTTTCCATTTGTTGAGCCTGGTGGTGAAGTAGCGATTGAGTGTGTGAGTTGCAAGGGTGCAGGATGCCGGTTATGTGGTGGTACGGGCTGGCTTGAGATACTCGGGTGTGGCATGGTTCATCCCGATGTACTGTCTCGCTGCGGAATAGACCCGAGCGTGCATTCCGGTTTCGCCTTCGGTATGGGAGTTGAACGCGTCAGCATTCTTCGGCATGGCATTGACGACATACGTCACTTCTACTCGGACGATTTCAGGTTCTTGCGACAGTTCTAAGGTTTGAGGTGGCATGAGAGTTCCTCTTAGATGGCTTTCCGAATACGTGTCCTTTGACTGGACGCCTGAACGTCTCGCTGAACGGTTGACGATGGCGGGCCTTGAAGTCGGGGCAATTGAACGTATTGGTGATTCGTGGGACGGTGTTACCACCAGCCTCGTTACGGCCGTTCAGCCACATCCCAACGCGGATCGTCTGAGACTGGTTACCGTGGAGTCGGGCGACGACACGATCACCGTGGTGTGTGGAGCACCGAACGTTGCGGTTGGTCAGAAGGTGGCTTTCGCGCGAGTCGGTGCATGTCTTCTCGACGGGCACACAGGCAAGCTGTCAACGTTGAAGCCAGCTAAGATTCGTGGTGTAGTCTCTGAAGGGATGGTGTGCTCGGAGAAGGAACTTGGCCTTTCGGATAATCACGAGGGCATTCTCGTACTGCCCCCCGATGCACCTCTTGGAATTCCGCTCTCGGAGTATGCGGGCGACGTCATTTTCGATCTTGAGTTGACGCCCAATCGCGCAGATTGCATGTCAATCATCGGTGTCGCCCACGAGGTCGCCGCTCTCACTGGTGGTCAGTTGCGCATTCCGGAGATTGCGTACAAGTGTGACGATACTCCTATGGAATCTTTGATGGAGTACACGATTGAGGATAGTCATGCGTGTGCTCGATACTGTGCGACTGTGGTCAGGAACATACATCTTGGCCCATCACCTGATTGGATGCAGTCTCGACTGAGAGCCTGCGGCATGAGGCCTATATCGAATGTGGTGGACATAACGAACTACGTAATGCTCGAGTATGGTCAGCCACTGCACGCATTTGACTATGATGCAGTTGCCGGACACAAGATTGTGGTTCGGCGCGCGAGCGAGGGCGAGATATTTACAACTCTCGACGATGTTGAACGGAAGATGAGTAGCGATGTGCTGATGATCGCCGATGGCGATCGTACAGTTGGCATTGCCGGTATTATGGGTGGAAGCAACACGGAGATTTCCGAGACGACGACATCAATCCTTCTGGAAGCGGCTACCTTCAACAGGGGCGTTATCAGAAAGGGTAGTGAATATCTGGGACTGCGGACGGAGGCTTCCATCCGTTTCGACAAGGGACTTCATCCTGATCTGGCGCCTGAGGCGGTTCGACGTGCGACGCAACTGCTCGTCGAGTTGTGTGGGGGCGTCGCGGCAGGAGCAATGCATGATACGTACCTGGAACCTGTATCTCCGAATGTGGTCTTCCTGCCCGCAAATGAAGTAAGACGACTTTCAGGGATGGATGTCAGCGCAGCGAAAGTGCAGAGCATACTGCAATCACTCGGGTATTGCTTGAAGGAGAGTACGGCTGAAGGCAGTTCCTACTCCGTCCCGTACTGGCGTGTTGATGTGAGTTGTGCAGCAGACCTGGTTGAAGAGGCGATTCGAATAATCGGCTATGATTCCATCCCCGCAGGAGTACCGCGTTTCTCGGCCGGAACAGTCTCGGTTCCTGCTGATATGTGGGAGTTCAAAGGTTCTCTCCGCAATGTGATGGTTGGTGCCGGGTTCCAGGAGGTAGTGACGTATTCACTGACGAGTCTCGAAAGCCTCGGGGCGCTTGTTCCGTCGCATGCTTCTGCAGTTGAACCTATGAAGGTTGCAAATCCAATGTCCAGAGAGCTGGAGTTTCTTCGCACAAGCTTGCGGGCGAGTGTTCTGGAAGTGGTAGGGCGGAATCGTCGGCGCGAGCAGTTGCCAGTTCGGGTGTTTGAATTGGGACGAGTGTACATTCCGCGTGGGAGTGAGCTTCCGGACGAGCGTGAGACTTTGTGTGCATTGTTGAGTGGAACAGAGGAAACGATGTCATGGCTCCACGGGGAACGCCGCACCGATTTCTACGACGCGAAGGGCGTTGCGGACCTGATTCTGGCGAAGACGGGTGTGGTGGCTCGCTATCAGCCATCTTCTGATGCGGGGCTCTTCCCTGGAAGACAGGCGGAGATAATTGTTGAAGGGATGCGAATTGGTGTTGTGGGGCAGCTCCATCCCACTGTTGCCGGGTCGTTTGGTGTTGAGGCTGACACGTTCGTGGTTGAATTCGACGCAGGGTTGTTGATAGGACAATCGCAAATGCGTCCGGACTATCATCCACTCTCGCGTTATCCCTTCTCCGAGCGCGATGTTGCCATTGTGGTAGACAAGAGTGTTGAGTTTGAGAGCGTAGCGGACATAATACGCGGGTTCTCATTGGTCGCAAAAGCAGCGCTTTTCGATTTGTACGAAGGTGAACAGGTTCCTGAAGGCAAGAAGTCTTTTGCGATCAGGCTGACATACCAGGCAACAGACCGGACGCTGACTGATGCAGAGGTCAACGGGGTCCAGAAAAAGTTGTTGGCCAAGCTTGAATCCGGAGTCGGGGCCACTCTCCGCGGGTAGTTGACCTGGCTCACGGGCGTGTTTCTATCCGTCTGGTATCTGCGGCTCTCCTACAAGATGTGACGCAGGCTTCTTTCTCTTTCCGAACGGTCTCAGGCCGGCTCCAGAATTGTAGCGTGCAGTCCTCTGTCTGCCACAATGGGAAGTTGGGCGCACCACTTGTTTGATGGCCTGTCAGTACTCTACTCTGCGAGCGCGTCGCGGACCATCCGCGTGAGCGTGACTACTGCGTCATCAACGGGTACGAAGATGGAGTCTTTGGCAGTCCGTAACTTCACTTCCACTGTTTTGGCGGCAACCGTGCGTGGGCTGATGGTCACTCTGACAGGTACACCGATGAGGTCCGCATCGTTGAATTTGACGCCAGGAGAGGCAACGCCGTCATCGTAGAGCACTTCAACTCCAGCGGTCTGAAGTTGCTCATACAGGCTTTCTCCCATTGTTGCAACGCCATCCTTGTCGGGATTGATGGTGCAGATGTGCACATGGTATGGCGCCAGCGACATGGGCCAGATGATGCCCTTGTCATCGTGGCTGTACTCGATGATGGCTGCAAGGAGCCTTCCGAGTCCGATCCCGTAGCAGCCCATGACTGGCAGTTGTGACACCCCGCTTTCATCGAGGAAGGATGCCGAAAGCATCTCACTGAGATGAGTGCCCAGCTTGAATATGTGTCCTACCTCAATTCCCCTGTCTGCTCTCAGTAGACCACCGCACCTTGGGCACGGGTCGTTCTCCCGGGCCAACGCGATATCGGCAACGGTCTCGGCAACATAGTCGCGGCCATAGTTGGAATTGATGAAGTGATACCCTGCCCTGTTGGCGCCGGCCACAAGGTTTGGAGCTCCGGTAGCCGAGTCATCTGCGACCACTCGGATGCCCTTGACGCCGATGGGCGAGCAGAACCCCGCGATAATGCCCGCGGCTTGCACCTCTTCGGCCTCTGCAAGGCGCAGGTCAGTGCACTTGAGTGCACGTTGAAGCTTCACGTCATTCACTTCGAGGTCGCCTCGGATGACGGCGAGAATGAACTGTCCGTCGGCCATGTAGAACACGGCTTTCAAGGTCTTGTAGGTTGGAAGATGCAGGTAGGCTGCCACATCTTCAATAGTGCTGCTATCGGGAGTGGCTACTTCTTCAAGGGTCTTTGCGGACTCGTCTGCCTCGAAGCAGGATTCTTTCACGGACTTGTTGCTTGACGCTTTCTCCATGTTGGCGGCATACGCACAGGCAGGGCAGTGCATGACTATGTCCTCCCCCGTGGGTGTAAGTGCCATGAACTCATGAGAATCCTTGCCACCGATGGCACCACTATCTGCCTCGACCATGACAGCCGGCACGCCCAGTCGGCGATAGATGTTGGCGTATGCCTGGGCCATAGTCCTGTAGGTGATATCGAGGCTGTCAAAGTCAGTGTCGAAGCTGTACATGTCCTTCATGATGAATTCGCGAACTCGAAGCAAACCTCCCCGAGGGCGAGGTTCATCGCGAAACTTGGTTTGAATCTGATACGGCCTGGCAGGCATGTCCCTGTAGCTCTGGATGAAGCGTCGCGCGAGGTCAGTAATGACCTCTTCGTGAGTTGGGCCAAGTGCAAGCCGATGTTGCTTCCTGTCGAGTAACGTGAAAAGAGACTGCCCGAAAGACACGCAGCGTCCCGATGTTTCCCACAGTTCAAAAGGCTGAAGTGCCGGCAGTCGTAGTTCCTGGCCTCCTGCCTTGTCCATCTCCTCTCTTACCACCTGTTCAATCTTGCGAAGAACTCGCCAGCTGAGAGGCAGGTAGGAATACACACCTGCAGTGCCCTGGGAAATCATCCCCGCTTTCAGCAGGAGTTGATGGCTGATACTTTCCGCGTCGGCGGGGGTCTCTCGCGTAGTACGGCCGAAGAGTTTCGAGAGTCTCATAGTAGTGTCTCCTAATGCGCTATTCTACGTGGTTGGAACCAGCTGCTGCCAGCGAGGCAATTTCCTGTGTCAGTGCTTCGAATGCCTGCTCGGTGGGGATGGAGCGAAGGAAGGTTCCTCCGCGGTACATCATGACTTTGTCGACACCTCCCGCGATGCCGATGTCTGCTGACCTGCATTCTCCTGGCCCGTTGACCGTGCAGCCCATCACGGCGATTCTCAGCGGGATTCTGATGTCGCGCAGATATTCTGACAGTCGAGTGGCGAGTCCCGGGACGTCGAGCGTCGTGCGTCCGCAGGTGGGACAACTGATGAGTTGTGGACCTGATTGTGCGAGGCCAAGTGACCTGAGTATCTCTCGGCCGTTGTCGACCTCCAGAAGCGGGTCTCCACTTATGGAGACGCGAATCGTGTCGCCTATTCCCATGTGGAGAAGAATGCCGATGCCAAGAGCGTTGCGAATCCCTCCTGTTGAGGGTGGGCCCGCTTCAGTGACTCCCAGGTGGAGTGGGTATGGGATGCGGTCCGCAATCAGGCGATATGCCTCGATGGTTGTCAAGACATCCGATGATTTCAAGGAAACCTTGATGAGCCCGAAGTCCATGTCCTCGAGCATACCTATCTGTTCCATTGCGAGGGCAACCATGCGCTCGGGCTCCAACTCTCCTGCTCTATAGTCGGCAGGCATGCTGCCGCCGTTGACTCCAACGCGGATGGGTATCTGTCTTTCCTTTGCCATGGCGACGACTTTCTGCAGATGAGTGCGGCGCCGGATGTTGCCTGGATTGAGCCTGAGACCATCCACCCCGGCATCAATGGATGCGAGGGCGAGCCGGTGGTCGAAGTGGATGTCTGCAATGATTGGTATCGAAATCCGCGCTCGGATGGATGCGAGGGCGTTGGCAGCTTCCATGTCGGGGACAGCAGAGCGGACTATTTCGCAACCGGCTCGGGTCAATCGTTCTATCTGGGCTACCGTGGCTTCAACATCCCGCGTGTCTGTCTTGGTCATCGATTGTACGGTGATGGGTGCGTTTCCACCGACAACCACATCTCCGACGCGGATGGGCGTTGAGGTCCTTTGGAGCATCAAATGCCGAATCCTCGTCCTTCAATCAGTCGAAGGATGTCGCTCGCTGTAATAAAGACAACGAGCGTGATAAGGAGTGCTGTGCCCATTGAGTATGCAATGCGCACGGCTCGTGGTGAGAGGCGACGGCCTTTTCGAGCACCCTCGATGAATGCTACGAGCATGCCTCCGCCATCGAGAGGTGGTACTGGAATAAGATTGAACATTGCGATGCCGAGGCTGATGAGTGCTCCGATGAACAGCAGGTTGGAGAGCCCGAAAGCCTCTACTGCCTCCAGCGTGAGTTGCCCTGCTCCGATTGGACCGACGAAGGCAACTGATGGGTCTTCCTTCATCAGCGGAATGGAGGCCACGATCATCGCCGGCATGTTCACCATGAACGTCAGGCCGGAGCCCGCCGCTGCTACCAAAGATGTTGGCTTAGATTCGATCCTGGTGTTGGGCACCCACAGTAGTTCCAGTCCAAGTGTTTTGAGGTCGGTCGGGGGCTGCGTCAACTCCACGCTGAGGACTTCTCCTTCACTCAGAAGAGTCAGGACGACAGGAGCATCCGGTTCAGTCGACGCGATGGCGTCGGGTACGGAGGCCTCATTGATGAGACCGCTGGTGCCGATTCCCAGCAGCGTGTCGCCTGGCTGGATACCTTCCTGTTGTGCAATCGAACCAGGTGCTACTGCGGTAATCAGGTTGCGGCCAAGAGTGATTCCAATGACATTGCGCTTGAGTTCCTCACTGTAGTGAGGAGACACAGAGATCGTGGTTTCGGGTTCACCTGCACGTTGAATCAGCAGGTTGACTCTCTGGTCTGGTGTCACATCGGCAAAAACCAATTGCAGGTCGCCCCATGTTTTGAGTGGGTTTCCTTCGGCCTCGACGATGATGTCACCGGGCAGGATTCCTGCGTCCGCTGCCGCCGATTGTGGCTCAACCTGATAGACGAGTATTCCGTCGCTGGTCACAACTTGCTGGGGCAGCCCGAAGAACGCCGTGAAGAGAATGAATGCAAGCACTATGTTGGACGCAGGACCTGCCGCGTACACAGCGAGCCTCGTCCATGGGCCCTTGCTGGCCAGACTTCCCTGCACTGTAGCGTCATCTTCAGCCTTGCTCCTGACGAAGGCTCCAACGGGAAGGGCGTTGATGGAATACAGCGTCCCTTTCCAGACGCGACCCCACAGTCGTGGGGGCATGCCGATGCCGAATTCCTCCACTTCTATTCCGGAGCGCTTGGAGACGATGAAATGCCCCAGTTCGTGTACCACGACCACGATGAGCAGTGAGACGAGGAAGAGCAATAAAGTTTCTATCATTATATTTCCTGTGTGTTCTCAGCATATCCAGATGATGTGAACTGCCGACGCGCATCGTGACTTGCGGCGAATGTCCTCGCCCACCCATCTGCCTCAAGTATATGCGCAAGGTCAGGATGGGACACGGGTTTGTGCGCATCGAGCGCCCGCTGGACGATGGAAGCGATGTCGGTAAATCGTACTCTTCCCTGCAGGAAGAGGCTCACTGCAGCTTCGTCTGCACCGCAAAGCACGGCGGGGAATGTCATGCCGGCCTCTCCGGCTTCCCTGGCCAGTCGAAGACAGGGGAACTTCTTGTCGTCGACGGGTTCGAAGGTCAACGTACGAAGAGTCTCCCATGAAAGTGGCGGTAGAAATCCCTGCACTCGCTCAGGATAGCTCAACGCGTACTGTATCGGCAAAGCCATGTCGGGTTGGCTCAGTTGCGCCTTGATCGTACCGTCAACGAACTCCACCAGTGAGTGAACAATACAGTCGGGATGAACAAGTACGTCGATGCTCTCGAAGGGAGTATCGAAGAGCCAGTGAGCCTCGATCACCTCGAGTCCTTTGTTCATCAGTGTGGCAGAGTCGATAGTTATCTTCTGCCCCATGGACCACACGGGGTGTGCAAGTGCTTTGGCAGGTGTGATGCCGACGAGTTGTTCGACTGGATAGTGGTGAAATGGCCCTCCTGAAGCCGTGAGCAGGAGTCGGCGGACTCCACCGCTCTCACCTCGGAGGCATTGCCAGAGAGCGCTATGCTCGCTATCGACAGGCAGCAGATGTGCGCCTGACTTCCTGGCTGCGGCTGTTACGAGTTCACCTGCCATGACCAGGACTTCCTTGTTGGAAAGCAGGACGGTCTTCTTGTTCTGCAGGGCGACGAGTGTTGGCTCCAATCCCACATTTCCTGAAGTGGCCACGACAACGGTGTCGACTTCTTCATCAGTCACGATGTCCTGGAGAGAAGCGGAAATGGATTCAGCCGAATCAACAATGTCGGTGTGCAGAGAGTGGTAGAGACGCGGATGGAACTCGCGTATCTGACTTGAGAGAAGGGTAGTGTTGTGCCCCGCTGCCAATGCAACCACTTCAACCTGACCAGGCAGATGACGGACTACTTCGAGAGTGCTCGTTCCTATTGACCCAGTACTACCGAGTAGCGCTATCTTCTTCACGCGACCACCCAGATAATGAAGAAATAGAGTGCTGGCCCCGTGAAGAGTAGACTGTCGAACCGGTCGAGTAGTCCACCGTGTCCCGGCAGGATGCTGCCCGCGTCCTTCACCTTGGAACTTCTCTTGATGGCCGATTCAACCAGGTCGCCTACCTGCGCCGCCACGGCTATGAGGCCTCCGGCAATGAGGGTAAGTCCCAAGGACAGGGGGAAATCCCCAAGTATTGATGCGCACACTGCTCGCATTATTGCGGCGACTGCGAGAGCCGAGACGAAACCTCCGGCGACTCCTTCCCATGTCTTGCTCGCACTCAATGTTGGTGCCAGCTTGTGACGGCCAAGCGCACGGCCAGAGAAGAAGGCACCCGTGTCATAGGCGAATGTAGTGAACATTGTGAACAGGACAAGAATCATTCCCGATGGTAGCGTATAGATGCTGCCCCAGTGTCCTATCAGCCATCCCACATACAGGGCTCCCCCCGTCGCCCAGGACCAGTCGACGAATGACCTGCGGTTTCCATCGACCAACAGGAGAAATAGGAGAGACATGATGAGTGGAATCGTGATGATGGCGTCGTGGCTCAGATTCGGGCCGAAATGGTGTCTCACGGAGAGCAGAAGCGCCCATGCAACCGCCAGTATGAAGAGCGGATGTCCTGCCTTGAAACCGGGAGCAAGTTGGCATAACTCAATTGCACAGCCTGCAGCTATGAGCGCGAGGAAGATTGTGAACAGCGGCTCTCCGCCAACGACGGAGAGAATGAGGAGGGGAACTCCTACGGCGCTGGTGATGATTCTAAGACGAAGCACACGCGAATTGTAGCAGACCGAAGGTGCAGGTTTGGAGATGGACGTGCTTGTCACGCAGACAAGAAGACTAGAGTTCCTTGATTTCCTTCTCTTTGGCGACCCCTCGGTCTCCAGCCTGTGCAACGAAGAGGTCTGTAAGGTCCTCTACCTTCTTCAGAGTGGCGTCAAGTTCGTCCTTGGAGATCTCCTTGTCCTTCTCCATGCGCTTGAGTTTCGCGACTCCATCTCTGCGTATATTTCTGAGGGCAATCTTTCGCTCCTCGACACGCTTGCCGACCATCTTGGCGAGTTCTATGCGCCTCTCCTGATTCAGTGCAGGGATAGCGAGTCGAATGATGGAACCATCGTTGGATGGATTCAGCCCGATATTGGACTTGAGAATGGCCTTTTCCACAGCGCGCAGAACCGTTCTGTCCCACGGTTGGATGGCAATCAGAGTCGGTTCCGGGACGGTGATGTTGGCGAGTTGCTTGAGCGGCATCAACGCACCGTGGTAGTCGACCATGATGTCTTCTACCAGCACGGGGCTGGCTCTACCAGTCCGGATACCCTCCAACTCGTGCGACAAACCGTCGACACACCGCTGCATGTCAGCCTTGATGCTGACGAGAACTTCGCTTATCATGGAGCTGCCTCCATTCCCGAACACGGCGGAAAGTCGTTACTAACAACCAAGTTCGATTCGTGAGAATCTGCCCACTCTGATGTTCTCGCCCGTGCGGGCAATCGCCTCAGTAATGAGGTCGGCTATGGTCTTGGATGGGTCCTTGATGAATGGTTGAGCAAGTAAGCAGGACTCAGCAACAGACAGTTCACAATCGTCGGGGCGGTCATCCTCTGAGAGATACAGAGGTTTTGCACCGACTATCTGAATTGCAATGTCATGAGCAAGATTGCTGAAATCTTCAGTGCGCGCGACGAAGTCTGTCTCACAGTTCAACTCGACGAGCGCGCCGATGCGCTGATTGTGATGGATGTAAGAGAGAACCACGCCTTCGCCAACGGCCCTTTCAGCTCTCTTCTCTGCCATGGCAAGACCCTTCTGTCGAAGTGCCTCGATGGCAGCGGCTATATCGCCATTGTTGTCTTCAAGAGCCTTCTTGCAATCGAGCATTCCGGCACTTGTCCTGGTGCGAACTTCCTTGACCGCGCTTGCAGTTATCGTCATGAAAAACCTCGGTCTAACCTTCGTCTGGATTGAATGAATAGGAGCGGAGAATCTCGACGGGTTCCTCTGCCTCTATAGTGCTCTGCTCTGCATCATCCACTTGCTCACTGGCAAGGAGTCCCCTGCCTTCAATCACCGCATCCGCCATCTTGCTGGAAAGCAGCCTGATGGCCTTGATGGCGTCATCGTTGGCGGGGATGGGGTAGTCTATGTGGTCTGGGTTGCAGTTAGTGTCCGCGATAGATACCACCGGAATTCCAACCTTCCACGCCTCGGAAAGTGCAATCTTGTCCTTCAGCGGGTCGGTGATAAACAGAACACCGGGGAAAGACGTCATCTCTTTGAATCCGCCCATCTGGTCGTTGAGGTGGGCCAGTTTCTTCTCAAGTCTGGAACGCTCCTTCTTTGAAAGCAGATCCAATTCACCCTTGTTCTTGCGGTCCTCCAGGCGGACAAGGTAGTCAATCCTTGCCTGGATGTTGCCGAAGTTGGTGAGCATTCCACCCAGCCAACGCTGGTTCACGTAGAACATGCCGCAACGCTTCGCCTCTTCCTCGACAACCTGCTGGGCCTGTCTTTTCGTGCCGACGAAAAGGACTGATTGGCCACGAGCTGCCACATCACGTACAAACATGCAGGCTGACTGCAGCATCTGCACCGTCTGTTCCAAGTCGATGATGTGGATGCCGTTGCGCTGCGCAAAGATGTAGCGCTTCATCTTGGGATGCCAATAGCTGGTGTGGTGCCCGAAGTGAGCACCTGCCTCTAGTAGTGCCTTAACAGAAGGATTCTCCATACTTTCTATGTCCTAACTTGGCCGATTTGCGAGTCGCGAAACTCATGTAATGTACCATAGTCCGTACGCAGCCTGCAACACACACGCACTGACGCACCCGGGTCGGACATGTCAGGACGGCTGCAGGTCAGGTGAGGACCACGCTCACTCAGGGTTATGCCTGCGTATATTGTAGCAGGCAGCGGGGACGTTGGCATACTGCGCTGGTGAAGGGCGGGCGACATGAAATGCGGTAGAGCGTCCCTGGGGGGATTCGAACCCACGACCCGCTGCTTAGAAGGCAGCCGCTCTATCCAGCTGAGCTACAGGGACACACGTCAAGTTTATCATGGCCCGGCCATGTCGTGATAGGCGACCACTCGCACTTGTCGGGATTGTGCTGATTGACGTACATACACATACCTCACGATTGAGTATGTATGGGCTGCGACCTGGCTCTCCGGCATGGTTGGCCATCAGCGTTGCTAGACTGAAAGGATGGTGAGAGCATGGGGAGTGAGTGGTATGTGACAGGAGAGGAGCGGTCGGTAGGGTGTGGTTTGCACGGGCGCAACGCAACAATCGTGCGGGTCAGTTCAATAATGCCCTGCACTCCTGGCATCCGTTGCTTCACATACCTCAGTAGTGCAGGTCTGTCACGCTCTGGACATGGGGCGAAGCCAGAAGAACATAACACTGCTGCTGCCGCTATGGCGAGACGTGCCGACCACGTCATGTCGCGGTGGCTTCATTTCACAGCACGGGCAAAGCTGTCATGGGCGCCGCCCATGACTACTTATCGCCGGCCGACGCAGCGCCAGCTGCACCTGCCCTGGAATCCGTCGTATAGAATCCTGGCCCCTTGAATACGATTGGCACGGGGCAGAACACGCGCCTGGCTTCTGCCTGGCATTTGGGGCATTCAGTCACAGGCTTGTCCTTGTAACTTTGCCTTATATCGAATTCGTGCTTGCACTCTTCACATTTGTATGTGTATATGGGCACCTGCAATCTCCCTATGAGGGCCAGTGTCAATCGGCCAGACGGTCATCTTCCTCGCCTTCATCAGAAGACAATTCAGACGCGTCTTCGATATCCGTATCTTCGGTTTCCACTGGCGCCGATTCACTGTCCGAACTTGCCTCAAGTGTGTCTTCGGCAACCATCAATTGCTCTTCTTCCGAAGGTTCGACTTGTTCGAATGGCTGAAGTTGCTCGACGGGTTTCGTCTCGTTTCGTGGGTGGAACTCACCATTGAGGTCGACGCTTCCCAGTACGAATGCGGGACGGTGTGCCTGTAAGATATGGCGGTCGGCGCAGTACGCATGCAGGTACGCGCCACACGGGCAATGGAATACTGTGCGGTCAAGAAGCAGAGCGCTTCCACACTCCGAGCAATTCATCGGTCACCTCCGGCCATTAGCACTCGAACCTTGAAAGTGCTAATTATAGGTTACCTTTGACACTCTAGCAAGTTGTGCTCATGCGTGTTGACAGTATATCTGTATCAAGCCTACCATTTGTTGTTCCAAACGCGTCCGAATTTGTCGCATGTGTGTCGAGGACGTTTGGCAATTCGCTCCGATGTGCCGTCTGTCTTGTGGTAGGGTCAAGTTCGACGGCGCGCCATCGCCCGCCTTTGAGGCGTCACTCCGAGATTCTTCATTCATCAATTTGAGCGAGGTGGTATGACTGCTATGAAAATGACAATAAGAGACATGGACGTTTCGGGGAAACGTGTTTTTGTCCGTGTGGATTTCAATGTGCCTTTCAGTGGTGACGGTGTAATCAGCGACGATACGCGTATTCGCGCGGCGCTTCCTACCATTGTGTATCTGATGGAGCGAAAGGCACGTGTCGTGCTGGCATCGCATTTTGGACGGCCCAAGGGTAAGGTTGTTGAAGACATGCGGTTGGGTCCGGTTGCCGAGCGCCTCGGAGAACTGCTGGGAGCACCTGTGAAGTACGTGGCTGACTGCGTTGGACCCGACGTCGAGAAAGCCGTATCAGAGCTCAAGGATGGTGAGGTCATTCTGCTGGAGAATCTCAGATTTCACCCTGAGGAAGAGAAAAACACACCAGCCTTCTCAAAGCAACTGGCGGTCCTGGCGGATATCTATGTGAATGATGCGTTTGGAACTGCACATCGTGCGCATGCGTCCACGGAGGGAATCACGCACTTTCTGCCGTCTGTTGCGGGTCTCCTTATGGAGAAGGAACTCAATGCACTCGGTGGTCTTCTTGCCTCTCCTGTGCACCCGTTTGCGTGTGTGTTTGGTGGTGCGAAGGTAAGTGACAAAGTGGGCATGATAACGAGCATGCTCAAGAGAGTTGATGTCGTTCTTGTTGGCGGAGGTCTGGCCGCAACCTTCTTGAAAGCGCGCGGACTTGAGGTGGGACACTCGCTTGTGGAGAATGACAGTCTCGATGTCGCGCGTGACATTCTCCGAGAATCTGAAGAGAGCGGTGTGCCTGTATTGCTGCCGTTGGATGTTCTGGTTGCCCGTGAAGTGAAGGCAGGAGTGAGGGGCAAGCTTGTCCCTGTGACAAGCATCCCTTCTGATATGGGGATAGTGGATATCGGACCGAGGACGATAGAGTATTTCTTCGGCAGACTTGAGTCTTGCCGCACCATCATGTGGAATGGTCCGATGGGCGTGTACGAGGTGGCGCAGTTCTCTCTAGGCACGAAGTGCCTCATCAACTATATGACGGCACTGGACGCAACCACCGTTATTGGTGGCGGTTCCAGCGTCGATGCGGTTCATGAGATGGGATTGTCTGAACTCGTGACGCATGTCTCGACCGGAGGGGGCGCCACTCTTGAGTTGCTGGAGAATGGAACGCTGCCGGGTGTGGATGCCCTTGCTGATGCCCCGTAGATACTGGCCAGATCATCGCGACTGAAACGGAGAATGAATATGAGACGGCAACTTGTCGCCGGCAACTGGAAGATGAATTGTAGTGTTGGAGAGGCTGTGCAACTGGCAACAGCCGTTCGAGAATGCCTTGGCTCTGTCGTCGGCGTGGATGTGGCAGTGTGTCCTTCATTTGTGGCGCTGCAGAGTGTGTACGAGGTGCTTGAGGACACTCCTGTGAGTGTTGGTGCCCAGGACGTCTTCTATGAGGACGCTGGTGCCTACACAGGGGCCATTTCACCTCTTATGATTGAGGGGCTTTGCCGCTATGCAATTGTGGGTCACTCCGAACGCCGAAAGTGGTTCGGTGAGGATGAACAGTCCACTTCAAGGAAGGTCTCTGCTCTTCGCAGGCATGGCATTACTCCGATATTGTGCGTAGGCGAAAGTCTTGAGGAGAATCTGGCGGGGAAGACGCGCGAAGTGCTTGTACGGCAGTTGGAAGGGGCTTTGGGTGGGAGCACACCTTGGAATGAGATTGTCGTGGCGTATGAGCCTGTGTGGGCGATAGGCACTGGCAAGGCTGCGGAGGCTGATCAGGTGAACGACACCGTCAGTGAGATTCGCGGCCAGATTGGAACGATCTGGGACGTTGATACTGCCAGGGACATTCGTATTCTGTACGGCGGGAGCGTGACTTCGGAGAATGTTGCGTCGTTCGTTGGAATGAGCGAAATCGACGGAACGCTTGTGGGCGGTGCGAGCCTTCGTGCGGATGAGTTCTGTCAGATAGTATTCCAGAGCGCTTCGATGCGTAAGAAAGGGGCCCTGGATTGATGGTCTTCGCTCCGATGGGGATTCTCCTGACTGTGTGTGTTGGATGAGACCTATCGTTGCGCTGGTTGGCCCCACAGCAGTTGGAAAGACCGCCCTCGCGTTGGCTCTTGCGGACCGGTTTCCCATCGAGATTGTGAACGCCGACAGTCGTCAGGTCTACCGATACATGGATATTGGTACGAGCAAACCTTCGGTTGAAGAGCGGGAACGGGTTCAGCATCACGTCATGGATGTGGTGAACCCTGATGAAGAATTCTCCCTTTCCACGTATCTCCGCATGGCGAAGGATGCGATTGAGGGAGTGGTCTTAAGAGGCCACATTCCTGTTGTTGTCGGTGGCACGGGTCAGTATGTATGGTCTCTTCTGGAGGGCTGGAAAGTACCGGAGGTGCCCCCCGACAGTGAGTTTCGGATGACTCTGGAGCAGATGGCCAATGCCCATGGCAATGCGGCCGTATATGCACTACTGGAACGTATCGATTCAGTGGCTGCCGCGCGAATCCAGTCGACCAATCTCCGACGTGTTATCCGCGCCCTGGAATTGCACCGCGCGACCGGGGAGTTGCCGTCGGAGTTGCTCTGGCGAAAGGGTTCTATTCCGTCTGGTAGTGTTGTCATAGGACTTGGACTCGATAGAGCAAGCCTGTTTGCCAGGGCAGATGCTCGTATTGATAGAATGATGGTGGAAGGGTTCGTTGAAGAGGTGAAATCGCTTCTAGCAATGGGCTACAGCCAGACATTGCCAGCGATGACCAGCATCGGCTACAGAGAGGTTGGTGAGCACGTGCTTGGATTGTGCGACATCAGCACGACCGTGATGAAGGTGAAGAGAGAAACAAGGCGCCTGATACGGAGACAGCACACGTGGTTTCGCCCTGCAGATGAGCGGATTTTGTGGCTGGACAATACGAACATGTCCGAGGCGCTTGACAGTGCGATGCGAATGGTTGATGGAGTAATACCATGAAGTTTGAAAAGTATCACGGAGCAGGCAATGACTTTGTCGTTGTGGATTCTCGTGTTGGGGAACGCAACTGGGCTTCTCTGGCTTCGGAGATGTGTGAGCGGCATTTCGGCGTTGGGTCGGACGGCTTGATCGTTGTTGGTCAAACTGTGGACCATATGCCGACCATGAGGATGTTCAACCCGGACGGTTCTGAATCGGAAGCATGCGGCAACGGGTTGCGGTGCTTCGTGAAATACGTCGTGGACCACAGCATTGTGAGCGGGGACGAATTCGATGTTGACACTCTGGGTGGACGGAGAAGTGTGACTGCGTTGCGTACTGATGGCGGTTCCGTGGATGCGGCGGAAGTGTCCATGGGTGTGCCCATTTTTGTGCCTGCTGACGTTCCCGTTCAAGTGCCTGAACGAGAAGGTCCTGTGCTTGGATTACTGCTGACTGTACGCGACGTTCCTGTTACGGTGAACGTCGTTTCTATTGGGAATCCACATGCAGTGACGTTTGTGACTGACGATGTGTCAACGTATCCGCTGTGCCAACGTGGTCCGGCGGTGGAGAAACACGCAGTGTTTCCTTCTCGGGTGAACTTCGAAGTTGCCCGTGTGCTTGGGCGCGAGGACATCGAAGCACGTGTGTGGGAGCGTGGGGCGGGCGAGACGCTCGCATGTGGGTCGGGTGCATGCGCCATTGCGGTGACATCCCGGCTCCTGGGGTACTGTGATGACGTGGTCCGGATACATCTTCCAGGCGGCGTGCTGACAGTCACGTGGAGTGGTGGGACGAGTGAGGTTCTTTTGCGGGGACCTGTGAAACAGGTCTTCGTCGGCGATTGGCCAGACTGATATCGAAGGAGTATTGACTATGCAGTTCGCGAAGAGGCTTGACCGCCTTCCTCCCTATCTGTTTGTCGACATCAACCGCCGCATTGCTGATTTGCGGTCGAAAGGAATCGACATTGTGACGTTTGCGATTGGTGATCCAGACCTTCCAACACCGTCTCACGTCATTGACCGGCTGTGCAGAGAGGCTCACGTGCCGGCGAATCACAGGTATCCGGAGTCAGACGGACTGCCTGAATTGCACGAGGCTATCGCTGACTGGTACAAGGCGAGGTTCGATGTCGAACTCGATCCGGATACCGAAGTACTGCCTCTCATCGGTTCCAAGGAAGGTATTGGGCACATTGCGCTCTGTTTCGTTGAACAGGACAAGGTGGTTCTGGTGCCTGACCCCGGCTATCCAGTCTATTCGATGAGCACGATTATCGCAGGGGGCGTTCCGTACTTTGTGCCGTTGACAGAGGAGAATGCCTTCCTGCCTGACTTTGAGTCCATACCTGAATCAGTGGTCTCCAAAGCCACCATGATGTGGCTCAACTATCCGAACAATCCGACTGGAGCAGGTGCCTCCCTGGAGTTCTTTGAGAGAGCGGTGCAGTTTGCAAAGAAGAATGACATCCTTGTCTGTCATGACGCGCCGTATACCGAGGTCTATTTCGACGGGAAGAAGCCTCCCAGCTTCATGCAGGCAGAAGGTGCAAAGGATATAGGGGTAGAGTTCCATTCTCTGTCGAAGACTTATCACATGACTGGGTGGCGTATCGGCATGGTGGTCGGCAACAAGGATGCGATTCGGGCCCTGTTCACGGTGAAATCGAATCTTGACTCGGGTATTCCTCAGGCGATTCAATTGGCTGCGGTTGAGGCTTTGACAGGCTCGCAGTCCATCGTCGGAGAGCATAATGCAATCTTTCAGCGGCGCAGGGACAAGCTTGTGAAGGTCCTGCAGGACATAGGCCTGCGCACCAGAGTTCCTGACGGTGGCTTCTATGTCTGGGCGAAGGTGCCTGAAGGCTACTCGTGTGTGGATCTGACGCGCGAGTTGCTGGAGCAGGTGCATGTTGCTGTGACGCCGGGTATCGGCTACGGCGCGCGGGGCGAGAACTACATTCGCTTCTCAATCACCCTGTCTGATGATCGTCTTGATGAGGGCATTCGACGTCTCTCGAGTTGGCGTGGGGGTGTGCGATAAAGGGACTGACGTTTGGTACTAGCGAAGAACCTGAAAGAGCTCTGCTCGTTGCAGTGGAGCCCCAACATTCCCGGGATAACTGGTCGGCCAAGGACTCGCTCGAGGAGTTGGGCCGCCTGGCAAATACCGCAGGTGCTGTGGTCGTAGGCGCTGAGTTCCAGCGGATGACCAAGCCCTCGGGGACACACTACGTCGGTCGCGGCAAACTTGAAGAACTGGTAGCTCTGAAGACTTCACTTGAGTATGACCTGGTGGTCTGTGATGACGAGCTGTCACCAAGGCAACAGAGGGCTCTCGAAGAGGAGCTGGGGACCCGCGTGATTGACCGCACGGCGTTGATTCTGGATATTTTTGCAGGACAGGCGCGTACACGAGAAGGGAAGCTGCAGGTGGAACTTGCGCAGCACCGCTACCTTCTCCCCAGGCTTATTGGCAAGTGGGCGCACCTGGAGCGACTTGGCGGTGGTATCGGGACGCGTGGACCCGGAGAATCTCAACTTGAGACCGACCGAAGGCTCATCAGGGGGCACATACAGAGACTTGAGGCCGACCTGGAAGCCGTGAGGCGCCACAGAGAATTGCACCGGGATAGGAGGCGGAAGGGTGGTGTTCCCCTCGTGGCTCTGGTTGGGTACACTAACGCCGGCAAGAGCACGCTTTTCAACGTGTTGAGCAAAGCAGGGGTAATAGTGGAGGACAAGCTGTTCTCGACGCTTGACCCCGTTACCCGGAGAATCCGTTTCACTGATGGGACTACTATCTTGATGACGGATACCGTGGGATTCATCAATAAACTTCCTCCATCAATCATCGCTGCATTTCGTACGACGCTTGAGGAGTTGCACGATGCAGACTTGTTGCTGCATGTTGTGGACATAACACGCCACGATGCGTCGCTTCAGCACGGCACCGTAGAGCATATTCTTAGGGACATGGGTCTTAATGAGAAACCTGTGGTGACGGTGCTCAACAAGATTGACCTGGTGAACGAAGACGGGAATGTCGCGAAGTCGACGGAAGAGGAAACGAGGCTGAATCTGGGGCGTCCCGATTTCGTCCTTGTATCGGCGGTGACGGGAGAGGGTGTAGCAACCTTGGCTGACCGGATTGTGCAAGCTCTTGCAGTGAGTGGTGGTTCGTGGCAAGGCTGAGTCGTTGCATGCCTGTGCGCAATGTACAGGATGGGCTTTCAGGCCCAAATCGGCTACAATAGCCTTCCTAGCTGTGGACTACGTAGATATTCTTTGCCGCCTCATACAGATTGACACGAGTGGAGTTGATGGGGGTGGTTGTCGCGAGGCTATGGCCTTGCTGGCACCCTTATTCGAGTCTGCGGGCGTTCAGACTGTCCCCATTGATATTCCAGCCACTTCAGCTGATGGGCGTGATGGCAGGATGGTGCTTGTTGGCCATCGACGCCGATTGGGAAGAGAGCGGCTCCTCGTGTACTCCCATATAGACGTCGTTCCTGCGCAGGGGTGGCGTGCCTTTGAGCCGCGTCGTTCGGGCGGGTTGATATTTGGCAGGGGTGCTGCTGACATGAAAGGGGCAATTGCCTCCCTCCTTGGAGCACTTGAGAGCGTGAGGGACGTTCCTCTGGAGTATGACCTTTCTGTGCTGGTCACTATGGATGAGGAAACACAGCAGCGATCGCAACTTGAATACGTGACTTCGGCATTGGACCCAGGCACGGCCCCTCATGTTTTGAGTCTGGACGCGGGGTTCGGCTACGTGTCTATTGCCAACCTTGGTGTGCTTCAGATGGACGTGATGGTGAGAGGTGAGTCCGTACACTCCGGTCTTTCTCATCTGGGGAAGAATGCTGTCGAGGACGCAAATGTCCTCATCGGAGCTCTTCTGTCGCTCAAGGAGAGAGTTGTGCAGCGGCGCTCTTCCATCAAGACGCATCCGGACACAGGATTGTCTTTCATGGAGCCGCGATTGAACGTGAATAGGGTTGAGGGTGGTCTCGCGCGCAACATCGTGCCGGATTCATGTGTCTTCTCAATCGACAGGCGATTGTTGCCGGATGAGCGAATTGAGGATGCTCGCTCGGAGATTATGGAGACGCTTGGTGGAGTGTCAGCCGTGAACTGGGAGATACTGCGAGAGTCTGTAATTGAGCCTGTACCTCCGTGCAACGATCCTGAGGCGAGTGTACTTGCTGATACTATTTGCAGTGTGACGGGAGAGAGTGGTCTATACGGAGAGATGATTTCTGGCGACCTGCCCGGAGCAGCCACGCGATTGTGGCGTGGCAGTGTGTTTGGGGCGGGCCTTATTCGACCGGAGAGTCGAATTCATGGAATCGATGAGTTCGTGTCCGAAAGGGACATGAACCAACTCACGGAAGTGCTTGGGCGCTTCCTTACTAGGAACCAAAAGGAGGCAGCATGACGGTCACCATCCTGTACAGGGAAGAGTTGAGAGAGTATGACTTTGGTGTGGGACATCCTTTTCGTGGCGATCGCTACGAGATATTTCCGAAGGTCTTGAAGGCCAACGTGCCTGCGGATGGCAACTACCACATTGTTGCGGCCGATACCTGCACGGAAGATGACCTGCGTCTGATATGCAGTCAGGAATACATCGATTTCACCAGAGACTACTATCGGGCTGCCAACCTGGGGGAGACTTTCTCCGGGAGTATGGATTTCCCCAGATATCAATCTCTGGACAATTTGCCACGAGGGAAACCGGGCAAGCTCGAGGAGGCGGCGCGGATGGCAATTGGCCAGGTGAAGAAGGCGGCCGACCTTGTGATGAATGGTGGTGAGGAGTTCGTTGTCTGCATTGGTGGCAACCTTCATCATGCGAAGCCGAACTACGGTGAAGGGTTCTGCATTTACAACGACAATGCATTTGTGGCCAAGTACCTTGTGGAGAAGTGTGGTGTGGAACGCGTCATGGTCCTCGATACGGACGCGCATCAGGGGAACGGAACGTGTGATTACTTCTACACGGACCCGAGAGTGTTGTTCGTGGACCTGCATCAGGACCCAACAACGTTGTATCCGGGTGTCGGCTTCGCTAATGACATTGGTGATGGTGCTGGCAAGGGATTCACCGTCAATGTTCCACTTCCGGTCTATGCGGGTATCGATTCCTATCGCATGGCGTTCGAACGGATTGTTGAGCCTGTTGCGAGGGAGTTCAAGCCTCAGGTTATCGTGCGTAATGGAGGCTCTGACCCTCACTTCGCCGATGGGTTGGCGAACCTGGGATTGCCTATCGGCGGGTTCAAGATGATTGGCGAGAAGGTACGGAGTATGACTCAGAAATGTGGCTGTACCGAAATTGACATAATCGGCTCGGGTTACAACATTGCGGTACTTCCATCGGTGTGGCTTGCACTAGTTTCTGGGCTTGCCAACTTCGGCGTAGACGTCGCAGAGCCGGTTCCTGTGCCTGCGGCTTTTGAAGTAGACTCTGTTGCTGACGAGACGGAGAAGGTTATTCGGCAGTTGCGGGGCCATCTGAAGGACTACTGGAATTGCTTCAAATAGAAATGCGAGAGACGTTTTCAGTGGTGTTTGGGAGGAGTCTTTGACGCAGAAGAGTACCAGGATTACTGTCGACCTCGGTAGTGAAGAGCTTGTGAAGGCGGTCAAGATTGCGGCGGTCGAACAAGGGCGCACAGTGCGAGATATCGTGATTGAGGCGCTCACGCAGTGGCTGAAACCGGGCCAGTCATCCAGCGGTCAGGATTACGCTTCGATGATCGATACCATCAACAAATACAGGGCGAGAGGCAATCAGTCGCGTTGATGCCTGAAGCAAGGGAGCAGTAGGATGGCGGTCGCAGAGATAACGGTGGTGCCTTCAGGTGTTGGCCCTTCGGTGAGTGACTACGTGGCCAGGGCCATACGTGTGATTAGTTCGCACGCTGACGTAAGATACCAGCTGACTCCTATGGGTACAGTGGTTGAAGGAGAACTGGACAGCATTCTTGACGTCGTACGCGATGTCCACAATTGCGCGTTCGATGGGCACGTGTGCAGAGTTCTCACTCTCGTGAAAATTGACGAGCGGCGTGACAAGGAGTTGACCATGGAGGGGAAACTGAGGGCAGTGCACTCGAAGCTGCCTGAACCCGCCGATGAGGTGACTGACGTATTGCGGAATATGTAGAAATTGTGTTGTCTGCGGTGCAATTGTGCGCGGACGGAGTTTGACTTTGTCGAAGCACGCGGTATATCTTTGCGTGACGTATTGATTGGCTTGGTGTGTGTGGGATGTGAGGCGTTTGTGAGTTAGGAGAATACGATAGCAACTACACCTTCTTCCGACCATATGGATTGCGCTTTGTCGCTGGCGAGGCTCGCCCGAGGCTACGCAAGTCCGAACCCCGCTGTCGGTGCGGTGGTGGTGAAGGACGATGGAGTTGTTGGGATGGGCTACACGCAGCCTGTGGGTGGCCCTCACGCCGAAGTTGTAGCTCTGCAGCAGGCTGGCGAGAACGCTCGCGGAGCAGTCATGTATGTAACGCTGGAGCCTTGCTGTCATTTCGGCAGAACGCCTCCTTGCACCAATGCCATCATCGACGCTGGTGTGTCTGAAGTCCATGTTGCCATGGTTGACCCGAACCCTGTTGTGAGTGGAAAGGGAATCAAAGCCTTGAATGAGGCTGGCATCAGGACGTACGTGGGTACTCACGAAGCGGAAGCACGCAGTATCCTTGAGGCGTACATAAAACACACGACAACCGGTCTCCCATTTGTGATTGCGAAGTTCGCCATGAGTCTCGATGGAAAGATTGCGACACGTGGCGGGCATTCTCAATGGATAAGCAATGAACAGGCCAGATGCTTCGTACACGGAGTTCGACATACTGTTGATGCAATCATGGTTGGCGTCAACACGCTGATTACGGATGACCCGCGCCTTACAGCGAGAGGCTGTTGTGGGAGAAGCGGATGTACTTCCAAGCAGCCCTTGAGGATAATCGCTGACGGGACAGGTCGGTCTCCTGTTGACGCTCGAGTCTTCAATGAGCCAGGACAGACGCTTATCGCGACTGTGCGGCCATTCGATGTTGACAAGAAGAAGGCGCTTGAGAAGACGGGCGTTGAAGTTCTCGAACTGCCTGGCGAGAATGGGCGTGTCGACCTTGAGACACTGTTGAGAGTGGTTGGTGAACGAGGCGTCATCAGTGTGCTTATGGAAGGTGGTAGCGAACTCCTGGGATATGCATTCGACCACAATCTTGTGGACAAAGTGCTTGCCTTCATAGCTCCCATTATCATCGGAGGCACGGAGGGGCGCACAGCCGTTGGTGGCGATGGTGTGCTGACCGTGCAAGAGGCGCTGAATCTGGATAGCGTTGAGGTCACGAAGTTTGCTGACAACGTTCTTGTCAGCGGATATGTGAGGACGGCGGCTTCCGTCTCATGTTCAGCGGAATAGTCGAGGAGATTGGGAGAGTCCGAGAGATCGGTACTCACAGTCTCACAGTTGAAGTTCACGCAATCCTCGATGATGTGAGGGTCAGCGACAGCATCTGTGTGAGTGGGGTCTGTCTCACTGTCATTCGGGTCAACGCAGATTCATTCACCGCGGATGTGATGCCCGAAACGCTTCGTCGCACCAAGCTGGGTTCACTTGTTCCCGGCAAACGTGTAAACCTTGAGCGTGCACTCACTCCGAGCACAAGAATGGGTGGACATTTCGTGCTGGGGCACGTCGATGGCGTTGGACGTATCGTCTCGGTGGTTCCCGAAGAATCTGCAACTTTGATGACTATCCAGGCGCTTCCAGATGTGATGCGCTATGTGGCCATGAAAGGCTCGGTGACGATAGATGGGGTGAGTCTTACTGTGGCCATGCTGACCGAGGATTCGTTCACCGTTTCGCTTGTGTCCTATACTTATGGTCAGACTACTTTGGGAGAAGCGAATCCGGGGGATGCGGTGAACCTTGAGGTTGATGTACTTGCCCGGTACGTAGAACGCTTGCAGCAGTCGAAGGAAGGCGGATTGACGTGGGAACTGCTGCAAGAGAATGGATTTATGTGAGGTGATTTCAGAAACATGCTGGCGCGCATTGAAGATGCAATAGAAGATATCAAACAGGGTCGGTTCGTCATCATCATCGATGATGAGAACCGTGAGAATGAAGGCGACCTTGCGATGGCGGCGGAGAAGGTAAATGCAGATGCCATCAATTTCATGGCCAAGGAGGGCCGTGGTCTTATCTGTATGCCCATGACAGGGGAGCGCCTTGACCAATTGGCGGTTCCTCTTATGGTGCAGGACAACACGTCCAAGAATTGCACTGCATTCACGGTGTCGATTGAGGCGAAGCTGGGCGTGTCTACGGGCATCTCAGCAGAGGATAGGGCCAGGACAGTGGCTGCGGCGCTTGCACCCAATGCCAAGCCTGACGACCTGGCGCGGCCGGGGCACATATTCCCGATACGTGCGAGGGAAGGTGGTGTGTTGGCGCGTGCAGGGCACACCGAGGCGATAGTCGACCTGGCGAAGATAGCAGGATTGAAGCTGGCGGGCGTCATCTGCGAGATAATGAATGACGACGGGACCATGGCCAGGCTTCCTGAGCTCGAGAAGATCTCGGAGAAGCACGGGTTGAAAATAATCACCATCCGGGACCTCATTGCCTATCGATGCCGGCATGAGACTCTTGTCACCCGGGTTGCTGAGGCGCAGCTTCCCACACGATTTGGAGAGTTCGTTGCCTATGCGTACCGCAGTAGTGTGGACAGCAATGAGCACGTCGCCCTGGTTACAGGGGACGTCGCCAATGGTGATCCTGTTCTCGTACGGGTTCACAGCGAGTGTCTGACGGGTGACGTGTTCGGAAGCAGGCGGTGTGACTGCGGTGAGCAGGTGAGTCTTGGGATGCAGCGTATTAACGAGGAAGGCAGAGGTGTATTCCTGTACATGCGGCAAGAGGGAAGAGGTATAGGTCTGCACAACAAGTTACGGGCATACGAGTTGCAGGATGGAGGCATGGATACCGTGGAGGCGAATCTTGCTCTTGGTTTCCCTGCTGACCTGCGTGACTACGGAGTCGGTGCGCAGATACTCGTTGACCTCGGCGTTCGGAAGATTCGGCTGTTGACGAACAATCCGCGCAAAGTGATTGGACTCGAGAGTTACGGAATCGAGATTGTGGAGACTGTTCCCGTGGTGATTTCGTCGAACCCATATAACGAACGGTATCTCAGGACCAAGCAGGACAAGATGGGACATCAGCTTGGCATCGAGGAGGAATAAGAATGGCCCAGTCATTTGAAGGGATGCTCACAGGGGATGGACTGCGTTTCGGCATAGTAGTTGCGAGGTTCAACGATTTGATAACACTTCGGCTTCTCGAAGGTGCGAAAGATGGACTGAAGCGGCATGGTGTGGCTGATGATGCGATGGACGTGGCGTTTTGCCCGGGGTGCTTTGAAGTTCCTCTTGTTGCGAAGCTTCTTGCTGAGAAGCGCGAATATGATGCAATTATCTGCCTCGGGGCAGTAATCCGTGGCGGCACGCCGCATTTCGACTACGTTGCCTCAGAGGTGAACAAAGGCATTGCCAAAGTCTCTCTCGACTTCAGTGTGCCGGTTATACAGGGAATCATCACGGCTGATACGCTTGAGCAGGCCATTCAGAGGGCGGGAGCGAAGGAAGGCAACCGCGGATTCGCGGCTGCTCTCAGCGCCGTCGAGATGGCGAATCTGATGCGCGCTATTCGATGACCTTATAGATGATGTCGCCCTGCCTCACCCTGTCGGGAACCTTGATTCCAATGAGGTCTCCGGCGTGGACGGTGGAGACTGGGGTGTGCTCAATCTGCATCGAGGCGAGGACGAATTCGAGGTCAGTCGTGTGTCCCTTGATGCGCACCAGGTCTCCGGTGTTGACATCACCCGTCACGTGGATTCCTGCGACGACAGGCTTGGCGAAGAAGTCTGTCACCTGTCCGATTTCCACCTCATGCATTGTCCTCCTCCTTCGGCTTCCCCTGATATCGCACAATGTAGCACTAGAGCACGTCCTATTCAATCTGTGACAGGTCAAAGCGGAATTGCCTTGACACGCAGTAGAGGGGTACCTATCATTAGGGCAAGCTGGAGAAGGAACTGGAGGTTACTGGCAATGGTACAGAAGAAGAGTGAGAGACCGTATTCCTGGGAGGAGGTCTTCTCTTTCGATAGACTGCGACGGACCATGGTGGGACGCGTTCTTGAGAATATGGAGACCATGGTAGAAGGGAATGAAGCGATTACACCTGACCAGATCAGTCACATCATTACGGACGAGTGGGAAGAAGTGAAGAGGGCAGTACGTTCATCTCCGGCGGCGAGGGAGTCCTTCCGGAAGTACCTTGAGAAGACGGTTTCTGAACAGGTAGATGGCTTGATTGATCAGGACAGGTCGGAGCTTGAGTCGCTGGGTGTGATAGAGAGAGGTATGTAGTTTGGCGACCAAGCGCGAGCATAGTCATACCTCCTCGAATCAGCCACAGGTAGACATTGAGCAGATGAACCGTCGAGTGAAGATGCTCGACGAGCGGCTGGATAATCTCGATTCAATCGTGACGTCGCTGGTGCAGCGTGTGATGGAGAAACCACTCACGCTGGAAGTCACGTGTCCGAAGTGTGCCCAGCCCTTCGAAATCAACCTCAGCGGCAATATCCGGATGCGGGGCAAGCCCTAGATGGCTTTGCGCCCCTTCTGCCAGTCGGGTCTGCGGGTGAGCATCCGAAGATAATCAGGAGTTGCCGTTAACTCTAATCGGGTAGCCGACGTAGATTCCATCCACGTGTGCGGCGAGCGGGACATTGAGCAGTTGCTGCGCAGCGTCGTAGGCATCCACCAACTGTGCGCCCTCGTCTTCTATATCCTCTATTGTTTCCAGGTCAATGTGTAGCTCGGCATTTAGAATGCGGTGCTCCACGAAGGCCTTGGCCTGTGCGAAGTTCGGATGGTCCTCGTCGCTGTCAGGCACTCCTCGCAACAGATAGGTCTGGTTGTCATCGGCGCGAAAGGTGCTGGGGCTGATGACCTCTATGACTGCGAGCTTTCTGGTTTCCACATTGGCCTCCTGTGTAGTGTGTGAACGTCTGATTTTACTGGTATTCATCGTGCGAGTAAATACGCGGGGCGTTCGCGATGTGGACTATTTGCAGTCCACCATGAATCTCGTGGCTTCATTCTGCCCGCGTATGTGGTCGCCGAGAGCGTAGACTCGACGCGAAGCGCCTGGAACGTTCTGCTATACGGTCTTTGAGATACGTCGTGTGATGAAGTTCAGGCGCATGCGCGATGCGGCATCTCACCACCATTTGATTGGCGGCGTTAGGTGACATAATCACCTAACCCACTGGAAGATGCGAGACTCGGAGTGGCTCGTTCTGTATGGGGCAGTCCAGTCGGTTTCGGCTTCTTTCTCGCAAGGCTCGAGTTCGGTGTCTTGCCGCTTGTCAAGACAGAGGTGGTCGACGGGCGAACAAGGGCGTCCAAAGGAGCACTCCATGCCACTGAGTGGCCGTGGACGTCAGACTGGACGAACCCGTCGCGCGCGCTCTGGTGCAATGCGTGGCGGTGCGCACGCTCCTGAATCTCACTGTGCCATCCATGACCGAACTACGTCGATGCAGCCCATGCCGCCGGGCGTAGGACCGAGCAACACTGAGGTGACAGGTCAAAACCGGGAATCGACTTTTGGCGGAATCGGGCAGGCGTGTTTGAGTCTTAGGGTGGATGACTGGTGTGCTGCTGTTTTTCCCCGGCGAGATACATTCTGTCCGACAAAGACGTACAGGTGGCGCATTCTGGTGGCCGACGGGCTGTGGATTGGAGCGACATGCATTACTTGAATCAGCGCAGCCTGACTACTACCGGCGAGTGGACACTGACATATTTTCTCGTGCGCACCCTCACAAATGCTCGTAATGGGCCTCTCATGATTCTCAGGTGATTGGCCGCTAGTTCTCAGTACAGGTTCTCGGTTCGAGATCCGTTGCGGACTGTACATGACTGGGAAATGGATGGATTGCCGCTGTGCGCCTGACCGTCTCCAGTGCGGAACGAGGGATGCGGATGCTCTTGTGCCTGTGTGGTCGGTGCGGCGGTGCCAAGCTCGCACTGTCATACGTAGGATGCTCGAGAATGCCCGAAATTGGCCCGAAATGGGCCTTTCATGACTCTCAGGTCATGCCGCCTCGATAATCAACAGGTATTCAGGCCGACAACCCTTGCAGATCGGTTTCGAACCGGAAGTGACTGCATTGCCACTGTCTGAGGGACAGCCTGTGGCCTGCAGCGTGGGACGCATATTCTCCTGTACCTTGTTTGGGTGATTTCGTTGACTGACGGAAGGCGTGGCGCCGCACGGTCATACGTAGGATGCTCGAGAATGCCCGAAATTGGCCCGAAAGTGGCCTTCCATGACTCTCAGGTCATGCCGCCTCAATTCTCAGTACAAGTTTTCAGGCCGACAACCCTGGCGATGTGATTTCGGAGTGGTTAGCGGCTGGACTGCTGCCGAATCGTAGGATGTTCGGCCGTAATGCGGCGTTGTAGCAGAGCAGTCACATTATGGGAGGTGGCGGAATATATGAGAAGAATCAGGGAGCAGAAAGAATAGTCGTTGAAGAATCGGAGCGAAAGGTGCGGCCTGAATGGGAGAAGTCGGTATGACATCGACTTCAGGGATGCGATGAAAGTGGAGCGAAGTCGAGCGCATCGGGGTGGTTAGTGGGATGCTGTGGCGTTCTCCGCACAATTTTCGTCTCTCTTGACAACTGCGTATAATATTCCTTATACTCAGTTTCATGATAGGCAAACGAAAGGTACGGCCTGAAGACCACTCCACTTCGCTTGCTCATCTAGACGACTACCTTCTGCAACTCCAGGCCGACAACTACTCTCCCCGCACCATCTACAATTATGAGCGCGACCTGCGGGTGTTCGACAACTTTCTGCGTGAAAGCAAGATGGATTTTTCGCGGCTGGACAAGCGCGGCATCACCTACTACAAAGCCTACCTTGCATCGCATGACCGTGAGACCGCAGGGGGTGAACCCGGGACTGTGGCAACGCTTGATGCCCGCTCAGTCAACCGCATGCTGTCCGCATTGAGGTCGTATCTCAAGTTCCTGGTTGAGATGGATTTTGCTTTTCCCCTGCCACCCGAGGCTATCAAGCTGACCAAGGCGACAAAGAAGCACTCTCAGATAGCTGAACTCGACGCGCTCACGGCACTGGTTGAGTCCCCAAGCCAGCTTGAGTCCAATCCCGCAGTTGCACTGAGGAACCGAGCGATGCTCGAGGTCCTGCTATCGACGGGTATGCGTATTTCGGAGCTTTGCGGTTTGAAACGCAGCCAGATAGACGGTTCAGGTCGTGTTTTCATCACTGGCAAAGGCAGGAAGCAGCGCTTCGTCTACCTGACCGAACGTGCGACCCATCATCTTGATGAATACCTCAAGACCCGCACTGACAACGCACCTGCGCTGTTCATTCCCTATTCAGGTCGAAATGTAAACGACCCCAGACGGCGGATATCTACGAACTACCTACAAGAGCGAATCAAGCGCTACAGAGAGAGACTACAGATCAACGTGCCGACCTCTGCGCATTCTCTCCGTCACGGCTTCGCAACCTACCTTGCTGAGGGTGGCGCGAACCCGGCTGCCCTGCAGATACTGCTGGGACACGAATCACTGGTAACGACGACGCGCTACGTGCATGCATCAGACAGGTATGCGGAAGAGACTCAGAAGAGATATCACCCACGAGCGTGATGATATGGGTGAGCGAGACTTCCACGGAATCAATGGTGGGCCAGGCAGGGTTCGAACCTGCGACCAACCGGTTATGAGCCGGGGGCTCTGCCGCTGAGCTACTGGCCCGGACTATGCGTGGACCGTGAAGGCCCTGCAGGTGTATGGGCAGGTAATAATACACCTGCTACGAAGGAGCACGCAACACGTACGCAGGATACTGAGGTTCAGTGTTCCGGTGACGCAGGATTATGTCATGTATAGTCGCCGGCCTACTCCGTCCCCTGCTAGTCAGACGACGCGTGACTGAGAGTGTTCGTGCCTGAATCTGTCCTGGATACTTGTGTACCAGTAGGTGAACTCCTTGGTGCATACGGAATGCCCGTTCCGCTTTTCGTGTACACCTGGATTCGGCGGGAGTAGCATACGAACATGGGAACGCATGACTGTGGACAGTAGATGCTGTATCGAATTGCGTAGGAAGTCACCCGGATGTGCGGCAACAGCGCGCGAGACTATCTGTCGTGAGGGTTCCGAAGAAAAGCGGCGTGGTTGACTACGTAGTTGCGGACAGTACCTTACGGAGTTGGTCGAGAGCGTAATAGGCGCCGAGGCTTCTGACCCTGTGTGCTCTTGCTCTATAGGTGCCCGTTTGTACAACGTTGCGGGTCGGCCATACAACGGTCACCACAAGTTCGTTCATGCCATCTGGCTCCCCCTCAAGCACTCCTCCGCACACGGCAAGGCCGATGTCCGCGTTGAACCGTTCAAGCACGTGCATGGCGGCCTGTACACAGTCCTCCTTTTCAGACCTGACTTGTCCACCATAGGGGAAAATGGTGGCTCCCCGGAAATAGTCGCGGTTGTCAGTTGTTGATGCCAGAAGAGACGCGACGTGGCCCGCCGTGATTGATTCTGATATTGCGATTGCGAGTCCACGCGACTGCAACATCCTTGCCACAACCGATTCTTGCGTATCATCGTCCGTGCCCCACAGCCAGTCGCCAAGTCTCTCGCGTACCGTGGCTTCAATCGGTTCCATCGCGAGAACGGCTTCCACAACGTTGACGGCTTTTGCAGTAATGCGGATATGGATGCCATCCTGCTTCGCGTACACAGCCACAGTCGGGTTGCTCGCAGACGTCAACGGTGAAAGAAGCGTGTCAACCTTCGACTCGGAAATGTTGAATAGTTTCAGAGTACGGGAACGGATGACGGTCTCGCTACTTATCAGGCGCGGTTCAACCTGAGTTTCCCACATGTACTGCATCTCGCCCGGGGGGCCGGGCATGGCGATGATGCTGCGGCCATCCCGTGTTGCCCACCAGCCTGGTGCTGTGCCGCGCTCATTGGGGATTGCTCGTGCTGAAGATATAAGGGACGCCTGTTTCAGGTTGTTATCCGTCATCTCAATGCCGCGACGTGCGAAGAAGTCGCGCAACTGGGCGGCTACTGCTTCATCGACTATCGGAGTCTCACCGAATAACTCAGCGATGGATTCCCGCGTGAGATCATCGTCGGTTGGGCCGAGTCCTCCGGTTGTCAGTACTATGTCAGACCGAGCGAGGGCACGAGAGAGGCAATCGACGATGCGTGCCTGGTTGTCCCCGACTGAGGTGCTGAAGTGAAGATTGATTCCCAGTGCTGATAGACGTTGAGCAAGATAGCGGGTGTGCGTGTCCGCGATATCTCCGAGAAGGAGCTCACTTCCTACACAGAGTATTTCGGCAATCATTTCCGGATTCACTCTCCTGCGTAGCCAGGCTGTGGCTGGAGATATGCTGCCAGTGTGCCGGATTCTCCCGCATCAGACGAGTGAGAGGTCACGATGCGTGTTCTGCGGAATCTGTGGACCGTCCTGACTGCAGAAGCGGATAATCTCTGCGAAGTTCTGCAGGCGGTTGGTGTTCGCGGTCTCCATGATGCCATCAAACGTAAGGTTGATCCATGGCTTCTGGTACATGGCGCTGAATTTCTCAGACATGGCGGCGACTATGCCTCCAGGCATGCACCCATGAGGCATTACAGATATGACACCGGCGAAATGGGGGTTCTCCATCCATTCGACGCCACTACCTATGCTGAGAACTGCTTCGCTACCGCACTTTGAGGAGAGCCAGAGTCGTGAGTAGTGGAGCAGATGCTTGGTTGGTGGGTCAGCTTCGATAAGGCCGTTGCACTGTTTTTCGACGGACCGCTCCATGCTCTCCTGTATCTTCTCCATCGTGGTATTGACGATGAGCTTCCTGAGATTGCGGTCCTGTACTGCATCCTCGACGTTTCTACGTGCGACGTACTTCATCCACTCTGCCATCGGCGAGACGATGACCTCGAGTCCCGCTTCCTCGCAGCGCCTCACAAGGTGGGCGTTGGAGAAGTCGTTCGAGCGGAGGAATATCTCCCCGTTGATTCCTACAAGTGGCCTTCGAGGAAGTGAGGGGTCAATAATGTCCTTGAACTCGGCTGCTGCACGGTTGACTATCGGGTGAACCTTCTTTCGAGACGCAACCGCCTTGTTGATGGCATCGGAGTAGCGAGCGAAGAGCCTATCGGCACTGCCCGTTTCCTTTTCGTATGGCCGTGTTCTCCATAACAGCTTCTGAAGGACGTCCATAGCGACGCAGCCGTCCCACGCAAGTCTGACGAACGAGACGACCTTTGCACGGGAGCCTATCTGCATGTCGCGGTATCCGTTGTTGGACACGCTGGTCTGCATAGGAAGGTCGAGTCCAAGGTCCTGGAAGATGCGCAGTTGTTCTCCTGCATAGTGTCCCAGTCTGCATGGCCCGTACGCACCTGCCATGAAGGCCTGCGCCTTTTTCGGTGAGTGGCCGTTCTCATCGTAGTACTTGAGGAAACCTCCGAGCGTCACTCGGAACGGGAGGCACTCGACCCCGGTTGTTACCTTATCAGCGTAGTGCAGCACGCGCTCATCGGGTTCCGGAAGGACGGTCACATCGAGTCCGTAGCCTTTCATTGCAGCACCAATGACCGCAGCGTGGGGGGACATGTAGGGGATGAGCAGCGTTCTGTCCGTCCTGGTCAACACTGAGACGTCTCGGCGTATGTTCTCCGGGGCAACATACTCAGGTTCGCCTGACTTGGCATGACCGACGACAGTATCCACGAATGCTTCAACACGCGTGACAAGTCCGGCCTCGGCTGCATGCTCATCGATTTCGAGTTCGCCGAGAGGCTTGTCACCCATGATGTCCTGCACCATGCGTAGCATGAAGGAGTTGGGACCGCACCCGAAATTCGTCAGTGCGAGACCGTATAACTGCGGGTCCTCGGCGACCAGTTTGGCTGCGGCGATGTACTTGCTCTCATAGAACCAGTAGGGCCTATCCTGGTATTCCTTTGGATTGACCTTCTCGAGCGGAAGGTAGTCAATCGGAATCGGCACCACGCCCAACTGTGCCAGTTTCTCAGCAATGCCGAGGTTCGCTCCGGAATCCTGTGACATGTATGAGCGGGCGAGGATAACGATACCCAGCTTGTCGCTCTTGTGGAGGTCCTCGAGCATCTTCCTGCCCGCCTCAGCCTGCGCTTCTCTGAATGTGTCCAGAGATTGCAGTCCTGCGAGCGCTGCCTCACGACCCTGTTCCTTCGTGTAGCCCATCTGCAGCGCCACAGTAGTCAGGTTGTCGATAACGTCGCCTGTCCCCATGCTGAAATCGAGCGTTGGTACAAGCAATCGGTCGCCGAGACCGACGGTCTGACGGATTATGTAAGGTGCTGCCTGAACGAGTGGGCACGCGTACTTCTGATTCTCGTTTCCGTCCTTCAGTCCCAGTCGAATGGCTGAGGGATAGAGGATGAAATCAGCGCTTTCAAGCTGAGCAGCATGGCCATGGAGAATCTTCATGGGGAAACAGCTGTCCGTGTAGGCCAACTCCACTGCCCTGGCTATGATATCGCCGGTTGACTTGCTTGTGACTATCGGGCGCGCTCCGAGCTTGTCAATGAACCCGATAAGGAGTGGTGCGAAGTCGTACACCAGTAGTGCTCGCGGTATGCCTACGGTAGGACCGGAGTTCTCAGTACCTTCTGCTCCGGCGAAAAGTAGCTTCTCCCGTTCGTCGAAGGCAGTTGCCTGCCGGGCATGGCCTGCTGAGGCATCATACTTGTCACATCGACTGCCGAAGAAGGTAGGCTTCTCATCGGGAAGCTGCATTCGCGTGATGGTGCAGTTGTTGTCACATCCCTTGCACGTGAAGGTGCTGAGGTCCACCTTGTGGTCGATAACGTTGTGGAATCCCTTGAATCTGGATTTCCGTCCTCCGAGTTCTTCCTTGGCGAGCAGCGCGGCGCCGATGGCACCGGAAATCTCCTTGTGTTCAGGGACTATCAACTGCTTGCCAGGGAGTTCACGTCGGAAGGCCGAGACGACGGCCTGATTGTAGAACACGGCACCCGTGACGATGATGCGGTCACCAAGTCGTCTGTTCTCGACGACCTTCGATAGGTAGTTTTTGGCGATTCCGATGGCCAGACTTGCGGTGATAACCTCAAGTGGCATCCCTTCCTGCTGCGCACGTGCCACCGACTGTGACATGAATGATGCGCACCTGGTGCCGAGGTCGATGGTGTACGGTGCATCAAATGCCAACCTCGCAAACTGTCCGTCAGTCACGGAGACACCCAGCATCTCGGCAAGTTCGTCTATGAAACTGCCCGTGCCTGCCGCACAGGCTTTGTTCATCTGATAGTCGATAACCACTCCATTGTGCTTGATGACAAGCTTGGAGTCCTGTCCACCAATCTCAATGATGTCCGCATTGGGGTCCAGCTCTGCAGCTGCCCTTGTCTGCGCAGTAATCTCGTTCTTGATGAGGTCCGCGCCAACCAGGCTACCCACGAGATAGCGGCCGGAACCTGTGATGCCGACGCCTGCAATCTTCACCTGGTCAGCGCCCTTCTCCAGAAGCTTGCCGAAGAGTCCCTTGACGGCGGGAACCGGCTGGCCGGCGGTCATGAGGTAGTGCTTCGCCAGAACGGTGCCGTCTTTGTCGACGATGACGGCCTTCGTGCTTGTAGAGCCAATATCTATGCCAAGGTATCCTGTGCACGGACCCTTGATAGTAGGCTGCCTATCCGAGGCGTCCTCACCGACCTTCTCAAGCGGGGGCATCTGGAAGTACTGCTGGCTCTCATCCTGCGCAGCCACCATGATGCTGTGTGACGTCTTCCCTATCGTGAGTAGTGCGGTGCCGAGCGCCTGCGCATGCAGATACTCGTCAGGGACAGTCACGGTGGCCTCGCTGCCATTCCGCGTGGTAATGACGTGCTCCATTGCCTTCACGATAGCGGCGTTGGCGGCAACACCACCGACCATGTAGATTGGAGATGCAAAGGGGCCTTTTTTGAATGAGCCGACCATGCGTGCAACGCTCTCGCAGAGTGCGTAGAGCATTGGCTCGATTGTCACACCTTTCTGCTGGAGGTGAATGAGGTCAGTCTTGGCGAAAACACTGCACCTCGCAGCGATGCGTGGTGCCGCTCCTGTGCAACTGAGCGCGAGGGATGCGAAATCATCCATGCTGATTCCGAGCCGATATGCTTGCTGCTCGAGGAACCTGCCCGTACCTGCCGCGCAGAGAGGATTTGATTCTACCTTCCAGGGCTTGCGGAGACCATCCTCAAGTTCGATGATGAGCGATGATTGTCCGCCAATCTGAATGATGGTCCGCGCGTCGGGGTTGTAGTGCAGGACACCAGAGGCGATAGCAAGCGAATTGCTATAGCTGGTCCATCCCAACTCTGCCGGAATCAACGAACTGCTGGAGCCTGAGACTCCAGCGGCAGCAATATCGTCCGCAGGTACTTCTGCAACGAGTCGAGAGATGATCTCGCTCACTGCAGCCCTTGGGCCGGTGCTTACCTTTTCTGTGTCCGTGCGGAGAACTTCTCCGCTGTTATTGACCAAGCAAAGCTTGACGCTTACGGAACCTACATCGATGCCTAGATACTGAGTCATTTATCCAAAGGGGGATTGTACCACAAAGAAATGGTGCTTGGTCCGATGGCAGTCGCCATTTCGTTTCAAAGCTGATTGTGCGGCAGTGGATGAAGAGCCGCACGGAATGGCGATGACCGAGAGGTATCTGCAGTTATGCGTACAGCGCGACGCAAGTGAAAGGGAATACATAGACAGAGGGGGGAGACAGCCGTCTCACCCGCCTCTGCCGTGAGTTGTACGTCGTTTTACGCTTTTGCCGGTACCTGTACCAGGTGGTACGGGCTGCTGCACGGTGGACCTTCGGTGTACCGCAGGTTCAACTCTGCAAGGTCCATAAGGATTGAGGAGAGTGTCTGCCACTGGTCCACCCTTGGGTAGCGTTCGTCAGGGTGCCTGCAAATGCTGTCGGGATAGCTGAAGTGATCTGTCACGGCCTCTCTGATGGTCTCAATATTGAGATGGCCGCTTCGGGCGGTCAGGAGGCGGCGCAGACGGCGACTCCGGTATATGGTATCGGGCAACGTGCTCTTTCCAGTGTCACGCACTCGCAGCATAGGCGACTCGAAATGGTTGGCATGGGTTACGATGCCGTCCATCGGATAGATGAAGAGCAGATCATTTGGGAGATTCTCCACATTCACAATCTCGCCACCCTGCTGTGCGATAAGCATGTTCATGCTGTTGGGCCCCACATAGGTCATCAGCATCCTCAGCGCGTCTGACATTCGCGTGCAATTGAGTATCGCCCTGAGCTTGATGAGGAACGGAAGGCCGGGCCTGAATCCGTCAATCTCCGACCTGATGTAGTTGATGCAGACGCCGAGCCCTGATGAGTTGAGTCCCCTGTGTCCGATGGTCCCCGCCTCGGCATGCATGACAATTGACGGTTTGTTGGTCTGCTCTATCTGCAACACGACCGAGGTGCCGATGGCCTCTGCACGCCAATCCCAATTCTGTCCAATCATCAGGTGACCGTTCTCAGTTACTTCTGGAAGTAGGCCGAATGAAGTGCATCCTCCGGTCGACGAATCCTTCAGCGTATTGGGCAGACAGGAGAAAGTCAGTTCAGTACGTGCATTGAGGGCTGCAATCTCACGAAATTCGAGTCCTGCGCCTTCCGCGAGTCCGCGCATCTCTTCCACAAGGTCGGCATCGTACTGCTCTATAAATGGCACGAATGCCTCAACATCCGTCAGAATCTTGTCACGGCCAACGCTCCCCATGTGCTGCCAGAGGTCCATGTAGAAGCCTAGATTGGCCTGAACAAGCTCTCTCACCTGTTCTCCGTGCTGACGTCCGATCTCTCTGGGCGTACCCTTCAGGTTCAACACTGGTACGGTCATTATGATCCTCCTTAACAGGTCTAGTGGCGAAACGGTGGTCAGGCGCCAAAAGGGACTTGGTCACCTGAGTGTAGTGTATTCTACAATCTTGATGGTTGGCCTGCCAGCGGGATTACAGGGGCTGAACGTATAGCAGTACCGCTTGCTGCCCGCGTTGTTACTGAGCGCTGTTCCTGATACAATGTTCTGCTATCGTGGTGGGTGAATCAGTCATATCTGTTTCACCGTTCTTGATGCAGCCGCACAATGATACTCAACTCATCTAGCGAATCTCATACACGTGCGAGAGTCTCAAGCAGAACGCAACAGCTGTCTGCCGATTCGGCGTTTGTTGTGTTGGCACGGGCTCAAGCTCTGGAAGCGAGAGGGATGGACATTGTTCATCTTGAGATTGGCGAACCTTGTTTCAATACTCCTGACAATATCTGCCAGGCTGGACAGCAGGCAATTGCGGATGGTCACACTCGCTACTGCAATTCGCAGGGGATAGTGTCACTGCGAGAAGAGATTGCTCAAGAGGTCTTCCGGACCCGTGGCATCGAGGTTTCTCCTGATAGAGTTGTTGTAGGTTCGGGCGCGAAGCCTCTCATCTTCTTCTCTTTGCTGGCTTTGCTGGACGAAGGCGATGAGGCCATCTATCCTGCTCCCCTGTTTCCTGTGTTTCAATCTGCCATTGGCTTCGCCAGTGCTGTTGCTGTTCCTGTTCCACTGCGCGAGGAACTGGATTTCAGGTTCGACCTCGATGAGTTGCGCTCGAGGATAACACCCCGGACCAAGCTCATCATTCTGAACTCGCCGCACAATCCAACAGGGGGTGTCCTTTCGAAGAGTGATGTGGAAGAGATTGCGGTTATTGCCCGCGAGCATGATTTGCTTGTCTTGTCGGACGAGATCTACGACCACATGTACTATGATGAGGCACCTGCAAGTATTATGTCAGTTGATGGAATGAGCGACAGAGCCTTGCTCGTGGGTGGGTTCTCAAAAACCTATGCTATGACGGGTTGGCGCCTTGGATACGCGGTCATGCCTGATTGGCTCGTTGCCACCGTGGTGCGTCTGATCAATAGCAGCACATCATGCACTCCTCAATTCGTTCAGGTTGCTGGAATCGAGGCGCTGGCAGGTGACCAAGGGGATAGCCAGACGATGATGCGTGTATTGAGAGAGCGGCGGGATCTGATGGTGGATGGATTGAACAGCATCCCTGGAGTGAGCTGCAAAGTGCCGCTTGGGGCGTTCTACGCATTCCCCAATATCTCTCAACTCGGGGTATCCTCCGCAGACCTCGCCACGGTTCTTCTGGAAGAGGGTGGTGTGGCTACTCTGCCAGGAACTGCCTTCGGGCCGGAGGGTGAAGGGTATCTCCGTCTCTGTTTCTCAACCTCTGTGGAGAGTATCCACGAGGCGCTCGACCGCTTCAGGCGGGTTGCGGCAGGGCTCTACGCTCGCTCGTAGACCTTTCCTGTTGGTGCTGCCTTTTCTCCGTTCCTTGTGCGGGATTCCCTATATTTATGTAAGAAGGGGCCATTGCTTTCTATTCCGGTGCGACGTTGCGAAATGCTGCCTGAACCAGTTCCGGCAGGGCGGGATGTATGTGGATGCCCTTCGTAATCTCATCCACATGGCCTCCGGCAGTCATGGCGTTGATAACCTCCTGCACCAGTGATGGCGCGTGAGGGCCGATGACGTGGAATCCAAGTATCTTGTGTGTGTCACGATCAACGATAGCCTTCGCGAACCCGTCAGTCTCCATCATGGCTTCTCCTGTAGCCGTATCCATGTAGCGTGCTCTGCCGACCAGGATGTTGTGTTCTTTTCTGGCTTCATGGGCGGTAAGTCCCACTGCAGCAATCTGAGGGTATGAATACACGGCGTGTGGAGCGGCGCTGTAGTCCATAGTTTCGTTCTGGCCTGTGAACGCGTTGTGTGCAGCGATTGATGCCTCAATGTTTGCAATATGTCGAAACATGAATCGTCCGTTGGCATCGCCAACAGCGTAAATTCCCTGCATGTTGGTTTCCATTTTGCCGTTGACCGGAATGAAGCCTCTTTCGTCTGTCTTCACGCCTGTCTTCTCAACCTGGAGAAGGTCTGCGTTCGACTGCCTGCCAGTGGCGACCATTATAGTGTCAGCCGTTACAGTGAAGTGAGCCCCGGACCGCTTCTCCCTTATGAGCACCCTGATGCTGTCCTGAGATTTACCGACCTGCTCGATCTCAATGTCAGTAAGTACCTGCATTCGTTTTCTGAGCGCATGCTTGAGGAGAGCGGCAACCTCCGGTTCTTCTTCTTGGACCAGTCGTTCTGCTGACTCGATGAGCGTCACCGCTGTCCCCATGGCGGCGAAGAAGTGCGCGTACTCGACGCCGATGTACCCTCCTCCGATGATGACCATACTGGCCGGTGCACTGTTGAGTTCGAGCAGCGTCTCCGTAGTGAGATATCCAACCGAGTTGAGTCCGGGCAATGGCGGGACATACGGACGTGAACCGGTGGCGATGATGAAGCGGTCGCTTGTGATGATGGTCCCTCCGGCATCCATCTGATACTCGCCGACGAAGCGGCCTTCACCTTCGTAGAAATGGAGACCGCGGAGTTGAGAGAAGGACTCTCCCATCTGTCTCTGTGCTTCCTGCACGCTACGGCGCATGCGCTCCATTATCAGCGCGAAATTGATGCTCTTGACCTCAGTCTCGATGCCGAGTTTGCGTGCCTCCTGAATCTCTACAATTCTGTCGGCAGGGAGCATGAGCATCTTCGACGGTATGCAGCCGAGATTTGGGCACGTTCCTCCCAACGGGCCTTTGTCAACGAGCGCCACTGAAAGCCCGCGGAAGACTGCCTCGTAAACAACAAACATACCGGACCCTGACCCGACGATTACAGCGTCATGCTTCTGCATTGTCATGTTCTCCTGTTTGTTCTCCCCTGGGCTATTGTTGGTGCGTGTATCGGATTTCAGTTGTCCCGCTCAAGCACGTTGCAGGGCAGCATCGATGCGGGCTCTCAGTTCTTCAACGGGCACCGCTCCCGTGCTCATTTCGGCGATTTGACCGTGATTGAAGACCAGTACTGTGGGTATGCTCACCACCTGATACTTGCGCGACGCGAGTGGGTTCTCATCAATGTTGAGCTTGCAGAATTTCACTCTGCCGGCGTATTCCTTCGCGAGTCTCTCCGTCAGCGGTGCCAGCGCGCGACAAGGTCCACACCATGGAGCCCAGAAATCGACCAGTACCGGGATAGGAGCCTTGAGGACTTCTGCCTCGAAATTGGCGTCGGCAACTACCTGAACACCCGGTTTCTCTGAAGCCTTCACCAGAATCCGGATAAGGATGTCTCCCTCGACATCATCTGTCAGTTTCAAAGCGTTTCGAAGCAGGACAGTCTGTCCTTTTCGTGTGGCTGGAGGCACTTTCACTTCGATTCGCTTGTTGTTGCGAGTGAGCACTCGTGTAACGCCGGACTGAGCTTCCCTCTCTGTCAACGTGAGTTCATAGGTTACAGGTTCGGGTTGGTTGCTGTTTGAATGGTCCGTCGCGCTCACGTGCCTCCCCCTTCTCATGTGTGCACGAGCGGAACGTGTGCTCCGCCCGTGCACGTGTCATTCCATGCTACTACTTCTTTGACTTCCTGGCAGGTTCCGCTTCAGATGTGCTTGGCTTGAGGTTGAGCGTCTTCTTGACCAGGTCTTTCTCATGGTCATAGTTGATGACGCGCTGCAGCATGATTTTCTGTGCCTGCACAGGGCCTGCCCCGTGCCATGTTCCTACACCGTGAAGTCCGGCGGTCCAGTTCTGGAGGTGCTTGTGGACCTTCATCACGTTCTCTGCAGGCTCATCACCGCCGAAACTGTAGAATTGCTCCATGTAGGCTTTCGTCTCGGGATTGTTCAATTCCTTCAGTGACGGCAGTGTGACGATGAGGCCGCCCCCGATGTCTCCTGCCAGCGCCATTACGCGCCAGAAGGCATTGCATACGTTGAGTTTGGACACATTGCCCATCAGTTCGTCAGGCAGGAAGACTCCCGAACCCACGGGTTCTTCGGAGCCCTTATAGGCTGCGGCAAGCCCGCAGGACCTGCACGTTTCGCGCAGCGCAACCATTTCAGCCAGTTCCTCGTTGATATGAGGAACTTCCTGGAGACCTTTGTACTCCTGGATGAGCTTCGAACTGCCTATTATCTGGTTCATGAATCCCACTTTGCATGTTCCGCCACAGGTCATGCGGTGGGTTCTTGCGAAGCGTGTTACGAACTTGCCGGAGTACTGGTATTCGCCGCAATGGAATACGCGCTCCCATGGCACAAATACATTGTCGAAGATAATGAGGGAGGTCTCCCTCTGTCCATACAGTGGGTTACCGAGTTCCTCGATGTCACCTGCGAGTTCGCGCTCGGCCGAGTACGGCGTATATTGACACACGAATGTGATTCCTTCTGCATCAGGGGGTGTGGCGAAAGCGACTGCGTAGTCGGCTTCGTTGGCGGAGTGGTTCGATTGAGGCAATACGACCAGTTCGTGGCTGGCAAACGCACCGCTGATGTTGATCTTGGCGCCCTTGACGATGATGCCCTTGTCATTCTTCTCGACTACCTTCACTGAAAGGAAGGGGTCATTCCATTCGAGAGCACGGTCGCTGCGTGGACCGCGTGGTTCGGTCAGTGCACCGGCGACAGACAGGTCCTTCGTCTGAACCATCTTGAGGTACTCAAGGAAACGTGGGTGACAGGAGGTGCCGAGTTCGCGGTCCATCTCCCATGTGGTGCTCCACAATGAGTGGAAACAGTCGTAGCCGACACAACGGTAGATGCAGGTGCCAAGGTTCTCAGAAGTGAAAGTGCCTGCCTCAGCCTTCTTGATAAGGTCGTCGACGCTCTGGCTCACGTACGTGTATCGGTTGACCGTTTCATTGATGAGGGGAGAGAAGGCTGTCATGATGTGGCTGGTCTCAGGGTCGAGCGCCCATCTATAGCTCGCCTTATTGGCCTCGACCACGGTTCTTGTATTGGGGTTGTCGAAAATGCTCTCGACACGTTTCCCGTCCATGAAAATTCGTGGTTTCAGAAGCTTGAGGCTGTCCTCAAACTGTTCGGGGGTCATTAATGCCATGATTCCTCCTCCGGTCCTTCGTATTCATGCCACTCGGCCTGATGCGTCGTGCACCAAACCTCAAGCGAGGTCATGGCGTAATTTACCACATGCTTGTGAGGTGAGTACCGTTTCACTAGAATACGCGCATTGATTGAAGGAACCGTGGACAGAAGGATTTGTCCTTCGCTGTAGTGTGCCGTGCGTTTTGTATTCGGCGTGTGGCATTCCTTGGAGCCTGGTACTACATTAGGGAGTGAAAGGAGAAAGATGAAACTCGTGAGAATCGACTGGCAAGGGAGTCCGATATGGGGCATTGTAGAGGGGGATTCGGTATTCGCTCTCGAAGGGGACGTGTACGGCGATTTCACTCGTGGAGGCCGCCTCTGCAAATTCAGTGATGCGGTCTTGCTCGCACCAGCCGAGCCGGGGACGATTATCGCATGTGGGTTGAACTATATGGAGACGGTCGAGCAACTGCAGGTGCCGGTTCCCACGGAACCTGCACTGTTCTTCAAACCTGCCTCGGCTCTTGTTAACCCCGGAGAGGATGCGTTCAGTCTTCCTTTGACCACTGACACCAGGTATGAGGCGGAATTGTGTGCGGTAATCAAGCGGCGCGCATGGAGAGTGAGCGAATCTGAGGCTCTCGACTATGTGTTGGGCTTCACGTGCGGGAACGACATGACCCTCTGGGATCTTGTTGAGAGAGATGGTCGTCTTACCAGGGCCAAGGGATACTACAAGTCCGCGCCGCTGGGACCTGTGCTCGTAACGGACTTGAATCCTGATGAAGTGCGCATTCAGGGGCGGGTGAATGGGGAAACGAAGCAGGATGGCAATACACGCAGTCAGATATTCAACACGGCAAGGATTATCAGCCATGTATCTGCCTTCATGCCGCTTATGCCCGGTGATGTGGTATTCACGGGGACGCCGAAGAACGGACACTATCCAGTGAAGGTTGGTGATGTGGTTGAAGTGGAGATTGACGGCATCGGTATCCTCAGGAATAAGGTCGTGATGGGGTAGAGTGCTCGCAGCGTGGAATGTCTCATCCAGAGGTGAGACTCGACAGTGCTCGTTGTGGATCGCGTGTGTGCGGTCACTCAATTCAGGTTGCAGCAGGATAATTGGCCCGACCTTTCAAGGGTGGTACACTTTCCAGTAGTCACGTTCAGAGCCGGAGGGCAGGACATTGGCCGAATCTTCAACCGAACCGAAGAAGGAACAGGAAAAGAAGGGGCAGAGAGGCTCACAGAAGAAGGCAGTCGCCGTCGTGGTGCTTCTCTGCGTTGCTGTTGTCGCGACTGTTGTTGCCTTGAATGGCGGCGGCCTCATCGTTCATTCTGATGTTGCGGACGCTCCTGCTGTGGCAGAAGAAGAGGAATTACCGGCTATTCCCAATCGTGCGCCCCAGATACTCAGCGTCACTGCGGCCAGTGACCGCATTGCTCCCTTCGACCTCTGTGTTGTTGAGTGTGAAGCCATTGACGAAGATGGGGATACGCTCACCTATACGTGGTCGTCTCCGCAGGGTGAGATCTACGGCGAGGGTGCCTCAATTGAATGGGGTTCTCCCAACAGCGAAGGGTTGTACCGGCTCGGTGTGGTGGTTGATGACGGCAACGGCGGGAGCACTGACTACTCCGTTTCGCTTCGTGTCCAGTCGAACATGGTACCTGAGATATCGTCCATGACGGCTGATGCAGCATGGGTTGTTCCGGGCGAAGGTCTGTACATATCCTGTGTCGCTGAGGATGGAGATGGAGATGATATTACCTACGAATGGGAAGCAACCGCGGGTGAATTCTTCGGGCAAGGGGCGGGTGTCATCTGGGTTGCTCCGGCGGAGGCAGACTCATATTGGGTGACGGTGATTGCCAGCGACAAATATGGCGGCGATTCGAAGCGTGCGATTCCGATCAGCGTGACTCCGGCCGAACCGCCGAAGTTGGCCGAACTGGACCTGGATGGTAAAGACACCGACATGTTCAAGCGGAAGGGGGATGCGTGGGCCATCTTCAAAGGCCGCTCATGCACGATTGAATGCGTCGTGGATGAAGGGGATGGGCCGTTCACCTACGAGTGGAGCGTGGACCAGGGAGTGCTCACAGCGGACGGCTCGTCCGCCGTGTGGGAGTCTCCGTTGAGTAGAATCTCGGCGACGATCGTGGTCACAGTGACTGACAGACACGGTAACAAGGCGAGCACAAGTGCGCTCATCTACGTTGAGACGTGCACGTGTTCGTTTGGCTAGGAACCAGCAAGCCTGTACAGTATCCTGCCGTGTTCTTCCCTGGTATTCACCATTCGTTGTGCCTCGAGGTGCTGCAGGTGAGCGAGTGCCTCTCCCGTGGCGAAGAGTTTCTGGATGGGATGGACGTCATCCCATTGTTCGTACCTCAGGTCCCAGCTTATGAGCGGCGTGACTGCCGCTGCGTCCTTCTCTCCGTCCTTCAGAGCCTCCAGGACTTCTTCGAGACGCGTGGTGTGGTGGCGTTTCAGTTCCTCAATGCGGAACGCGCAGTCTTCAATTATTGAGCGATGTCCAGGAAACGCGCGTACAGGCTTGAGTAGCGCCGTGGCGTCCAGACTCTTCAGGTAGTCTCCAAGCGGGTCTTTCATCTCCCACCACATCGTGATGTTGGGGGTGATATCTCCTAGTATGTGGTCCCCACAGAAGAGCATGTTCGCCTCCTCAAGAAGAAGGCACATGTGGCCGGGAGTGTGTCCCGTTGTCTGTACGCAACGAAGTGTGTACTGGCCCGTCTTCAACCTGTCTCCGTGGTGGATGACTGTGTAGGGGAAGTCCACTGCGGGACCATAGATACGTCCGGGATGGCGTTCCATGGCGATTGCGGAGTCGCTCAACGGCATGCCGTGTGACTCATACATCTTCGCCATCCAGTCCCAGTAACTATCTGTGGGTCGCGCGAGAGGGAGGTCCTGTTCGTTGAAGTAGATGACCGAATCATCTCCTGCGATGGAAGGTGCCAGCCCTGCGTGGTCTGCGTGGAGATGCGTGATGAAGTAGTCTGCGGAGTCGGGTGTGATTGCCAGTTCTCCCAGTAATTCAACGAACGACTCGCGACATTCCGGCCGATTGAACGCAGTATCGATGACGAGGGGACGGTCTCCTGTGGTGACAACGTATGAGTTGGTAGCTTTGAGCGGGCTCCGTGGTAGCGGAATGGCCAGCTTGAATATGCCGGGCAGCAGTTCTTCAATCACGGTGTACTCCTTCGTGTTGCGCAAGGCTGAGAGCACTCGCAATTGTGGCAACCGAGCCACAGGCGCAGTGAGCGCTTGTCTTGATCTGGAATCGTAGCGAGCTTCCGCATGGGTGTGCTCTCAAGTCTTCGGGGCGCAAAACAATCGATTGTAGCCCTCCTGTCGTGTGTACGGCAAATCACTGGACGCGTATAATCCCTCCTGTCTGCCATTGTGGTGGAAGAAGGAGGTACCCCGGAATGACGAGTTCACCTAACGTACAGCAGATGCTGGCGAAGCTTCGAGGTTTCAACACTCCCAGTGTTGGCAACGTGGTTGCGTCCTATCCACAGCACCCCCATTGTCTTGGACTCTATGACCCGTGGTATGGCAAGTGGTACACCGATGACTCGGTCACCTGTCTCTTGCCCGAACTGGGGCCCGTAATTGGCTATGCGGCGACGATTGTCTTCGGGCTGGATGATTCAGAGCAGCCTGCCGTTTCCTACCTGGACTTCGTGGATTTTCTTCTCTCAATGGAGCAGCCGTCCATCGTGGTGTGCGAAGCTCAATTTCCGCCGGAGGTCTTGTGCAGGGCAGGCATCTTCGGAGGTCAATCCGGCTCACTCTACAAGTCGTGCGGCGCCGTCGGTCTCCTCACAAACAGTCCAGTGAGAGACATGGACGAGATACGCTCTCTCGGCCTTCAGCACGTCGCCCGAAGTGTTACATCGGGACATGGAAGCCTCGCACTACGCGCATTCAACGTCCCTGTCACGGTCGCTGGCATGGAAGTGCTTCCGGGCGACATGGTGCACATGGACGAGAATGGTGCCTGCAAGTTTCCGTCAGACCGACTTGCCGACGTGTGTGAACACATCGACGCGTTCAGCAGTGAAGAAGAGGAGCATTCGGTACTGCTTCTCGCAGCCACGGACGGCGAGGGCATCAAGGCCGCATGGAAGAAGGTCATCTCCAAGGGGGTTGGCATCGACTCCAGGTCACTGAAATAGTCGGTGACTGAAACCTGGCGGGCCCGGGCGCTAGTGGTGAAGGGCGGAGCAGGTGATTTCGTGCTGCCTGAGGACCTGACATGCCCTCTCAGCTTCACCTTCTTCACACGAGGGTGTGCCGTTCAGGCTATAGGGTCTGCCAAGTAGTCTGTATTTGTGCTCGCCGTACCGGTGATACGGCACGAATTCGACCAGCGGCATACGAGGCAATCTCAGCAGATACTGCGCAAATGAGCGCAGGTCGTCTCCACCATCGTTGCAGTCCGGGATCAGAGGGTAGCGCACGGTGACATCGGGGTGTATGTGCATCAGCGCACGCAGATTGTCCAGTATCAGTTCGTTGGGCACACGAGTCAGTTCCATGTGCCGTGTACTATTCATGTGCTTCACGTCAAAGAAGACGTGGTCAACCTGCTCCACCACGGAGATGAATGTTCTTGTGTCTGCATAGCCGCAGGTCTCGATAGCAGTATCCATACCGTGCTGTCTGAAAGCCTGCAGCAGGGCCTTCGCGAAATCTGGCTGGAGCGTCGGTTCTCCTCCACTCAGCGTTACTCCGCCTCCTGACCTTCTGTAGAATGGGGCGTCGCGCAGTACTGCGGCCAGCACCTCATCAACGGACATCTGTTTGCCACTGATGCTGCGTGCAGCATTCGGACACGCGCTCACACAGGCACCGCACGTGGTGCAGAGGGTGAGGTCGTATGAAAGAGCGCCTTCTCCCGCGCTGGTGAGTGCGCCGGACGGACATACCGGTACGCAGCTCAGGCAGAGAGTGCAGCGGTCACCGTCGTAGAGTAGTTGCGGGGCAGGCTGCTGTGATTCAGGGTTGGAGCACCATGCGCAACGTAGCGGACAACCCTTGAGAAAGACGATTGTGCGTAGTCCCGGTCCATCCTGAAGGGAGAACCTCTGGATGTCAAAGACCACTCCTCCTGTCATCTAGAGGCCGTGCTCCGTGCGTCGGATAATCTCTTCCTGCACGTCTCTGTGCAACTGCGTGAAATACGCACTATAGCCTGCTACCCGCACGAGCAGGTCGGCGTACTCCTCAGGCTTATCCTGCGCATCACGAAGCGTGCACGTATCTACGAGATTGAACTGTGCATGCCAGCAACCCACATCGCACAGGCCGCGGACGAACGACGCCATCTTGCGCAGTCCGCCCGGACCGACAACCGACTGCGGACTGAGCCTCAGGTTGAGAAGTGTACCGTTGCGGAACCCCGCAAGGTCGAGCTTCCCAACTGACCGCGCGAGTGCAGTCGGTCCTAGACGATCGTTGCCCTGCGACGGAGACGAGTTGTCAGCGAGCGGCATAGTCGCCTTGCGACCGCTGGGTAGCGCACCGACAACCGTGCCGAAGGACATATGAGAGTTGACTCCGACATTGCCAGACTGTGCCTGACCGCCGAATATGTTGTAGTACTTCATCACCTCATCGTTAGAAATGTGCGCCGCAGCCCTCGTGATGTCATCAACGTAGTCATCGTCGTTTCCATATTTCGGAGCATCGTGCAGCAGCATTGTCCTCACATCCTCATGTCCCTCGAAGTCATTCTCGATGGCCGTCAGGACTTGATTCATCGTGAGGCGCTGTTCATCGAAGACCAGCTTCTTGATAGCGGCCAGGGAGTCACCCGTGTCGGCGATGCCGATGTTATTTACTGCGGGCCCGAAGTTGTAGACAGCACCACCCTTCTGCAGGGGGCGTCCGGATTCAACGCAACCTTCTGTGAGCGACGAAAGGAACGGAGAACATAGCAACTCACTATACGCGGTCTCGGCAATCGCGTTGACCACAAACATGTGCCGAATCATGTGTGCCAGTTGCGCCTTATAGGCTGCAAGAAGCTGCTCAAAACGGGTGAACGTGCGAGCATCCCCTGTAGGCAATCCAATCTGTTTGCCGGTGCGGCGCCAGACTCCGTTGTTGAGTGCCAACTCCAGCGCGGCGGGCAGATTGATGAAACCGCCAGTGAGGTGTGTGCCCTCGTTGGCCTGGACACGTGGCTCTACACATCCCATGATGGCAAAGTCACGCGCCTCATTCAGGCTGATGCCCTTGCACCCCATGGAGAAGCTGATGAGGTCCTCGTTATAGAACTTCGGGTGGCCCGTGCCTACCCTGGATAGCTCGCATGCCTTCAAAACGAACGCTTCCGGCGAGTCAGGGTGGATGCGTACGGAGATGTCTGGCTGGACGATGCGAACGTCAATCATCGCGTCAATGCAGATGTAAGATAGTTCATTCGTGGCGTCCCGTCCCTCAACGGTTCTGCCGCCCAGGTTGAAGTTCTGCCATTGGGGTACGCCGGTGTAGAACTTCGAGGTATCGGTGTTGACGAAGAGCATCGTCTCGGAGAACTTGATGAAGAGACTCTCAATCAATTCGAGTGCCTCCTCCCTGTCCTGCTCGGTCGTCAGATAGGGAATCATGTATTGGTCGAACCGTCCGGGTGAGAGTGAGTGTCCGCTCAGCTCAATTCTGACGGCGAGGTGGGTGAACCAGAAGGCCTGCACGGCTTCGTAGAAGTTGCGCGGCGGGTTGTACGGTACATGCGAACATACCTCGTGGATGCGCATCAGTTCGGCGCGCCGGGTCTCATCGGTCTCGGCATGGGCCTTTTCAAGGGCGAGTGCCGCGTAGCGGCCTGCCAACTCAACGAGACCCTGCAGGGACATGCGAGCGGCCTCGTAGAAGAGCGCCTTCGGGACGCTGTCGGTGTCGGTCATATCCAGCGCTGCAGCATGCTCGTCAATCTGCTTCAGGATGCCACGCACCCCGAGTTCCAGTACTTTCCGATAGTTGGGAACAACGGTGCCGATGCCCTTCTGAATGAGTGAGTAGTTGTCGATAAGACCTGTCGAGCGTGTTGGCCACACACCTGGTTCCAGGTAAATGAGATTTGCCGTGTCCTCGGGGCACTGCGCAAACAGTCGCTCTGCAATGGTCCTCCCCTGCCAGAACGGCAGGATGTCCCGACGCAACTCGTCCTTATCCTCGTCCGCTATGTCGAGAGGGTCCCATGCGCGAGCCGCGACTATGTCCAATTCAGCATCCAGCCAGCCCGCCTGTACTTCGGGATACAACTGCGCTGCTCGCGGCTTGACAGTAGGACTCCCGACGATAAGTTCGCCGGGCGCGATATCGATGGGCAGTTCTGTGAACAGACGATACATCGTCTTGCCCCAGACCGATACGAGAGGTTCGCCAAGATGCTGCCGGTGTGTTGCGGTCACAATACGGGCACGGTTTATGTCAACTGATGGCCGCTCCCCTATGAATCGATCTCGCAGGGACTGAATGCGACTGTTCATAGCGATTTCCTCCGTGGCAGTCTCGTTCGATGTTCGAACACGACCGCAGGTTCATCCTGTGCGCACAAAGATATCATGGCCGGACGCCCAATCGCCACTTCGGCCCCAGCTGAGTTCTCGTTACTTCCTGTGCACCCTCAACAAACTCGCAGAGAAGAGGTCGAGTGTCTCGCGGATCGATAATCTCTTCAACGTCGAATGCTTCGGCGGTCCTGAACGGGCTCCTGTATGGCTCGAAGGAGGCTTCAAGTTCGCGTCGTTTCTCACCAGGGTCATCGGCAGCGCTTATCTGCCTGCGGTATGCTGCCATGACGCCGCCCTCGATGGGGAGTGAACCCCAGTCGCCTGATGGCCACGCGTACCGGAGGTTGAGCGGTGAGAGTGAACCGTGCATCGCACCTGCAACACCGAATGAGCGCCTGAGTACAATTGCCTGTGCTGGCACGGTCAGTTGTGCCATGGCGAATGCGAGACGGGCGGATTTGCGTTCGATGCCATCACGCTCTGAATCGGGGCCAATCATGAATCCAGGGCAGTCCACCAGGTAGATGATTGGTAGGTGGAACGTGTCCGCCATGTCGATGAAGCGCATCATTTTCTCACACCCTGCGGCGCTCTGTGCTCCTCCAGACACGCGGCAATCATTGCTCATGAGCGCGACCGGATATCCGTTCATCCGTGCGAGCATGGTCACCACGCTGGTGCCGTACAATGGCGAAATCTCAAATGCTGAGTCGTGGTCGATGATGTGGTTGATAAGTGAGCGTATGGAGTACTGGCGACGCCTGTCGCGAGGGATAGCTGACAGTAGTTCTTCGTCTCGTCTGTCCGGACTGTCGCCGGTAGTCACCCTCGGCGGTTGCTGCCAAACGTTTTGCGGCATGTAGCTGAGGAATGTGCGTATCTGTTGGAATGCATCCAGTTCATCCCTTGCCACATTGTCCACCACCCCGCTCTGGCATGCGTGTACCTTATAGCCACCCAATTCCTGCTTGGTGATGTCGGCGTGGAATGCCTGCTTCACCAGGGGTGGACCTGCGACGAACAGTTCGCTCGTCTCCTTCGTCATGACGCTCCAGTGAGCGGCCGCCACCCGTACAGGAGGTTCACCACCAAGCGAGCCAAGTGCTGCAGAGATGACAGGTACGTGGGCCATCAGTTTGTGCCATGGCCCGTAGAGGTGTGGTCCACCTAGAAGCATGGTACGTCCCTTGGCGCGGATGCTTTCCACGCTGCCTCCTGCCGAGTCGAGAAGCCTGATATAAGGCATACGGCGGTCAACAGCCATCTGCTCTATGGAGAATCGGCCGACACCGACGAAGCTTGTGGGGTCGCCCCATCCACCCCGTATTGTGAAGTCTCCGCCGTCAACGCAGACGGGTCTGCTGTCTATCTTTCCTGTCCCGACAACACGGGACACATGGGTGAAGTTCTTGAGACTGCCGTCTTCGTTGTATTCGGCGTTGCCGAAGAATGTGCCAATCTCTTTGAAGGAATCCTTGTCGAGAAGGCTCTGGAGCCTTTCGCGGACCGTGAGACGGCCCTTGCCGTGTTGTCGCGCGACCTCTTCCTCTCCTCCCATCGCCTCAGCCATTGTGCGGCGAGCATTCATTTCATCGATTTCCGGTTGCCAGTTCATAGTGTTGCCTTCCTTATCTCTGGGACTCATGGAGGGGTGACTGAAGTCGTATGAAGTGCGAGAATTCTAACATAGCGAAGCCACTAATTCGGTCTGTCTCACGTTTGTTTTACACCCCACTACGATTGTGGTAAGGTTCACAATTAGTGCATGCTGGACCCGCTCCCGCTGCAACTTCTCAGTTCTATCCTTAGGAGGACAACAGGACATGATAACTGGCGACCAGTATAAAGATCGTCTAAGCAAGCTGAAGCCCAATGTACACATGGGCGGCAAAATTGTCGACCGTTTCGACCCGAAGCTCATAGGCGGCATGAACGTCATGGCCATGACCTATGATTTCGCGTTTGACCCCGAGTTTGGGGATATCGGTGTAGCGACATCCCACTTGACCGGTGAACGCATTAACAGGTTCACGCACATCCACCAGAACATGGAGGACCTGTTCAACAAGCAGAAGATGACCCGCTTGTACTCACAAGAGGTTGGCGGTTGTATTCAGCGCTGTATGGGAATCGACTCTCTTAACGCGCTCTCAGTGGCGACATTTGACGCGGACCAGAAGTATGGAACGAAGTACAACGAGAACTTCATCAACTTCATGAAGAGGGTTCAGAAAGAAGACCTCTCATTGGTGTGTGCGCAGACCGACGTGAAGGGCAACAGGATCAAGCGACCTCACGAACAGGTCGACCCCGACCTGTACGTCCGCATCGTTGAGAGACGTGCCGACGGTATTGTTGTCAGCGGCGCAAAGGCACACAACTCCTGTTCCGTCTATGTCGACGAGATTGTCGCCATCCCCACCCGGAACATGACAGCCGAGGAGAATGATTGGGCAGTCGCGTTCTCGGTCCCCGCAGACTGGGAGGGCGTTACTCTCATCAATGCCGCCTATTCGCCCAACCAGAGAAAGAAGATGACGGCGCCGTTCAACAAGATTGGAATGAGCCACAGTATCACGGTGTTCGACAAGTGCTTCGTGCCATGGGACCGCGTGTTCCTGGCAGGAGAGACGGACATCGCGGGCAAGCTTGCCCTGCTCTTCGCCCTGTATCATCGCCATAGCTACACCGGCTGCAAAGCCGCAGTGTCTGAGATTTACACAGGCGCAACCGCGCTGGCTGCTGAGTACAACGGCATCGACCGCGCACAGCATGTTCGCCACAAGCTCGCCGACATGATTCAGGTTGTGGACCTCATCTATGCCGCCGGCATCGCTGCCGCGGTGAACTCTCAGAAGGCAGCCTCCGGCACCCAGATTCCGGACACCAACTACTGCAACGCAGGGCGCATGCTCGCAGGTGAGGCCATCTACGATGAGTATGAGGCTCTGGCCGCAATTGCCGGTGGTCTCGTAGCCACTCTGCCTCCCGAGGAGGACTTCTACGATGAGCTGACAGGGCCCTACCTGGAGAAGTACATCATGCGCAATCCCAATATCTCCGCCAATGACCAGCATCGCGCATTCCGCATGTTCCAGGACATGATGTCATCTGCTTGGGGCGGCCATAAGCTGGTGGACTACCTGCATGGCGGCGGTTCACCTGTTATCGAGAAGGTGGCTATCTACAGAGACCACAATATCGAGCATTCCAAGAACATCGCGAAGAAGCTCGCCGGTATCGATGTCAACAAGAACACCAAGGTCATCGACCGCGAATCCCACGCCTGGCTGTAGACAATTAGTCGGCTGTAACTTCAAAGGGGCAGGCCCGCAAGGGCCTGCCCCTTTCTTGCTTTGTCTCCGCGGCCGCGCACCTCAACTCTACTTGTTGATATCCAGGAGGATCCGCCCATCTCGAATCTCGATGATGCGGTCTGTCTGCTCCGCAATGCGCCGGTCATGCGTCACAATCAGGAAAGTCGTGCCGTATCGTTCGTTTATCTCCCTGAATCGCTTGTAGATGTTGGCAGTATTAGTCGAATCAAGGTTGCCTGTTGGTTCGTCAGCGAGAATGAGGGCAGGCTTGTTGATGAGGGCCCGTACGATGGCGGTGCGCTGCTGCTGTCCGCCCGACATGTTCGTGACACGATTGTTCTTGACCTTGGTGATTCCAACGAGGTCGAAAAGCTCGTCGGCCCACGCACGTACCTCCGGTGTCGTCTTGCGACTGCCTATGACGTGTGGCATGAGTACGTTTTCAAGAGCCGTGAATTCTGGTAGCAGATAGTGAAACTGGAATACGAACCCGATGGTGTGGTTGCGCAATTCTGCAATCTTGTCTCTGGACAGGTGGGCCGTGCTGCGGTTGTCTACCAGCACCTCGCCGGAGGTTGGCTGGTCGAGAGTCCCGATGATATTCAGGAGGGTCGACTTGCCGCTGCCGGATTCTCCAACGAGAGAGTTGAATGAGCCCTTCGTGAGGGCAAGGTCGATGCCAAAGAGGACCTGCACATCAGGCGTTCCCCTGTAGTACTTTTCCACGTTGCGAAGTTCTATCGCGTTGTCCATGTCACTACCCTTCACGGATGACCTCTATTGGCGTGAGTTGCAGCGACCTGCGTGCTGGAGCGAGTCCTGCAAGGCCCGACGCGAATATGGCTACTACGAACGAGCGCACGACGAAGAGAGGCTCAAGACGGAAGTCTATGACTGATTCTCCCCCGGAAGTGGCGAATGTTGTGAATCCGTACAGAAGCCCGACTCCGAGTGCGATGCCGACCACTCCCGCAATGGCGCCGATGAGCAGGCCCTGATATACAAATATGAGACTGGCTGCGCTGTCCTTGATGCCCATCGCCTTTAGGATGCCGACCTGCCGCCTCTTCTGAAGGACGTTGATGGAGAGGATGCTTGCGATGGCGATGGCCACGGATAGTATGATGACAATCTGAATCATGTTGCTCGAGATTGCCTGGCTTTGCACCGCGTTCAGCAGTTGCTCGTTCTCATCCTTCCAGTTGGAGACTTTGAGGTCCTCGTTGTCGAGGAGACCTTCGATATCGGCGGCAACAAGGTCGGCAGCGAAGATATCCACTACTTTCATCTCAACCGATGTCACACGGTCGCCGAACCCGAACAGGTTCTGCGCCGTTCGTAGGTTCGTGACCACCCAACTACTATCGACGGCGGCTACGCCGAGGTCGAAGAGTCCCGATATGGTGTAGTCGATGGCTGCGCCGGCGGGCGTTCTCACCTGAAGTCTGTCACCTACGTCAATGTCCAGCTCCTCACTCAGGTCTCGTCCGATCAGTGCCTGTCCTGCGGCGGTTATGGCAACGCCTTCGTAGAGATTGTCCTCAAGTCCGTAGATGTTCTGCACGGCGTTTGCGTCAAATCCGCGTACCAGCACGGGAACGGAGTCATTGCCCTTGTTGACGAATGCACTGGCCGAGACCGAGACACCGATTGCTCCCGTATTGCTGAGAGAATCCGCAATTGTGACGATGTTCTCCCATCGTCCGATAGTTACGTTTTCCTTCGCAGAGGTGATTGTCACCTGAGGCGAATTGCCCACAGTGCTGTCGACCAGTCCCTTCTGCAGACTGTCGAGCAATAGCCCTACGAAGACCTGGACCGAGATTGCGACGGCTATTCCGCCGACGATCAGGATAGTCTGCATTTTCCCTGAGAGGAGGAATCGGATGGCTATTCGTAGCGGAAGACTCAATGCACTCCTCCCACAAGCGCGCAGATGTCCGCGTAGCTGTTGGCCAGCATGTCTGCACCGAGCTTCTCCACCATCTCCGGGCTGTGCCTGAAGGCATCACCACCAACCGGTATTCTGAACATGGCGCCGGTCCGGTTGCGTACGTCGACAAGGTGCTGAATGGTGCTTCGGGCTGCGACAAAACTGTAGGGACTTGTCACGCTGACCCCTACGTAGACGGGCTGCAGTAGCCCTACGGCTTCAACGATGTCTTCCTGTGGCGTGTTTGCTCCAACGAACGTGACGGTGAAGCCACACAGCGTGAAGAAGTCTGCTGCCATCCTCGCACCAAGTTCGTGGTATTCCTCAGGAGGGCAGACTACAAGCACGTTGCCGTGCTGCTTGTCGCCATGCCGCTTCCTCCGCTCCTTCATCAAGGAGGGAAAGCAGCATTCAAGAACAGTACGAATTATGGAAGTACGAACGTGCTCCTCCCAGATGCAGATGGAATCATCGCAGTTTGCACGACGGTGTTCACGTGCTCCACGAGCGAGAAGTTCCTCATAAAGTTCGACGATGTCGAGTTTGCCAGCTTCGAGGTGTGAGAGGACGAACGTGACGCAGCCCTCCTTGTCTTCTGCGTCAAGAAGTGCTCTGAACTGAGCATATAGTGCTTCCAGACGACTGCCACCCTGCTCTTCACTCATAGTATCCTCCGGCCGGGCCTCGCGCGTCACTCATACTTTACACGGCCGGAGACGAGAGTAAAAGTGAGGAGCCACGCGTGAATAGAGTCGACTATGGTGGGACACAGGTAGCGGTTACGTGGGTATTGACAAAGTGAACGATGACGTCATACGATGCAGTATGTCGATATGCACATATGCGCATATCAGCATATTACTAGCCGATGAGAGAGCTGGTCAGGGCGTGCAAAGCGATATCTGCAGAAACGCGGTTGAGGATCCTGAACATCGTGATGGTCAGAGAGTGCTCAGTAAGCGAAGTAATGCAGGCATTGCAAATATCCCAGACGAGGGCCTCCCGAAATCTGGGTGCACTCTACGACGCCGGCCTTCTCCAGGCGCGCAGGGACGGCGCATGGGTTCTCTATTCTGTCGACGAAGCAGGTCTGGATGGTCACTCGAAGGAGTTGCTCACCGCGATTCAGGCCATGTTGAGGACGGATTCGGTAGCCAGTCAGGATGCCATCCGGTTGGAAAAGTCTAAACGTATCGCCCAATAGGGCGTTCTAGTTACTTGTGTGCTCAGGACGAGAGATGGATGAACGGGTCCGGAGCATGAGACTGAAAGGAGGCGCTTGATGAAGGGAGGACTATGGTTCGTTCGACTGCTCCTGCTCGTCGGCGTGAGTGCAGTCGTGCTCAGTCCCCTGGTCGTCCACGGCGAGGATGCTGCCCCACAACCCTTCGAATGGCGCTATGATGCCTCCGAACTGATGCTGCCTTCTTCTCCCCTGTATCCTGCAGTAGCAGTTGCGAGAGATGCGCGGATGAGCTTCGCAGAGCGGAGTATCGACAAAGCTGAACTCTCTCTCTCCTATGCGAATCAGGATGCGGCCGACATCGTTGCTCTCGTACAGCGTGAGTATTTCCTGGAAGCTGTGAATCACAGTGGAACGTTCAAACTGGACTTCGAGCGATGCCTCGATTGGTTGGCGCTTGCCAATGAGAGAGGCAGCGATGTCTCGTTGTTGCTGGAACATGTGAAGAATGACCATCTTGGTCAACAAGTGGCACTCAGTGAGGCTTTTGACCAACTGCCAAAGTGGGCGATGGAAGGAGCAGCGCTTACCCGCCAGCAGGTAACTGATGAACTGCTGAACACTATTCAGACGCTACAGGGGCGAGAATTCGCGGATGAGTATGTGAGATTGCTGAACAGCGTTGGTTGTCCTGTGGATTCTGAAGCATGGGGAACTGAGGTGAGTCAGCCTCTGGCAGGCCAACAGACAACAGAAGAGCAGTTTGATGAGCAGACAGTTGCGCCTGTCGTCGCTGCTGCTGAGGAAGAAGAATCGCCTGCCGTGGTGGTCGCGGTGTATTCCATGCCGCCGAACATCATTTCGTTGAGGGTTGAACCTGATGACGTCATGATTGGAGAAGAATGCACTGTGTCCTGCAGTGTTGAATCCAGAGATAGCAGCAGTCTTTCCTTCTCCTGGTGGTGCTCCAACGGAGACCTGACGGCAGATGGGTCGGAAGCCACATGGACCTTGCCTGATGAGGAAGGCAGGTACGAGATAGAGGTCACCGTAACGGATGAACTTGGTCAATCCGATAGCAGGAGTCTGAAGATCAAGGTAGATGACCCTGAGGGTGAAGATGCTCCGGCCAGCACAGGGCCTGACGTTCTTGAGATTGTCGGTATGACTGCAACTGCAGAACACAAATATTTTGAAGAATCGATGGTCGGCTACTCTATCCTTGTCTCAAGGTCCTGCGAGATTGTGTGTGATGTTGCGGACTCCGACGGCGTGGAGTTTGAATGGCGCTGCAGCTCCGGCGACATCGAGGGCTCCGGCAGCACTATTATATGGTCTGCGCCTTCGTCACCTACGAACTCCACGGTCACAGTAACCATATCTGACGGATATGGCAATGAGGAGAGCATGACTCTTGCTTTCCACGTGACCACGTGCACTGTGTGCTTCGCATGAATCGTGACACGGGGCCACGGAAATGGCCCCGTGTCTGTTATCTCATTCCTCCATTCTGATACCCTGTGTCCCACAAGCCTTGGCACCCCATGTGCCTGCGTGACGTTGTGATTGTCGTATCTGTCACAGTGCAGAGCAACGTATTCAGGAGGACTCGATGAACATGTTTGACCTTTCGGGCAAGACGGCAGTAGTGACCGGCGGGAACAGTGGCATTGGTTTTGCGATTGCCACAGGTCTTGCGAGCCATGGCGCTCAAGTGGTCATTGTGAACAGGCGCATCCCTCAGGGGAAACTTGCTGCCGAGCGCCTTGTGGCACAAGGTTTCTCAGCGGACTCCGAACAAGCGGATGTGAGCGTTGAGGCGTCGGTCGACCAGCTTGTGAAAGCTGTTCTCAAGAAACACGGGCAGATCGACATCTTGGTCAATAGCGCTGCGGCCATCGTGAGGAAGCCTGCTGTGGATGTGACCGCAGAGGAGTTCGACCTGGTGATGTCCAACAATGTGAGGGGCACCTTTCTCTGCTGCAGAAATGTCGGCCGGCACATGATCGAGCGACGCAAGGGGAAGGTTATCAATCTGTCATCGAATGTGTCTCAGGTAGTTCAGGAGAACCGTTCGGCCTATTGCGTTTCCAAAGCGGCGGTATCGCATCTGACACGTGCCCTGGCGGCCGAATGGGCGCAATACGGCGTGAACGTCAATGCTATCGGCCCCGGCCCGACAATCACCGAATTCAACACAACGTACTTCGAAGAGCATCCGGAAGACCGCAAGAAGTTGACGGGCCTCATACCGATGGGACGCATGGGTGCTCCTGCCGACTGTGCCGGCGCGGCGATCTTCCTGGCTTCAGATGCGTCCGACTTCGTGACAGGGCAGACACTGCTTGTCGACGGCGGCTCCACACTGTTGTAGAGACCGGCGGCAGGCTACAGCCTCTGGAGGCTATAGTGGTCGTTCATTCCCAGTGCGACGGCATGGGATACTTGTGGCCGGGGGTCAACGCCTGTAGATTGCTTGAAGACTCCTGGACGTACTGCGTCGATGATGTCGAGGGTGGCAGCATCAACGGCGGCCGCGTCTGCTCCTATGAGGTAGCCGATATCCGGGCAGATAATCTGCCGAGGATTGGGGTCGCAATCGCACACATCCGCGATGTTGTGAAGAGAGTTGACGTAGAGCGCGGTCTTTCCGGCGGTGCAGGCACGCGCACTTATCGCCAGTCCCTCGTTGAGACTCATCACCTTGAATGTGAGTGCGCCGGTGTTGCAGGAAAGCACACATTTTCCGCATCCCGGGCAGCAGTCTCTATCGATGTGCCACTCATCGTCAACACTGATGGCTCCCATGGGACAGGCTTCTGCGCAGATACCACACAACGTGCACTCATCGGGATTGTGCACCGGCTCTGCATTGTGGTGGATGAGGTTCTTGCTTGCCTTCGTCACGCCACCCATGCCGAGGTTCTTGATGGCGCCGCCGAAACCGGCCTGGATGTGTCCCTTCACGTGTGAGAGTACAACCATGCACTGTGAGTCGTACATTGGAGTGACGACCTCAAGGGCCACGCCTGCCTCGACCACGCGCACGCCCTCGTCGGCGATGATTACTTCGCAGCCCATGGCTTCATGTGTGAAGCCGTGCCGCTGGGCCACCTTCTCGTAGCCCCTTCGATAAGAGCGCTCACCTGCATACGCGACTACGGAGTCGAGGAGAAAGGGCACTCCACCTGCACCCCGCACCGAGTCAACGATGCTGCGGGCCAGTTCTGGTTTTACAATGTACGGATTGCCAGGTTCTCCCATGTGGAGTTTCACCGCAACCATCTGCCCTGCAAAGGCAGCAATGTTGCAGAGTGCCAGCGCCTTTCCAATCTGCTCTCTGTCCTCTGTGAAGTACACCATAGTCCCGTTGTCTTTGCGTGCGGACATAGCCACCTCCGTAGCTGCTGGATTATGGCGCTCGCGTCGTCACCGGAATGCAGAGAGGTTCTGCGCAGACAGTACGAAACGGGCCCTCCCTGCGATTCTATAGTGTTGCTCTGCCTCTGCACAAGGCACGGGCCCTGTCGCGTACCGCGGTATAATCACGTCACCATCCCAGGAGGTGACACATGGATGTGCATGAAGCGATACGGATTCGTAGAAGCGTGCGGGACTTTGCAGATATGTCTGTTCCTGATACAAGCTTGATTAGGGTGCTTGAGGCGGCACGGCTCGCCCCGTCGTCCAGCAACCGGCAGAACTGGATGTTCATCGTGGTGCGCGATGCAGAGAGAAGACGCGAAATCGCTGCGGCGGCGGGAAACCAGATGTGGATTGCTGGTGCACCCATCATCATCGCCGCGGTGGCAACTGAACCCGCTTCTCTGATGACAAGCACTGTGCCGCGCTACGCGGTCGACGTGGCTATCGCCGTTGACCACATGACGCTTGCCGCGGCGGCGGAGGGCCTTGGCACGTGCTGGATAGGCAGGATGTCCCAGGAGAAGGTCTGCGCAATCCTCGGAGTGCCGGAGACATGCAAGGTGGTTACCGTGATGCCCCTTGGCTATCCACGGTCAGCCGCCACCAGTTCCAAGCTCAGGAAAGGGCTTGAAGAGATAGTCCGCTATGAGACGTACAGCCCCTAGGCCCATTGCCGTCGCTACACAAGCGCTGTAAGGAAGACGGCCACGATTCCAACCAGGAATATGCCATCGAACAGACCTGCACCGCCGATAGAAACCATCCCTTCGAAACGGCGGATGCGGTGCAGGTTGAGGATATCCGCTCCGATGAGCGTGCCCATGGTACCTGCGACGTAGGCGACCGGTGCTGCAAACTCCTTTGCGAGCAGCATCGCGAGTAGAGCGGACAGAATAGGAGGGATGAACATAGGCACCACGATTCCCCTGCCAGGAATGAATCTGGCGGTCGCTCGCGTCACCAGTGCCATGACTCCCGTCGCAACGAGAACCTGCCAGAGTGATGGCATGATGGTACCCAGGTAGATACTCAGACAGAGCGGGATTACTGCGCCTCCCAGGTTGACCGCAACGCCTGAATAGAGCGTCGGTGGCGGACTGAACAGACTGCGCAGACTGTCAGGCCTGGCCTGTGCCACCCTGTGGCGGGTGAGAGGGATATTGATGAGCGAGCCAATCAGCATCAGCAGTATCAACACCATGGCTGTATTTGGAGACAGTCCCAACTCTCCGAACGAGAACGACACCAGGTTCATGAACAGCAGGACGAGAATCAGCGGAATCGAAAGGAACAGCAGCAGTGCTGCGAGACATCCAAGCGGTGCAAATATCAACGTCTTCTACCTCGCTCTATCGAAATGAGTCATATCCTGCCCTACCGGGAAGTCCAGCACAACCGGGATGCCCTTATTGTTCAGTTGCAGTGCTTCCTCAAGTGCGGGGCGGATGCCTTCGAGTGTTTCCACTCTCCTGCCGTGACAGCCGCACGCACGCGCCACAGCAGCGAGGTCCGGCTGGACGGTGAAGGTTGTCGTGTTCCAGCCAACTGTCTGCATCTGATAGTATCCCGGCCATCCGAACGATGAATTGTTCAGTACGACCCATGTGCATCCTGCACCGTACTGCGCGGCGGTGGGCAACTCTTTCATGTACATCTGGAAGGCCCCGTCCCCTGTCACGCACACCACGTTTTTGTCCGGCATGGTGAGCTTCGCCGCGATGGCGCCCACCACTCCCATGCCCATGCATGTCTGCTCCGCAACCGGCACGCAGATGGACTGGTCGCCCACAGTGTAGTACGGGTACACGAACGACCAGGAATCCTGCGAGCCGTTCTCGTTGACGAGGACTGTGTTGTTGCCGAACACGTTGCTCAACTCGTGAACGATGCGTTTGGCGGCAAAGGGGTACTCCGTTGTGGCACATTCTGAATCCACGGCTGCCAGCAATTCACGCTTCGCGGTGGCGATCTCAGTTGTACGTGCCGAGCCTGTCCCTGCAGGCACCTGGTTGTGCTCCTCGATAGTCTGGAGTAGCTGCTGCAGCACGAGGCTCGCATCGCCCGCGATGCCCACGTCAGGAACCCAGTTGCGCCCAATCTCAGAGGCAACCGCATCTATCTGGATGAAGCGTGCGCCTGCGGGCATGTCCTCCCACCGGTGCGTCTGAAATGCCTCGTTTCTTGAGCCGACTGTGAGTACGAGGTCTGCACTCATCAAGTATTCCTTTGCGAGCGTGTTGCGATACATACCCACAAGGCCGAGGGCGAGTGGATGATTCTCGGAACCGATACCTCGTCCTCCCGGTGATGTGGCGAACGGCATGCCCAGCTTCTCTGCCAGCCTCATGAACGCGCCACCTGCACCGGACAGCATCGCACCAGTGCCGGCTAGCATCACTGGCCGTTTCGCCTGCAGCAGCAGGTCCGCCGCGCGCGACACCGTGTCAGGGTCCCCTGCCGTCCTCAGCCGTGTCGCGGCCCTGAAGTGTGGTTCAACGATGTCCGCGGAAATACCGTGGGTTATGTCACCTCCGACGTCGTAGGGAATCTCCACGAATACGGGTCCTGGCTGGTCGTTCATGGCCAGTGAGAAAGCACGGTTGACGTACCACGAGAGACGGTTGATATCATTCACACGCACAGCCCATTTCGTCACTGGTCGCATCATCCCCAGCTGGTCGCATTCCTGGAACTCACCCATCCCTTCTGTCTTCTGGTTGATGGAATGGCACAGCATCACGAGCGGACTGCAGCCTGACAGTGCCTCAAGCGCACCTGGTACCATGTTAGCGATGCCGGGTCCTGTGCTCGCACTGCACACGCCGGGTTTGCCTGAGAGCCGGGCATAGGCCATGGCCATGAACGGAGCGGAGCCCTCGTACCGGACATTGACCGCGCGCAGTCCGTCAGTCTTCTCTGCATAGAGTTGCAGATGGCTGTCCCCTATTCCAAACGTCATGTCGACACCCTGGGCCTGAACCATGTGTGCTACCGCTTCCCATGGGTACATATCTCACCTCCCGATTATCGCGTCGCCACGGTTTTCGAATTGCTAGAGAAAGGAGAGAAGTTTGCGCGGCGTCTCCACTGTGAGTTGTCGAACCTGTTCTTCGGTCATTCCACGCTTGCGCATCATAGGCACCACGTAGGTCGGGATATGCATGTAGCCCCACCCACCCCAGCAGACGCGCCTGCTGCGGACACAGATGTCGTGAGAGATGACCACCTGCCGGCCGTATCCCTGCTCCATGAGGGACATGACCTCGTATATCCTGTCGGTATCGTTCGGGAGGTCCATGTAGTCGTCAGACGTCCAGTAGGAAGGGAAATGGCCCTCCCATCCCCACAGGTCGTATTCGAGCACGCAGCCCATGTCTGCCAGACGCATCCGGTCGAACGGGTCCCTCAAGCGCGCATCCGTGTGGCAGAAGAGGACCCTGGAGAGGTCGGCGCCCGCGTTCTTGAGCGTTTCGGCAAGCTCGAACGGGGCCTCGCTGTTGCGTCCGGGATGGAGGCTGATGCTGGCACCCGTCTCCTGTTGCGCCATGGCTGCTGCGTGAACGGCTTTCACCTCCGTAGGCGCCACGGGCCAGTTGCAGCCTATCTCGCCGATTATGCCGGCGCGGATGCCGCTTGTGCCGACACCGACACGGATTTCATTGATGAAGAGCGAGGCCATCTCGTCCACCGTCATGTCCCGTTGCCGTTGCGTGAGCGAAGGCTCGGTGTAGAGTCCCGTTCCCATCACAATGTTGACGCCCGTCATGCGCGAGATTCGACAGAGCGCCTCAGGATCGCGTCCGATACCGGGAATGGTCACATCCACCACTGTGGAACCGCCTGCCTTAAGGAACCTCAGGAGTTCAGCCGTTGCCTCATCTTCGTCCAGCATTCTGACATTGTCGAGGTTCTCGTACGGGTGGTACCTAAGCCAGCTGAGGATGTCGAGGCCGAGCGGTGCGTGCGCCATGCATTTTTCGGATGAGATCGAAGGTTCGGCGAAGATAGATGTGCCGTCGAAGACCAGGTGTTCATGCGGGAGGGTGAATCCCAGGCTGCCGCCCTCGACCATGCCAAGTACCGTCTGTGCACTGGTTCCCATGACTGTGTCCTCCTCGCGCTTTGCTCTGATGGGTCACAATAGTGCCACATGAGACATTCATCGCAAAAGTCTGATGCCCTGTGCAATCTGTACTGTCGGCTGCTAGTATAAGTGCCAATCCATTCTAGAGGAGATGGTAAGACTGAGTTGAACAGATTGAAGGCACTGTTTCGCAACAACAGCTTCATTCTTCTGCTTGCGCTTGTGGTCGGCGTGGCCTTCGGTAACGGAGCCACCTACACCCGGCCTGCGGTTACTCCGTTGCTAGCGGTCATCATGACGCTTTCGCTTGTAGGAGTGTCCTCCTCGGTCTTCTCCGGAGGCAGGAGACTCGTGAAGCCTGCCCTCACCGCTCTGCTTCTGAACTACGTACTGCTCGGGGGTCTGTACGTGCTGTTGTCCTTCGTACTGTTGGATGACCCCGGTCTGCGCGCGGGATTCGTTCTTATTGCTGCCGTTCCTCCTGCGGTCGCAGTCATACCATTTACGTACAAGCTCGGAGGCGACGTGTCTTTCACACTTGTCGGCTCAGTTGCAGGGCATCTCGCTGCGTTCGCGCTGATGCCTCTGATGACGGTCGGACTGCTGGGCAGCAGTCTTGTGGAGCCGAGCCAGTTGCTCCTCGCATTGGTGCAGCTCGTAGCGGCCCCGTTCCTTATCTCGCGACTGCTGCGTATGTCCGGACCGATTGTGAAATGGCTGGACAAGTATCGTGGTCTACTGCTCAACTGGGGCTTCTTCGTGGTTGTGTACACAATCATAGGGCTCAACAGTTCGGCGTTCCTGCGGTTCGACAGAGCCATAATTCCCGTAGCCATTATCTCCTTCTGTTGTACCTTCGTTATTGCGCACGTGGTGTTCTGGGGCAGCAGACTCGTGGCACCTGCCCGGGATCTGCGGGTGAGCTACGCGGTTATGGGCGCGTGGAAGAATTACGGACTTGCCGGTGGCATAGCCCTGCTGTATTTCGGACAGGTGGCGGCATTGCCTGCTGCGGTGACTACCGCGTTCGCTATCGTCAACTTCGTGGTACTCAATACAACCATCGCTGTGAAATCCAGACCCGCCTGATTGTCAGTTCATCCTGAATTCAGGGTACTCTCGAATACTGAGGAGGACTATTACTTTGAACAAAGTGACCCAGGGACCACAGACATCGTTCTATCCCCTACCCGTCCTGGTGATTGGCGCCATGGTAGACGGGAAGCCGAACTTCATGACGGCCGTATATGGTGGCCTCGCCAACGGCAAGCCGCCGATGCTGACAGTCGGCATCGTGCGCTCTCGCTATACATGGGGTGCCATCAAGGTCGGTGCTTCTTTCTCCGTGAATATCCCATCGGCTGCGCAGGCGCAGAAAGTGGATTTCTGTGGTGTCGAGTCCGGTTCCAAGACGGACAAGGTTGCACGGTGCGGCTTCAAGGTGTTCTACGGCGACCTCGAGACTGCTCCGATGGTTGAGGAGTGTCCGGTCAACCTGGAGTGCGTGGCAACGCACATCATCGATTTCGATATGCACTCATTGGTTGTGGCTGACATCAAGCAGACACATGTGTCTGAGGACTGTCTCACTGACGGCGCTCTGGACCCGATGAAGGTGGATCCTCTCGTCTTCCTGACTGCTCCTGCGCGCAAGTACGTGCGCATCGGCGGAGTGGTCGGAGATGCGTTCAAGATTGGGAAAGAGCTACCGTAGCAGCCAGCGGCTACTACATGTGAGTCGCACGAAGTCAACGGAATTCTCGATGGTGGCCCTCACGGGATCGTCCTGTGGGGGCCATGTGCCATTTGTGGCAGGGCAGCGCGACAGTTGGTGGTGAAGCGCGCAAGCAATGCCATCCACCCAGGTAGGTTGAGAGGCGTGTCACCCTGCTGATGTGTTCTGCTTCGGTCGGGTCATAATGGCTTTCGCCATCACCCGTACGTTGAACTCGACATGACGATTCCTTAAAGAGTCGGTACACTGTAATTCCAGTCGACAAACCGGTTGCCGGTTCAGTCGTCCGGTTTCCACCTGAAGGAGGGTGATAAGTGAACAAGGTCAAGAAAGGACCACAGACATGGCTCTATCCGATGCCCATCCTGCTTATCGGCGCGACGGTGAAGGGGAAGCCCAATTTCATGGCCGCTGCCTGGGCCAACATCGCAAATTCGGAACCACCCATGGTTAGTGTGGCAATCAGGCGTACGCGGTACACGCATGGCGGCCTCAACGTGGGGGATGGTTTCTCCGTGAACGTTCCATCCACGTCGCAGGCGCGGGAAGTGGACTTCTGCGGCATCGAATCGGGTTCCAGGATGGACAAGGTGGAGCGTTGTGGCTTCACTATCTTCTATGGCGAGAACAAGTCTGCGCCGCTTATCCAGGAATGCCCTCTGAACCTGGAGTGTGTGGTAGAGCAGCTCGTTGAACTGGGAACGCACTCACTCGTTATTGCGCATATCAAGGAGACCCACATCTCTGAGAGTTGTATGACGGGCGATGACCTGGATATGTCGAAGATGGACCCACTCATCTACCTGACATCACCTGCACGACAGTATGCCCAGGTTGGCGCCATCGTGGCAGAGGCATTCAAGGTCGGACTGAAACTGAAATAGACAGCCAGCGCATCCGCGCGTGGGCCGGAAGACGACTCAGGGCGGATGCCGCCTGCTTGTGATTTGTAGAGCCGTCGCGCTAACTGCGGCTTGCGGTTCGGAGATTAACGAGGCAGTGAACAAAGTTCGGAAGGGACCCCAGACATGGCTGTATCCCCTGCCTGCGCTCCTCATCGGAACGACGGTCGACGGAAAGCCGAACGTCATGACGGCGTCATGGGCCGGAATGGCGTGCACGGAACCGCCCATGGTGTTCCTCGGCATGCTGCCACACAGGCATACCTTTTCCGGCATGATTGAGACGGGAGAGTTCTCTGTGAACGTACCCTCCGCATCGATGACGCCGCAGGTCGACCTCTGTGGCATAGCGTCGGGCGCAGTCACAGACAAGATTGCGCGCTGCGGATTCACGCTGTTCTACGGAACGCTGACACACGCACCTCTCATCAATCAATGTCCCCTTAATCTTGAGTGCACTGTGGAATTCACCCGGGAGATGGGTAGTCACACGCTGATGCTGGGCAGGATCGTTGAGACATACGTGACTGCGGATTGCCTGGACGCGGACGGTATGCCGGACTTCCGGAAGATAGACCCAATCTCCTACGTACACACTCCGGCGAAGAAGTACACCCGGCTCGGCGATGTTGTGGCGGATTCCTTCAGTGCAGGACACTCCCTCTAGAGTTGCAGGAGTCAGGTGCCCTGAGCAACAACTGGTCGGTACCAGTGGCGCCAAAGGCTCCGATACACGAGGCCAATCCCTTTCCACTCAGTCTTCTATCGAGACCACAGTTCTGTCGAACGCCACGTGTCTCGTAATCTGCTTCGCAGCAGGTTTTGGTTGTTCGTAGCTCCATGCCGCGTTCGAATAGACCTTATCACCGATGTGTATATCCCAGTACGTAGACTTCCCCTTCCACGGGCACGTGTACTGCCTGTCGCCTTCTGTCAGCAGGTCCTTTCTGACGGAGTCCGGTGGAAAGTACCTGGTGCCCTCCACCTCGACAACCTTTGCTGACTCTGCAAGTGTTATGTCTCCTATGGTTACCTTCGCCATCCTGCACCTCCCGCACGCTTCACTCTTCTCATCAGAGACCAGGCGCTGTGCGCCTGCTCTGCAGCATCCACCTCAACGCATATCGGCAAACGCGGACGGAATCAACTCGGTGAGAGAAGGGTGGATGTGTATCGCCCTGAGAATCTCGTCCATATTGCCTCCAGATTTCATCGCATTCACTACTTCCTGGATGAGGACAGGTGCGGACGGTCCGATGATGTGGAAGCCGAGGATACGCTCTGATTTCTTGTCCACTATTGCTTTCGCGAATCCCGCCTGTTCGTCGAGCGCCTCGCCCTTGGCGACGTCCGTGTAGGGCGTGATTGATGTAATGACGTCGTACTTCGCAGCCTTCGCCTGCGCCTCTGTGAGTCCGACCGAGGCTATCTGTGGATAGGAGTACACCGCATGCGGGATTGCACTGTAGTCCATCGGGATGGAATCGTGGTCAAACGCATTTGCGGCTCCGACAAGGGCCATGACGTTGGCTGAGTGCCTGAACATTGAGCGACCATTGATGTCCCCGATGGCGTAGACATTTGACTGGGTGGTGTTCATGTATTCATCAACTTCGATGAAGCCGTGGCTGTTCGTCTTGATGTCCGCCCTTTCCACGTGGAGGATGTCTGCGTTTGAGCGTCTTCCAAGAGCAACCATGAGACTCTCCGCTTCAAACGTTGAACTCTTATTTGTTGACTGGTTGCGACCGGTGACCGTGACCAAAGCTCCTTTTGTGGATACCGATTCCGCCTTCATACCTGTCACGATATGAACGCGGCGCGATAACTCATCCTGCAGGACGCGGGATATCTCCGGCTCCTCTCCGGTGACCAGTCTGTCGGCCATCTCAATTATTGTCACTGTGGAACCCATGGCGGCGAAGAAATGGGCGAACTCAACGGCAATATAGCCGCCACCAAGGATGATGATGCTTTTGGGAAGTTCCTCCAGTTCAAGCACGGACTCATTGGTCAGGTAGTCCACTTTCTCAAGGCCGTGTATCGGTGGTATCAAGGGACGGGCGCCCGCAGCGATGAAAATCTGTTTACCCTCCAGTTCCTCGTGGTCGGCCTGGATAATGCCTGTCTTGATGAATTCCCCTGCCGTGGAGTAGAGGTGCGTTCCCTGTTCGTTCTTCACTCTCTGTTCGAGACGCTGCTGTGATTCCGCCCTGCTGTGCCGCATACGATGCATGATTGTCGGGAAGTCCACTTCCTGCACACTCATCTTGACGCCAAGGCGTGCCGCACGCTCGGTTTCAGCAACAAGGTCGGCGGGTGCAATCAGCATCTTCGAGGGAATGCAGCCAAGGTTGAGGCAGGTGCCACCGAGAGCACCAGGTTCTATCAGCGCTGTGGTGAGTCCATGGGCTGCTGCCTGTTCAACTATCTCCAGTCCACAGCCCGAGCCAAGCACTATCACGTCATATTTCAGCATAGTCGCCTCCCTGCCATCACGGCTCTGCGCGGCCGCGCATGGCCTCTCCCTCAGATGCGGGCACTCTGTGGTGGTGCAGAGCACCTGTTTTTCAGCGTAGCACAATGATGATGAAATGGAGAGTTGCGTTTGATGAAATGGCTGATAAACGTGCAGACAGTAAAGCGGTGAGGCAGAGAGGCAGAAAGCTGCCAGACCGCTACAATGTGTGGTTAGAGTGCAGGGGTGTATGGACGAGGATTCCGCGGCTAGAGGCCGCGGAATCCTTCAGGACGAAGCATGCGAGGGTCTTGCTTCTTCAGAACGTTGTCCAGCGTAGCGAGCATCTTGTGTTTGTCGCCGGGCAACGTGCCGCGTATGGTGACGTAGTTCGATGCGTGCATGGAACTGAAGAAGCAGTCGGTAAGGTCGAGGTTGGCGATGATGGTCCTCAGTTCGCTCAACGATTGAAATGGTGAGACGGGTTTGAACTTTCCGCCTTCGACGAGGTCGTGCATGGGTGTGCCAGGGACCACGGTGAGGGTGAGTGCTGCGCCGAACTCGGGGTCCATCTTTGTGAGAACCTGCGCAGTCGCCAATGCGTGCTGCTCGCTGCGTTCCACACCGCCCAGGCCAAGTATGACCATGACGGAGAGTGTGAGGTCAGCCTCCTCCACCCGCTGTGCAGCCTGTATCATCTCCGCAGTGGTAGCACCCTTGCCCACATCCAGAAGTACCTGGTCATCCCCGCTTTCCAGGCCGATGTAGAGGATGGTCAACTTGCGCTTCTTGAGTTCCCTCAACTGGTCAACGCTCATACGGTTGATATCCTGTCCGGTGGCGTAGATGGCGATGCGCTCGAGGTTGGGGAATTTCTCGTTAAGATAGTCGAGGCCCTCTATCAGCTTGGGAAAGGGGTACACCAGCGCGTCGCCATCCTGGAGGAAGACGCGTCGGCCATCCCACTGGCTGGCCAGGATGTAGACAGTCCTGTCCATGCCGGGTACGGTGATACCCTGCGTTTTGAAGAGGTGGAGGGCGTCTATCTCCGCTTTGACCTCTTCTATGTCACGCATCTGCAATTTGGAGCCGTAGTAGTAGCAGAACGTGCACGTATTATTCGAGCATCCGCTTGTGAATGGAAGGTAGTAGCTGGATGCTTCACTTGGGGGTCTGAAGATACGGGGACGGGTAAAATCGGCCATTCTATGTCGCTCCCTTCTGGTGGTCGGCGAGGAGTTCCACTCCGAACTCGCGGAGGGCACGCGCGAGGTGTGCCATCGGCAGACCGACCACGTTTGAAAAATCTCCCTCAATCCTGTCTATGATGGTGGCGCCCAATCCCTGTAGTTCATATGAGCCGGACTTCTCGATCGGCTCGCCTGAGCTGACGTAGGCGTCTATCTCATCGCTGCTCAATTCCCTCATGTGGACGATGGTTGCCTCAACGCCGTGGTAGGTGTTTCCTGTGGCGCCGTCAACGATGGCGAGGCCGGTGAGCAACCGGTGGTTATGTCCGGAGAGTCGTGCAAGCATGTTTCGTGCCCCGTCGGACGATCCGGGCTTGCCAAGTATCTCCCCGTCCAGCTCTGCAACGCTGTCGGCGCCTATGACCAGCGCGTCCGGGTGATGTTGGGAAACGGCGAGCGCCTTGCGAAGGGCGAGCGTACTGACGTGCTCCTCCGGAGTCGGCGCAGTGATGTCCTCATCACAATCACTCGGCACCAGGTCGAAGGCTATGCCCGTGCGGCGGAGTAGTTCACTCCTGCCTGGTGATGCGGAGGCGAGGATGATGCGGCGCGTCATGATGTGGGAGCCACCCCACCTTTGTCGGAATCCGTGGCCCGGTCGAGTTCCAGCGCCGCAGAGTTGATGCAGTAGCGCTGCCCCGTGGGGCCGGGACCATCGTCGAACACGTGTCCCAGGTGTGCGCCGCAGGCATGGCAGACCACTTCGGTGCGTGTCATGCCACAGCTTCTGTCTTCGCGCTTCTCGATGGTAGCTTCGCTGCTGGGAGCCGTGAAGCTGGGCCAGCCGCAGGCGGAATCGAACTTCTGGTTCGACGTGAATAGCTCTTCACCGCAGCAGACGCAGCGGTAGCGACCGTGCTCGTGGCTATTCCAATATCGTCCTGAATATGGTGCTTCCGTGGCAGCCTCTCGCGTGACGGCGTACTGCTCGGGGGTAAGCCGTGCCCGCCACTCGGCGTCTGTTCTGTGGACCCTTTTGTCTGTCATGGCTCGTGTGGGTCTTCAGCGTGGGAAATGGGTGAAAATGCTACTCGTCATTATCCTGTTGAAGCTGGGTGGGTGTCAAACGTCGGCCATTGCCGAGGCGTAGGAGAGTCGCGCACATCCAGGCTTCCGAGAATCGACATCGGGAGCTTGACGGACACATGACTACTCGTCAGCCGCGTGGGTGCCGTCGCAGAATGGCATGTTGGCGCTCCTGCCACATCGGCAGAGGGTCACGCGGTTACGGACTTCGTACGTGATACCATCCGCGGAAACGATGGGGATGCCGCCGCGAACCCACAGAGGACCGTGTATATCGATGTCAGGCTCTTCAATCACTCCTATGGACGGTTCCAAGGTTGGCTCTATGGGTGTGCCGTCCTTGTTCCAGACCACCAGTCGACCTGACGGACAGTCTTTCGCCTCCTGGATTGCAATGGCCTTGAATTCAGGGTCGTCTGAGTGCTCAACCAGCGGGCTGATGTCTCCCGCGCGGTCGCAGAAGAGGGCAAGCGCGCACAGTTCCTCTGAGTCAGTCAGATTGAGGTCCGGCCCCTCAACCGTGGTGGCCTGCTCCATGTATGGCTTCTTGCTTGCCACCTCAGTGCCATCGAAGTGCTCTTTGAGGTGTGAACCGTCGCAGTATGGCTTGTTGTTGGAGTGTCCGCAACGGCAGAGCGAGTAGGTTTGCTTCGTCTCGAATTCCTCACCCTGACACCACTCCACCGCGTCTCCATCAGCATTCTTGAGGATAATCTGCTCGGCCATCGGCACCCCGCCGGTGACCACGTATGGGCCATCCTTGCTCACCCTTATACGTGGCTGTTTCTTCAGCTTTGAGTCATCCATGTACCGCTCCTTTCTTGCCGTGCTCTGCGAGAGTCTTCTAGCTCATCATACGGAATTCTCAGCGCGAAAGCATGTCTGTGAGTGATGGCGGTGAATGGTTACATGGGTAGTGGTGCCGTCAGACCGGATTCGACCTCGACAACCCTGAAGTAACATGAGTACTGCGGACGTGGAAACGCGAAGTCCGCTTGGGGCGTCGCTGACAAAGCAGATGCAGAGTAGATGGGCTCACAGGGATAAGGCCTGCTAAACGGATGAATGGCGTGCGAACCCTGCTCGAGGCTATATGGCAGTTCACGCGGAGCACGACGTGAGGGCCACCATGTGGTATTGTCCAGTCGGACGAGACCACATCGCATGGTCGCGGTGTTCCTTCCTGGATCAGTCGCTTCTTGGATTGCCTGAATGCGTCTTCTCCTGCTCCCGAGACATGGACGATGCGTCGGTCTCCAGACCTGCCTCTGCGGGTGTCTCGCCTGCGGTTCTCCCTTCTTGGGAATCACTCGGCCGTGCCTGCGGGGCCCCATCGATAAGTCGCTGTCCCGTGCATTTGTAGCGTATTGCGGTGTTTCCGGCGTGCCCTGCGAATATTCTTGGTTGGCGCTCGTTGTTGCCGTACCCGCAGTGTTTCCCGAGATTCAGTTTCGACGGCCGCAATAACGCTGTAAGACCCGACCACGGCAGAGCTGAAATGAGTGGTTTCAGATGCTGCGGCGGGTTATGAGATAGTCATCACCATATGTGAGCCACCGGATATCGAGTTGGCGGATTCACTGGTGATAGACCAGAATCTCACAATTATCGGGCAGGAGCGGCGTCTTCAGTAGCTGCGCGCTCATGTTGGAATACTGCGCGGTGACCGGAAACACCGGCGGATACTTGCGACGGCGTTCACACCACCGTGCGCTCACCATGACCGACTGCGTTGTGACAGGGAACACTGTTGCCAGCAACGGCGGCGGTGATTGCAGCGACGGAACGCGCAGAGTGAATGATGACGTTGCGGCTGAGACTACCGGTGCTGGCAGGCGTCTGCGGCACGGACCCCTTCAGACTCATGCCCGTCTTCCTGAAGGAATTGTGCGAGATGCAGTTCTCCGGCGTGCAGAACTACCCGACGGTCGGGCTTTACCCCGAGGGCGACGGTACACGGGAGAACCTGGAAGCGTCCGGCATGGGCTTTGGACTGGAAGTGGATATGATACGGATGGCGCACGAACTGGACATGCTCACGTGTCCGTACGTCTTCAACCCGGACGAAGCGCGAAGGATGGCGGAGGTCGGAGCCGACCTGCTGGTAGCCCACATGGGATTGACCACCAGCGGCACCATCGGCGCCCGCGTGACCATGTCGCTGAACCAGGCGGTGGAGAGGACCCTGCGCATCCACGATGCCGACAAGGCGGTCAACCCCGATGTCATCGTCATCTGCCACGGCGGCCCGATTGCCGAGCCGGACGACGTGCGTTATGTCCTCAAGCACACGAAGGGTATCGACGGGTTCTTCGGTGCCTCAAGGATCGAACGCCTCCCTGTCGAAAGGGCCATCACCAAGCAGGTGAAAGATTTCAAGTCCACACAGATGAGGTGAGACTTCATTTCAAAGACGTCCGCAGAAACTGAGAATCGGCACCCTTTCGGGTGCCGATTCCTGATTCGCGATTCTGGAGCGGGAGACGGGATTCGAACCCGCGACAGCCTGCTTGGAAGGCAGGAACTCTACCGCTGAGTTACTCCCGCTCGTGGGATATATTATAGCAGCTACTCGGGATGGAAGTTAGCCTTTCTCTTCTCTATAAAAGCGCCAACGCCCTCTTCGAGGTCGGGATGACTCCAGCACTGCGCGAAACACTGCGTTTCTACCATCAGTGCATTATCCAGTGAGAGGTCGTAGCCGTAGTTCATGGCGAGTTTTGCCATCTTGAGTGCGTGCGATGGCTTTGCAGCCAGCTTGAGTGCGAACTTCTTTGTCTCTTCCATGAGCTGGTCCGCCGGGAACACCTTGTTCACGAGGCCGATCTCGTAGGCTCTCTGCGCGGTGATGCGGTCACCGCTGTAGATGAGTTCCCGCGCGATTCCAAGCCCGACAAGGCGCGCGAGTCGCTGCGTGCCGCCCATGCCCGGGATGAGACCGAGGAGTATCTCAGGCTGACCAAACTGTGCAGTTTCAGATGCGAACCGCATGTCGCAGGCCATGGCCATCTCGCAACCGCCGCCCAGCGCAAAGCCGTTCACCGCTGCGATGATGGGTGTGCCCATGGATTCCATGATGCGTGCTGCATCGTGGCCTTTCTTGGCGAAGGGGAACATCTCCGGGGCTGTCTTTCCACGGAACTCGGTGATGTCTGCTCCTGCCACAAAGGCTTTCTCTCCGGAACCGGTCATGATGATGGCTCGGACGTCTTCGTTTGCATCGAGCATCGCGAACGCTGCAGCCAGTTCATCCACCGTCTCGAGATTCAGCGCATTGAGCACCTTGGGTCTGTTCACGGTGACAATCGCGATGGGCTTCTCTATCTCCACTGTGAGGTTATTGAATTCCATATCCTTCCTCCGTTGTCTTTCCAGATTCGACTACTTGCTGGAGTAGTCATAGAAGCCTCGGCCCGTCTTGCGGCCGAGATAGCCCGCTGCGACGTACTTCTTGAGGAGCGGGCAGGGGCGATACTTTGAGTCGCCAAAGCCATCATACAGCACGTTCATGACGTGGAGCAGTACGTCGAGGCCGATAAGATCGGACAACTCCAGGGGGCCCATTGGATGGTTGAAACCGAGTTTTACGCAGGCATCGATGGACTCAACCGTGCCGACACCTTCATAGAGGGTGTACATCGCTTCGTTCATCATGGGGACCATGATTCTGTTGGCGATGAATCCCGGGAAGTCGTTTGCCTCAACGGGACTCTTCCCGAACTTCTCGGCGAGCGCAGCCGTTGCGTTGTAGGTATCCCGGGAGGTAGCGAGTCCATTGATGACCTCAACAAGCTTCATCAGAGTTGCGGGGTTGAAGAAATGCATGCCGATTACGGCGTCGGGTCGCTTGGTGGCGGCGGCGAGCCTGGTGACCGGAATCGACGAGGTGTTGGTGGCGAGGATAACGCCTGGACGGCATGCCTCATCCAGCCTTCGGAACAGGTCGAGTTTCAGATCCAGCGTCTCAGTAGCCGCTTCTATGACGAAATCGACATCTCTCATATCGGCCACGTCAGTGCTCACCTTGATTCTGCCGAGCACGGCGGCCTTCTCAGACTCAGTGATTTTCTCTTTGGCAACGAGGCGTGCGAGGTTTTTGTCGATGGTGGCGAGGCCCCTATCGACGAACTCCTGTTTGATGTCATTCATTATGACGTTGAGGCCGGCTACCTGTGATGCGACCTGCGCGATGCCGCCTCCCATGGTGCCCGCGCCGATGACGCCGACGGTCTTGATGTCCATAGTCCCTCCTTGTGGTACCCGGTTGTTGGATAGTTGTATGGAAAGAATCAGTCTAGCAGTCGTGCTGTGTCCAAATCAACGAGATTGTGTCGCGCAGCGAATACGGGCAGTTTCCGGCGTTCCATCACTGATGCAAGAGGAAGCGGCGGAGCCTCTGGGACTCCGCCGCTTCCTCTGTTAGTCACTATGGTCGGGGTGAGAGGACTTGAACCTCCGACCTCATGGTCCCAAACCATGCGCGCTACCAACTGCGCCACACCCCGCACTCGATTACGACGAGTTCCTGGTTGTTGTCTCTACCGTGCCAGGTCTTTGGTGGCCTCTACCCTGGCCTGCAGAGCCTTCAGATTCCAGTCAATCGTTGCCTGGATCTTCTCGATCTCTTCAGGCTTGAGGTGGCGGAATCGGCCCTGGGGCTTGAGGTAGTCTG
>JAFGFT010000069.1 GCA_016930935.1 Dehalococcoidia bacterium | reverse complement strand
TCACCCCCACATGCGTGGGGAATACACGTACCCCGGCTCTGCCTTCACTCTCCCTAGCGGTTCACCCCCACATGCGTGGGGAATACGCATACGTGCGCCCGACAACCTCAGCCCTCAGCGGTTCACCCCCACATGCGTGGGGAATACCCTGAGTCTACACGAAGAGGCTCCATTTCCCTCACTCGTAATCAGGGTTCGTCAGTATTAAACCCTTTCAACCTCGGGCTGGATGGACCTAGTGATACCAGTGCCAGTCCTTCGAAGTCGACAAGAATCCGATCATGCCTGCCGTGCTGTCTGTATGTATAGCCCTGTGGGTTCTTATCGGACCATATCTGGAGCACCCAGCCTGTTTCCCTGGCGGCCTTGACCGATGTCTCCCACAATATGTCCCTCACTCTGCTGTTCGGGTTCCCAAGGAATACGCCAGTTCTCGGTTCCAAGAGCCAGCGTGACAATGCGCCCCTCAAGGTCGTCGGGACTCTCTCCATCATCATTACCAACACCCAACACCTCCGCGATATCCGGGATGATTCGTTCCATAAGCTTGAAATCATAGAATGCCGTACGGCACTGCATTCGCACCGTTCTCTCCAACTCCTTTCCACCCTCCGCCGTCGCACGAAATGCCACGGGAATAGTAGTCTCCGTCTTGTAGAGATCAGCAATGTCATAGACGAAGCTCAACATCTTCCCAGTGTGGACGAAACCCAGTCCTGGTGAGTAGCCTGCCGAGAGAATTGCCGAGTGACACACGCCATAGAGGCAGGCATTGGCTGATGAGAGCGCCCGGTTGATGGGGTCCGCCGTATCCCAGTTGCCCTGGTCATATCGACGTCCCTTCCATTCCACTCCATACGTTCTGGCTGCGTCAGCATATGCTTTGCGCACGCGCAATCCTTCCATGCCACGTATGCTCTCCAGGCTTACAACTCCCGGCACAGACTCGTTGAAACGGAAGCGGTACATGCGCCATGCCACGGCCAGCCGTGATTCTTCACTGCTCACGAGTTGTGCCTGTCGTATGAGTCTGCGAGAACTGTGTGTTCCGCCCGTACTTGCAGAATACATGCGCACGCCGTCCTGTCCTGTCCATGCAAGCAGGCAGTTGTTTCGAGACAGGGATGCAACCGCGGCATGAGTGACCGTGCTGCCCGGCCCAAGCATTACCACAGCAAGCTGGTCGATGGGCACAGGCGTGACCTTCTCACCCTGGTGGAATGTGAGTCCGAGCGATGTTACGTCGAGCCTTCCCATCTCAAGGTAGAGGTAGCTCCACCTGTCCTGAAAACGTGGCAGTTCATGCAGCGTACGCACACTATCCTCCTCGCAGAGGAGCCACGGAAAGCAGGCCGAATCCGAATCCCTTTGCACTGCCGATGCCAGTGATGATGGAACGCAGGAAAGCCTCCGGGTCTGTGACCTGCAACACTCCCTCATACTTGACTGAGAAGTGCGAAAGCCGCGTCTCGGCATCGTTTTGTCCCGTCAATGTCTGTCTGCGGAAGTGCTCAGCGACCACCTCTGTAGACAAGGGCACAAATCCTCCCAATTCGCCTTTTCGTCTGAGCCAGTCCTCCTGCTTCTCTTGTGTCAGGATACCCTGCCGCTTCCCAGTGCTCTTGTCCCTTCTGGTCGGGTTAGCTCGGAGTCGGAATTGCATCTTCTGGAGTGCCTCAAAACGTGGCGCGAATGGCTTCACCTCGGGGATTGCTGCCAGCAAATGAGATGCATTCTGAAACGCGTAGTCCCAATCCGGCTCTGTGGCAGACTGAACCACAACCATCGCCCTTCCTCCCAATAGCGGGTCGATACGAAACAAGAACGCCTCCTGGTTCGTGCGGCGTGCATGCACGTGCTGAAACCCACCTGTGTCAAAGGGCTTGAGAAAGGAAGGGTCATCAGTCTTGAGTTCATGGGAGGGAAATGCCATGGACAGTCGCTGGTGAACCCGGTATGGCCTGCTCAGCCAAGTACGGCCCGGTCGAGGCCGGTCGGGATTTTCGCCTACTTCAATCAGGAGGCATGACAAATACATGACTATTCGACCTCCTCGGCGCTGAGCCGCCTGCGGCGTGTTTCCAACGAACGGAATAGCACAATCTGTTCGCGTTTCTCAATTATCCGGTCGCGCCAGCGCGGCTCCTCGGGATTGATGCGGTCCAGACCCATGCCCAGTCCATACTCAATCATCGTGACGGCGTCGTGGCAAAGCCGGCAAAGGGAGCGCAGATCGTCAGGTGCTTCGCCACCTCCGGCCCTTCGATATGTCACGTGCTGAACGGTTGTTGCAGGTGCCTTGCAGAAGACACAAAGACCACGGTCGGCTTCCAAACGTTCACGCCGCCGCCGCAGATACTCGCTGTTCTTGTAGTCAGCGCGCGGCCGCAATGGTCGGGGCGTGGAGTACTGCGCAGGGTTTTGTGCGACACCAAGATTCTCTACGCTAAACTGTCTGCGGATGACGAATCGCGGCCCATGCGACGGCGGCTCAAATGTCAGCGGGACGTCATACCTCACGATTGCGTCCTCCGGGGCTTCAGGCTGCGCGCGCGACGCTTCCCAATCAATCAACAGACTCAGGACTTCGGGTTGCGGGTCCGCTTTCTGGCGCGGACGCCAAGGAATCGACTTGAGCGCTGAGATCAAATCGGGGAAATAGCCGAGGGGATGTTCCAGCAGTGGACGAGATGGCGGACAGGACCTTCTACCGAGGTAGATCGTCCACGTCGGACTCTGCATGGCTGCCTCCAACGTGGTAATGAGGCTCGGCTCGCCTTGCAGAGCGACAAGGAAGCTCGCATCACAGAGATACTCGCGCCTGGTGAGCATCGCGCCAGACATGGTCTTTCCCTCGCCTTCAGCGATGCGCATTTGCTGGTCTGCACCGACGGTGTGATAGTCCCACATCCGTATGCCAGTCGCGTCAATTCGGACACCGAAGCGTAACGCGCCAAGCTTGGGCAACCATTCATGGGCAGCCTGCGCGCGCGAGACACCCAGGGCAGCACACAGAATACCAATCACTCCCGACTTGGTTGGGGCCTCTGAAGTGCGCCGGACCACGAATTTCGATTCATGGTCACCCCATGACTGAAAGGGCCCTTCAAGCCGAAGGAACAGGGTGTTGACACTCACCGGTCTACTCCTGAGTTCGCTGTAAATCGCTGGACAACCTGCCAGTCATAGCCAACGGCATGAACCACAGCGGAAACTAGTTCGTCGAGAGAGTTCATGTTGTTGTCCGTAATCGCGATTTCCTGCTTGTCCGTGACCACCGTCAAGGAATAGCGGAGATTGGGTGAGAACCAGAATCTCTGTTGTGGCTTGCCGTATCCTGTGTCCATGTCGTGCACATACTGTCCAAGTTGGGCAATACTCTGCGAGATGATGTCACGCTCACCCCGGAGTGCTGGCGCGGCAAACGCGTTTGCATAACTGATGGGCATGTTCTTTATTTCGACCAGTATGCCGTCCGGCAGATTGTGAGCGGCAAAGCTGTTTTGCTTGCCTGTGGGATTGGTCAGTGCTGCTCCGCGGATGAACGCGCCGACGGTATGGGCGGAAAGCTCCTCGTTGCCCTTCAAGTTTTGGACCAGAGTTTCCCAGTGGATTGAGAAATACTTGTAGAAGCAGGCAGAAGCGAACATGGCTTCATCCACATAGCCCGCGCCTGCGTCATCGCCGGGAATGTCGTCAGCGGCAACGTAGTAGTCCACTTCGGGACGGGCCTCGTGGGTGGAGAATGCATGGGCTACCTGCAATGCCGCGTTCACCGTTGTGTCTTTGAGTACGCCCGTTTCCAGCATTCTGCCGCTCAGTGCCATGTCCGGAACAGCGACTTCCTGGCTAATCAGCTCCCCAAATCTGTTTGCCAAGTCGTCGTCTTTGGCTGCGGTCTGCAATAGCGCAGCCATCTTCTGGACCGCCCCTTGGGTCGTATAGACGAGCATGTCGCTCTTGTCATCATCCTTGGGTTTGATGCCGCACTTCTCAAGAATTGCCGCGGCGTGTTTCTTTGCTCCTCCGTCATCTGTCACCTGACTGACAATCAGCTTTGCCAGTTGGCGAGTTCGAACTCCGCCGAGCAATTCCTTGAACTGGTCGCTCGTCCGAATGCTCCGCTTGATGCATTGGCTGGAGATGCGCGAGCGCAGAACGCCACCGAAATAGCAGGTCTTGGGGGCGCCCAGGTCATCCCTGTTCAGGTTGGCGGGGCTGTGGTTCTGAATCATGTGGATTTCTATAAGCACTGTCTTCCTCCTTCACCGTTTGCATGTACTGTCTAGCCCACTGGAGTTTGGTGGCTTCGCGTTCCCAAATGGATAGGTCGTCCGTCAGTCTTGACCAATCGAGGCCCTGACTGCGCTGAGTGGCTACCGTGCCAAGCGCCCATTGAAGGGCGGGTTCGAGTTCCGAAAGCGGAAGCGAGAGCATTCGGTCGAACCTGTTCTGGAAGGACGTATGCTCCGGGTCTTTGCGGGGCTGGCACTGCCGTAGTCTGGAGGCGAGTGTGTTGCCTGATGATTGTGGAATCGGAGAGAAAGCGTAGAGTTTGGCTACTAGCCACGCAACCTCTCGGCGAGGCGCGCGCTGGTTCTTCTGTCTAAGAGGCCACCAGAGTCCCGCGAACAGGTCAAACCCATCGACCGTTTCGTCGAGCCCTGCTCCCGCGTGCGTGCGCAAGAGACCGAGTTCGCCAGATTTCATTCGGGTCAATGAAGCGACAAATTGCTCCGTAGCGCTCATTTGCTTTCTCCCTTCTTCGGTGGTTCCGGCTTCAGCCGCACATCCGGCGCAGCACGGACAATGCAGGACCGCTTGCGAACAGCCGCTGCAGTGAAGCCCGGCGAGAGAGCGCGTGCAACGACATCCATTGCAGGACGATACTCGGCCGCAGCCTCTTGCCACGCCTCATCGCTTCCACCAACCAGTTGGTCAACCCTCGCCGCGACAGTGGATTCGACTTGCGGGCGAATAGCCCCCACGGTAGAGGCAATCTCGGGGTGTCTTAGACTCGACGGCTTCTCACATAGCGACCGAACCTTATATGCGAGATTCGCGGTCTCGTGCTGCCATAGAAGAAGCTTTTCACCAACCACTTCCGGCGGGCAGTCGAGCGTGGGGACAGGCAGCAGAAGCTCGATTGCTTCAAAGTATTTGTCTTTTTTTGTGGCAAAGCCAACAACCCACGTGGTCCTGCCGTGACTATCCACAGCAGGCGTCGTTGGTGGCGACGCGTCTTCGTGCGGTTGGTGTCTTTGCAGTATGCGGGCTACTACACCCGCCCATTGTCCTGCGGCTGTGTCTACGGAGGCTAGTGCATTCGCGGGACGGAGCGATGGGAATCTGGCTTTTGTGGTCGTGTCATACAGGACATGTGGGTCATGCCATGTTCGGCTCGGCCCCTCAGAGTCGGTTCTGGTACTGCCGACGCCTGCAAACACAGCAAGGCGAATCAGGTGGTCAACGCGTCCGCACGAAACGCAGGTGGCCTTGTTTGTGTCAGGGTTATCGAGCCACACCCTACGAGGCAGCCATGTCAATCCAGTGAGCAATGGGACATCGCCTGTCTTGGGGAGTTGTATGTCAGGCTTCTCCCATGCAGGTGTACCGAGATGTGGCACGGGCAGCCACGAGAGGCGCAGAGTTGCTGCAAGGGATATGCCGACAGGCATGACGTAGAATGGAGGAGCGGTGTTGATGCCCGGTGGCTTGCCGCGTCCTCCGGAAGTGGCGAATACTGGAAACCGCAACAGGCCCATGGCGCAACACGCCTGACAGAGGCCATCCACACCATCGGTCGAGTGTCGAAAGTGCCATTTGTTCGTGCCTGTGGGTATCTCGTGAATGAGATAGTTAGCTGTGAGCTTCGTGCTGACTTTGTCCGCGCTGCCTCGATACTGATAGAAGCGCTGTTTTTCACCTAGAAGGTCGAAGCAATCCGCGTGGTCATCCAGCTTCTTGAACCAGTCAGGAGGGAACGAGTCGCTCAGAGACATCGTTGGCTTGTCAGACGGACTTCCCTTGCACCAGTACAGTAGAGCAAGCAGAAACCGCAGTGTGGCCAGACGGTCCATGGGGTTGCTTGCTGCAAGTGCTCGGATGCGGTGTGCCTGAGTGAGGATTTCTCGAATTCCCACACGACTGGTCCGCCCATCATTCCACAGAACAGGAATCCATTGTTCATCGATGAGGTTATAGCTCATTGACACCTCCAGTTTGTTCTATTGACGGTGCCAAGCCTGTCCCACCATTGTGACAACTGTCTGTCACTGCTTGGAGCCATGGTCCGAGAATCTGCGTGGTTGAGGGTGGCAGACAGCTACCAACGGGCAGGCAAGTAGCCCGTTGCCATTGCCGTGCAGAGTCAATCCGTGCGTACACGCTGTACATCCAGAAGAATCAAGTGCGGTGGGAGCGAGGGAGTCATGGCTACTCTACGAGCGTGGCACGCCCGTGTCAATGGTAGTCTTGTAGGACTATTGCTACATCTGGCCAGGTTTTCGGAATTTTAGGGGACACTGGCAATCAGGGACCTGCACGGACGGACACGGACGTAGCGAGGCGACGAGCGGTTCTCCGCGTGGTGGCAGTGCGGCACAACCGTGTGCTGTTCTCGGCGTTACGGGCGAGGCATGCCGTCGCCCCTACAACAGAACGAGGGTTGGTTTATGGCGAAAGCGTTGGGCGTGTGACGACCGTGTGGCGGGCGGACATGGGAGTCCGCCCCTACGGCAGAACGAGGGTTGGCCTATCTGGATGTCGCCCACCAGCCGCGGCGAATTGCGGGGACACCATGCTCAAGTCGGGTCGGATAATCTGTGAATGGTGTCCCCGTAATTCCAGAACACGGACGGAGAACCGGCGACGACCGTAACCCCGATTGCAGCCTCGCAGCACTTGACATACCCACGTGTGTCTCCCTACTATAGGCACCAGGACGATATGAACAGCTTAGTATTGGTCGGAGTCCTTGTGCTTAGCCTCGTGCTTGTGGCTGTGCGCACCGAGCGTGCGACCGGAGGGCTGTTCAGCTAGCGACGTCAAGGATAACGAAGGATTAGCAGAGGGGCCCTCTCAGGAGAGCCCCTCTTTTTTGTCCCTCTCAACAGAGAGGGTTACGAAAGAAAGGATGGAAGAACATGATGATGAATGGTGCACAGATTCTCTGCGAATGCCTCATGCGCGAAGGTGTCGATGTGATATTCGGCCTTACGGGCGGCGCTGTCGTCCCGATGTACGATGCTTTCTCAGAATACCCCCGTATTCGCCGCGTCCTTGTGCGTCATGAGCAGGGTGCCGCGCATGCCGCTGCCGGCTACGCGCGCGCCATGCAACGGGCCGGTGTCTGTGTGGCCACGTCGGGACCGGGCGCGACCAACCTTGTGACCGGCATCGCCGATGCATACATGGACTCCACGCCGCTCGTAGTCATCACGGGACAGGTCAACGACTCCTCCATCGGCAAGGACACGTTCCAGGAATGTGACATAACAGGCATCACGCTTCCCGTCATCAAGCACAACTACCTGGTGCGCGACGTGAAGGACCTGGCCCGCATCATGAAAGAGGCGTTCCACATCGCGCAGACGGGTCGACCGGGTCCCGTACTTGTGGACATTCCACGAGACATACAGGTGGCCACGACTGAGTTCTCCTATCCGACGTCGGTGAGCCTCCGCGGCTACCGTGTTGCGAACGAGGCAGACCCTGCACAGGTTGCACTCGTGGCGGAGCTTCTCAATGGTGCAGAAAGGCCGGTCGTCATCGCTGGACGGGGCACGATAATATCCGGTGCGTACGCAGAGTTGCTTGAGCTGGTTGAGACGATGCAGGCGCCCGTTGTGCACACGTTGCTTGGCCTCGGCTCATTTCCTCCGCAGCATCCCCTCGACCTCGGTATGATTGGCATGCACGGTTCCGGCTATGCGAACAGGGCGGTGCAACATGCCGACCTCGTACTCGCGCTGGGCACCAGGTTTGGCGACAGGGCAACGATGAAGGCGAGCGGCTTTGCTCCTGAAGCGGTTGTGGTGCACGTTGATATCGACCACGCGGAAATTGCCAAGAACATCGTTCCGTTCGCAGCACTGGTGGGCGATGTGAAAGCCGTCCTGAAGCAGCTCAATCCGCTCCTGACAGTGAAGGACAGGTCCGAGTGGTTTGCACAGGTGAACAAGTGGAGGATAGACCATCCGCTGAACATCCACAGGCCCGGTAAGAGACTCTCTGCGCGAGAAGTTATCCGCACCATCTGTCGCAGCGTCGATGACACAACCATCATTACAACGGGAGTGGGGCAGCACCAGATGTTTGCCGCGCAGGAGTACGCGTCATCCAGGCGCAACGGCTTCATCACTTCGGGCGGTCTGGGCACGATGGGATTCGAGTTGCCGGCGGCCATGGGCGCGCAGGTGGCATGTCCAGAAGAGACCGTCTGGGCCATTGCCGGTGATGGCAGCCTGCAGATGACCATACAGGAACTTGCCACCATCGGCCAGGAAAACCTGCCCGTCAAGATTGCCGTTCTGAATAACGGCTACCATGGCATGGTGCGCCAGTTACAGGAAGTGTACTGCGGCAGCAATTACGTTGACGTGGCATTGCGCACGCCCGACTTTGTGATGCTGGCGAAGGCGTATGGCATACCGGCGATGCGTGTGGGACAGATGAGCGAGGTGGCTGGTGCGATCGAGAGCGCCCTCGCGTGTCCCGGCGCGTTTCTCATCGAGTTCGCAGTGGAGCCGGAGGAGAATGTCCTGCCGATGTGCGTTGCGGGCGCGAGCCTCGACGAGATGATTGAGTCGACCTCCACCGTGTCACAGCACCGCAAGGAATTGATGTCCGTGGAGAAGCTCCTGATAGGGTAAGAGGGGAATTGCCGGGACAGGTGGTGTCCGGATGTAGGGGGCAGGCTTCCATGTCCGTCCATCTGTATCCGTAGGGGCGATGGCATGCCTCGCCCGTAACCACGAATATCACGCAACCTCGCTTCGGCACAACGGCCTGCGGTTGGTTTCCGGTAGATTCCTTCGGCCCACCTTGGGTAGTCGTGACCAGGGGGTGGGCAGGCGTGGGAGCCAGCCCCTACGGCAGATTGGAACCTGAGATCCTTACTCTTGAAACGTTGTGCGGCCCACCACGGTACGGGCGAGGCATGCCGTCGCCCCTACAGATAGCCCCACACGACATCCCGCGGGGTCGTTCACGAACGACCCGTACGTTTCGGACAGCAGTGCCTTCCTTCCCATCTAGATCGGGGATACGGCAGTTTGACTGTAGGGGCCGTTCGGGAACGGCCCGTCGGTTGTCATGAAACAAGGTTATAGCAGTCGTGCAGTGTTGGTGGAACGCGGCGTGCCGTGGGCTTTGACCTTGTCCTGAGGTGGCGAACGGGCTCTTCACGAAGAGCCCCTACATCACGAACAACAACCCCGTCCCATCACAACCTTGTGCAATCTACATCGTTACGGGCGAGGCATGCCGTCGCCCCTACGAATAGCCCCACACGCCACCCCGCGGGGTCGTTCACGAACGACCCGTACATTCCGGACAACGCCCCCACCCATCCCGAATTTCGGGGACACCTCAGAACACGGACGAACACAGACCGACACGGACTCACACGGACGAAGGGTAGCGACGACGACCCATGCGGTGCGGAGACCTGCGGTTGGTTTCCCGCACGTTCCTCTTCCAACGTTACGTGTGTGACGATTATGCCGGCCCCGATCTTTGGTTGGCGGGTGTGGCATGGACCTGCTGTACACGGAGGCTAGTGTGTCTCAAAGCCTGAGGAACTCGTCTGTGCTGAGTCCTGCCTGACGCAGTATGGCACGCACAGTTCCTTCGGGTAGCTCCCCTGGATGAGGTGGCACGGTCGTGCGGGTGCGCGTGTCTGGATGCCACCAGATTTCGTGACTTCCTTTTGCCTGTCGGTCGAAGACGAAACCGGCCTGCCTCAGTTTTCGGAGCACATCATCGGCTCCGAATCCAGAGAGCCTACCCATCAGAACACGCTCACGGGAATACGGGCATCACCCGTTGCTGGAGCGGCTGCTCGTAGCGCAGCGGGAAGCTCGTCGCCGTGCTCGATGTAGGACTCCACAAGCTTGCGCGCGACATCCTGGGCTATCTCCATCGCCTCAGCCGCCGTGCGGCCTTGCGCTACCAGTCCGGGCAACTCGTCGCTGGTGGCCAGGAATCCCCCCTCCGGCAGTGCTTCCATGTGAATGGCCAGAAATATCTCTTTCATGCTGTTATCTCCGTATGGATGCGGTGAGCAAGCGCATCTTGTTCCGGCTGACTGTCCATGTGTCTGTGGGGGTAAGTATATGCGAATTGGGCACCTTTCGTGCACCACAGCCTTGTGCGGTCCGCAACGTTACGGGCGAGGCATGCCGTCGCCCCTACAGATAGCCGCCCACCACCCATTCCGAATTCCCCGCACAAGGCGGTGCGGCATTTCATGAACGGCTGAATCCAGATACACTTATGGTATGATTCAGGCGCGTATGGTTCGTACGTGCTACTACTGCCTCAGAGGACCAGGAGGTAGGTCGTCATGACTACTGAGTTCGTGCGTGCGACAGATGCCGAGTGGAAGAGCCAGGTGGTGACCGTCGCGGATGTCCCCATCGTCAACCTGATGCCTGGAGCCAACACTCACATCGTACCGGGCAGGAACATGACGCTCAGTTTCGCCACTGTTGATGCTAATACCTATGCCACGGTGCACAGCCATCCGCATGAACAGATGATGATTATCCTGAAGGGTGAGATGGACGTCATCGTTGCCGGCAAGTACTATCATGTGAAGGCTGGCGATGTGGTTCCGATACCCGGAGATATTGAGCACGGTGCGCAGGCGCAGGATACTCCATGCGAACTGGTGGAGGTATTCTCTCCGGCACGCAAGGAATTTGAGGAAAAGCTGCGCCAGGCGTCCGGCACTTCCGCGTGACCGGTGTGCCGTGGCGTGCCCATGTACAGGATAGGTCTTGTCTTGAGAAAGGGAGGGAATTGCCATGAGTGAGGAGTATGTTCGTGCCAGTGAGGAGAAGCGAGCGAGCAAGGTTGTGGCCGTTGGCTATGTTCCTCTGGTAAGCCTTGCGGAGGGAATCGTCACCCGCATCGTTCCCGGAGACAACCTGACGCTCAGTTTCGTTCACGTGAGTGCGCACGCGCAGGGCAAGATGCACAGTCATCCGCATGAGCAGATGATAGTGGTGCTCGAAGGGAAGATAGACATCGTCATTGAAGGTGAGATCTACGGTCTCAAGACGGGCGAAGTTATCGCCATCCCCGGCAATGTTGAGCACAACGGAATAGCAGGGGACAAGGATTGCCAGATGCTCGAGATTTTCACACCCGCACGCAAGGACTTCGAGGAGAAACTGAGATTGGCAATCGCTGAACAGTGACAGACAGGACTGACACCTGCTCTGTCTGCATGGTGCGGTCCTGCGTGAGTACGCCAGACATACTATATTGGGAGGGAATGCAATGGACCAGAAGATGAAGGACCTGCAGAAGATACTGGATATCGGCGTCATCGCCATCATTCGAGTGGCAACGCCGGAACAGGCGATCGATGTGTGTGGAGCGGTTGCGCGAGGTGGCGTGACGAATATCGAGGTTACCATGACGGTGCCCGGCGCCATCGATGCCATCAAAGAGTTCAAGAGACAGGCAAGTGACGATGTGCTGCTTGGAGCCGGTACCGTACTGGATCCCGAGACGTGTCGCGCGGTTATCCTGAATGGAGCCGACTTCATTGTCTGTCCCAATCTTAACCTGGAAGTCATTAAGATGGCGCACAGGTACGCGAAGGTGGTCATTCCGGGAACATTCACTCCCACTGAGATACTTGCTGCCTGGGACGCAGGCGCGGATATCGTCAAAGTCTTCCCTGCCGGAGTGGTTGGTCCACAGTACCTGAAAGACATCAAGGGTCCTTTCCCCCAGATACGCCTCACCCCGACGGGTGGTGTCAATCTGGAGAATGCGCCTGACTTCATCCGTGCCGGAGCCTCCTGTATCTCTGTGGCTACGTCTCTCGTGGACAAGAAAGCCCTGGCCGACAAGAATTTCGATGTCATTACCGAGAAAGCGCGACAGTTCGTTGAAGCTGTCAAGGTCGCACGCGGGCTGTAGCACACAATCAGTTGAAGGAGTTATGTGAATGTATGATGTAATTACGTTTGGGGAGACGATGTTGAGACTCTCTCCGCCCAATTACCGGAGAATTGAGCAGGTGTTCTCCTATGAGGCAAATGCCGGCGGCGCTGAGATGAGTGTTGCCTGCAACGTGAGTCGATTGGGACTCAGCACGGCGTGGGTTTCCAGGATGACCGACAATAGCATCGGACACTTCATTCGCAACAAGGCGCGCGAGCAGGGCGTCGATACATCTCACATCGTGTGGACGAAGGAAGACAGGGTTGGCGTCTACTTCGTGGAGTTCGGTGCCTCGCCCCGACCGAGCAGGGTTATCTATGACAGGTCACACTCGGCCATGTGCAAAGTCAAGCCGGGCGATGTGGATTGGTCCGGAATACTGCAGGGAGCCAAGTGGTTCTATACCACCGGCATAACTCCTGCCCTGAGCGCATCCTCTGCCGCAGCTACTCTTGAGGCGTTGAAGATGGCCAAGGCTGCGGGCTGTAAGGTAGCCTGCGACCTCAACTATCGCGCAAGGCTCTGGACCGAGGACGAGGCGCACGCGGTCATGGAACCGCTCATGGAGTACGTCGATGTGCTCATCTCTACAGAGGAGGACACGGCGAAGGTTCTGAAAATCACGGGTGACAGCTACCAGGATGTGGCTCGCAAACTGGCTGAGAAGTTCAAGTTTGAAGCCGTATGCATCACCATTCGTACCGACTTGAGTGTGTTGAGGAACAACTGGACTGCCATCGTCTATGCCGGTGGCAAGGTATACGAGGACCGCACGTATGAAGTTGAGATTATCGACCGTGTCGGTGCGGGCGACTCATTCGCATCCGGCTTCCTCTATGGCTACATCACGGGCGATATCGACAAGGGTCTGCGCTACGGGAATGCGTACGCGGCGCTCGAGCACTCGATTCCCGGCGATATCAACTGGTGCACGGTGCAGGAACTTGAGAACCTCATCAAGGGAGGGGGAACCCGGATAAGCCGATAGAAATCAGTTCAGGCGCCACGGTCGAGCAGCCGTACAAGCTGGTCGGCCCTGACGACCTGGGTGCCCTGCTGGGGCATGTTGTGCAGTGATGACCGCGCCGACGTCACGAGGAAGTCGGCGCGGCTCTGTGTCGCACAGGTGAGCAAGTCTATTTCTGCACCGGGTGCGCCTCGCGTGCCTCGTCTTCCCGCTCCTTCCACCATGCAGAGCAGGACGGGAAGGTCTGCCATGAAGCCCGAGAGGTCTCTATCGCTCAATCCGTGACGCGACCGCATGGTCTTCTGTCTGAGGACCTTTCCTTCAGCGGTGAGCATCCGGTCCGTGGTGAAGAGCCGCAGCTTGCCCTGGAAGGCGTAATCCAGTAGGCGCGCCGGCTTCCCTGTCGGGTTCAGCAGCGCGCTCGTGAGCGCGGCGTTGTCCAGTACGACTCTCCACATGGTCAGTCAGGGGATGAGAGTCCTATTGGACGGCTTCTATTGCCAGGCGAATCTGGCCTTCAAGCTGGTCTGACTGCTCCTGTTTGTTGCGTTCCCGCATCTCCACTATCCGGCTGTAGAGTCGCTCCCGTGCCTGCTCCCAGGCGATGTATTCCTCAACCGGTATGACCGCAACCAGGGGCTTGGCTCCCCTGTTCACGATGTAGCGGTCGCCCCTCAGGCGCACCTCATCCATGAGTTCTCCGAAGTTCTGTCTTGCCTTCTGTGCCGAAATCTTCTTCAACATGGCCGTCACCTCCAATACGTTCGTTCGTAGCCGAGACGGTCGGTTTGGTCAGTACAATCGTGGTGACCATACTGACCAGTATAATCATACTAATCAGTATGGTCATAATAGTCAATAGGACCAGCATGGTCAGGTGAGGGTGAACACCGACGGAGTTTCAGTTCTTCCCTGCATTCAGCGGGAACACGGACGGACACGGACGAACACGGACAGACACGGACGAACACGGACAGACACGGACGGACACGGACGAACACAGACAGACACGGACGGACACGGACAGACACGGACAGACACGGACAGACACGGACAGACACGGACGAACACCAGCCACAAGCGATGTCCGGAGGTAGGGGCGGGCTCCCACGCCCGCCCGCCAGTACACTGCAATTCCAATCAACCCCGTATATACACAGGGGCCTTCGCTGAGCTACCTGCACGTTCCTTCCTCTTCCAACCTTGGGCGCGTGACAACCCTGTGGCGGGCAGGCGTGGGAGCCTGCCCCTACGGCAGGATTCACTCCACCCCACGGGGTCGTTCACGAACGACCCGTACATTTCGGACAACAGACTCTGACCAGCTAGATTGGGGATTTCGTAGTCTTACTGTAGGGGCCGTTCGGGAACGGCCCGTTGGTTGCTATGGAGCACGGTTGC
>JAFGFT010000068.1 GCA_016930935.1 Dehalococcoidia bacterium | reverse complement strand
GAGTACAACGGCACGATGCCTCCGAAAGAAAACCCGAAGACGCCTGCGAACGCGAACACGCCCCACGACTGCGTGACTGTAGGGAATTCTGGGGACACCACACTTAATTCATGTTTACGAGTGAAACGGACCATTGAGGAGCCATTTCGAACCCTTTCTGCATCCTTCCAGCTTTGGCACGGCAGAGATAAGTGTGGTGTCCCCATAATTCGAAGTGGTGATCTACCGAAGCAGCCCACTCTTGAATACCAAGATGCAACGGCCTAGAATCGACGGGGACCCGACTCGTTCTTTGATGGGAGGAAACAATGGAGATTCTGATGAGAACCGATGGATCAGATTGGAAACGCATAGGTGAGAGCAAGTTTGAGAGCGAGTACATTCTGCAGCAGCTCCTGTATGAAACACCAGAAGTTATCCCCGTTGCTTCGTGGGGTGCCGCGAACCTTCAGCCGAAAGTGTTTGTTCGTGAGGCTGGACTTCCCGGGTCAGGCAACACAGATCTTATCGGCGTGGACGAACAGGGGGGTATCAGTATCATCGAATGCAAGCTGGCGAGAAATCCCGAGGTCCGACGCAAAGTAGTTGGCCAGCTGCTGGAGTATGCGGCATATCTATGGCAGATGACTTACGAGTCCTTCGACGACGTATGCTGTCGCGCCGAGAAATGGAATGGCCTGCACTTGGCAGACTTGATGGCCAAGAACGTGAGAGAATCAGAAGAGTGGTCAGAGGAGCAGTTCCGAGCAGGAGTTGAGGCCAATCTGAAGCAAGGGACGTTCACTCTGATCATCGCAGTCGACCTCTTGAACGATGAACTGAAGCGCATAATCGAGTATCTTGATTCGAGAGGCTCAGGCGCACCGACAGTCGCCGTTCTCCAGATGCGGCAATTCCAAGAAGGAGATACGCAGTTGTTGGTGCCGCAGGTATTCGGCGCTTCTCCTGCAGTCTCGCGCCGAGAGTCTTCGCCTCGTACCCCTCTCGACGAAGGACGATTTCTTGAGCTCTGCGGCGACCAATTCCCCGAGGCTAGACTGCTCTATTCGAAGGCGAAAGCACTTTCGCAGGAGCGCCAGTCCTCAGGAGCGGCCGACTCACTCCACTGGAGCTCCACCAGCTACAGCTATCGGATTTCATGGCCAGGCAATCAAAGGGGAACTGGCATCTTCATCGGATGGTACAACAGCAGCGTGTCACTGGGGATGGCCATCCTAGACGCAGCGCCGGAGGCCGGCACTAGGTATTGGGAACTTGTGAAGCCTATCCCCACGTTCAGTGGCAGGATTGCGAACTACAAAGAGCCTTTCGCGCAGCTCCAAGGCATGACAGAGAAGGAAATGGACCAGTTCATCGATGCCATTCGACAGCTATCAATTGACCTCGCGTCATCGAGAGCTGTGGATGACGACGAGTCGTAGTTGTACAACGATCTAAGGTTCTGGGAACACGATACTTGTCTCTTGACATGACCGCGGGCTCATATTCAAGAATTCTGAGGATACGATACGAGATTCAGTCATAGCTTGGGATTGGTTCTAATTTCTGGGGCGTTTGTAGCGCATCCCCATGATACGGAGAAAGTGCAAGGAGGAAGGCGATGGGAATAGTAGTCAAGTGTCAGGCCGGCCATGGGCCATCAAGCAGGGAGAACGAGACGATACGCAGTCTTGCACGACAGTTCACTGAGAAGGGGACGATTGGACTCTGCCCAGCGCGAAAGGGCCGCTGCGGTGCAGAACGGGCTTTCTATGTCACACACAAGAATCCGGACAAGACCGAGCACTCTTACGACGTGGTTGCAGTCAGACAGGTGTACTCAACACAGAAAGCAGAGGATGTGGGCCGTGACCCCATGGTATTCCTGCTGAAGGACCAGGTCACCGGCGAATATGGCTTGTGGACGTACTACTGGATCAAGGACCGCAATGGGAACTGGGCCAACGGCCAGTTTCCGCCATTGTTCTTGGGTGAGGAAGCCGAGCAACTGCGGGCCGGCATCAATGACCTGCGCCGCCTGATGCGCGAGAAGGCAGGGCACCAGGAGGTAGCGGGTCTGCCAAACCAAGCGTAGACTGCGTTTGGCATCTGCACGCGATGGGCGCCTGTTCCCCGAAACGGTGGAACAAATAGCTTTCACATTGGGGATTGTTGTGTAGTGGCTCTGTAACCTATCGGGCAGTAGCGACTTCATGTCGACTGAAGAGGAGCAATGACATGGGTGCAATGGGAAATGGGAGTCTCTCATCTGATATCGCCGCCTATACTCAGGCTTTGGGACGCCCCCCCACAGAAGGTATCCGCAAGATAGAACTGCAATTGCCGCGACTGGCAACTCGTACCGCCCTCGATAGCTATCTATTCGACAACCGATTATCACTTGCGACACTGCGCTCGGCGGTGAACATCAAGAGCGCGATAGGACAGATCGACGTCGTCATCCACGCGCTGGGCATTCTGACGTCCCTACCTCACGTGCTAGTGAAAGGCGAGAAGGTGCTGTCAACAAGTCTGGGAGCTGGCAATAGAGGCTTCGCCGACTTTGACTTGGAGACCAACCTGCGCGTGGCCGAGTTCAAGTTCATCAGGTGGAGAGGGGGACCAGAGCCGGTTCGGAAACAACAACTGCTGAAAGATTACCTGAAACTGCTGTGGGATCCCACGCCGAGGATGAAGCAACTATATCTCACGGACACCACGCACGCGACGGCTTTTCTGCGCGGGCGCACGTCGATGCAGAGTGCTCTTCGAAAGTCGGGGCTTCTCGAAAACTTTCGAAACAAGTACGGAGAGCAGTTCCAGACGGTTGGCCAGTTGTTTACATTCCATGCTGGTGAAGTTGAAATACTGGACTTGTGCGCAATCGTGCCAGGCATGTCCGCCATCTTTCTGGCTGACGACGCGGCCGCCCCAGAGGAGCAATGACGGAGTCGGGGACAACACACTTGATTCACTCTGACGTTCAAATGATCCTTCGCAGCGGTCCGAAAGGCGAGGTTTCGGCTTGGATTCCGGGGACACCACACTGTATTCGTTTTCACGTTCACAAGACCGCCCCAAGCAGCCAGGCTGTTGCTGTCCTAGCTTTGGACGAGAACAGACGAATATCGTGTCCCCACATCAGTACAGGACATCTGCAATAGCTGGTTGCAGAGGAGGGATTGAAAATGGGTTTGGCAGACTACCGTAGACCAGATAGCGACTTGACGCGACGATTGGAGACTGACGCTCCCAGCATTGTGGGACTAGTCAGAACAAATAGTAACAGCCCATCGCTCGCCGAGATGCAGCGTGCCAAGGACTTTTTGATGCTGGTCGAGTATTGAAAGGCCGACTGCATGGAGGAACAGACCGGCGCAGCTGCGAGGAATGCTCCGTCCGACGTCTGGGACGCTCTTTGCGGCGCGACCTTCGCTACAAGCGACCGTGAAAAGCTGCGATCCATCATGAACTTGGTGGGGTTTGGCTCCTCAAGAGATCCCGACACTGGCCAGAGAAGGGCGAAGCGAGCGACCGCTGTGATGCGCTTTCTGGACCCTCAAGAATGGGGCACAGTGGACTGGCGGACCATCTCAATGATGCGCTACTACGAGCGGAATGCGCGGGACATGGTCAAGGCCGTGGAAGAGGCTCGTACCACCCGCAAGGGCGATATCGCCTCACTCTTCGACGTCATCAACGAAGACGGTGCCGTCGAAACCGTTGAAGCCTACCGTTCGCTCAGAGATCCAGACTCCCCTCGAACGGTTGACGTTGAGCTGGGGTTCTATGGGGCGTCGTTCTTGGCATGGCCGCGACCCAGCTAGGCGGAATTCCGGGAATCCCGGGGACACCACACTCAATTCAGGGTCGCATTCAGAATCGGCGACCGCCGACGCTCTGGCCCCTCCGGCCGCAACTGCGCATCTCTGGCAACTCAGGAAAGCACGGGTATACCGGCACTGGGGCTCAGCAACCGGAATGCGGCTTTAGTTCTTCCGCTGTTGCCGGCCGCTCGCTCCATCGTTGCCACTTGAGAAGCCTGAACAGACGCCCGACGGCGTAGATGCGCGATTTCAGACGAATCTGCGAGCGGTTGGAGTGATCGTTGTTCGTGGCGATGGCGACCTTGCAGGTGTGGAATCCTGCACCCCGCAGATAGTCAAGACGGCGAAGAGTGCTGTAGGTCAGCAGTCCGCGGCCGCGATGCCGGGGCACGGTGTAGACCGCGCCGAGCAGCGCTTCGCCCCCGTCGAACTGCACGTCGAACGGCAACCAATCGATGGCCTCCCTTGCCTCCGGTGAGGTGGCGACGCAGCCAACATGTGCGACCTCTTGGCCGTGATACAGGCAGAGTGTGGCGGCGCCGCGGGCCAGCGCGCGCCGGGTCCATGGCATCACCTCCCGGAAGTCGCAGCGGCCGGCGACCGCTTGGTCGGCAGTCTCGTTGCTGTCAACCAGGCACTCGTCATAGCCATCCGGCCGCGGCCTGGAGTGGCCGGTAGGGCAATCCGCCAGAAGGAGCTCGTACAGGTAGAAAGACTGCCAATTGAAGACATGGCGCCGCGTGACTGAGATCGCCAGGTACAACGGGCCTTCGCGACGGGCCAACTCGACCGCGCGGCGGAGGACCCGGAACGGCGGAAATGCCCGGTGTGCAGCAGGCGTGGAGCCAGGGATGTCCAGCGACATGTCTCCCACAGGATAGCATCAGCGCCGCGGCGCCGCTATATGGCACGTGCAGAGACACCATGGTTCTGGGGACACGATACTTATCTCTTCCCGAATTCCGTGGTTGTTGATGGGAAGTGCGGAGCATGCCATGAGCGAGCTGCGCACCTACATGGTCGGGATGAACGGAGGCTCGGGCGGCCGCCGCTTGGAGTCTTCAACGACGAGAACAGGCTCCTGCGTTCGGTCAGGCAGCGGCTTCACGAAGAGGATGAGCAGTCCTGAGATGGCCGCTGCAGCGCCGCAGACGGCAAACGGGATTGCGTAGCTGCCCACAACATCATAGACGTAGCCCGTGAATACGGGTCCAATGGCACTGCCCAGCCCTATGCTGAAGCCGACGATGCCCAGTATTGCACCGTGAGCACGAAGCCCGAACAGCTCCGCCACGATATGCGAGTACAACGGCACGATGCCTCCGAAAGAGAACCCGAAGACGCATGCGAACGCGAACACGCCCCACGACTGCGTGACTGTGGAGAGCCACAGCAGGCTGAGCGACAGCACACCGAACAGGATGACAAGCAACCGCTTCGAGCCGAGACTGTCAGCGAGGCTGCCCATGCCGACCCTTCCGAGGATACCGAGTCCACCGATGGCGGTCATCACCGTGGCTGCACGCGTGGGCGACATTCCGAGTCCCATCGCGTAAACAACCGCATGTACGGAGATGGTGTGGACTGAGAAGCCGAAACCCACGAACGCGGCGGCAAGCAGCCACGCCTGCTTCGTACGCATCGCTTCGGCAAGACGCAGCCCCGCACCGGTAGTCTGAGGGCGTTCACCTGTAACGACCTCGCCGCCGAGGGGGTGCAGTCCCATCACGTGCGGGTCTCGTCTCAGGAACCGTGCGCAGACAAACACCACGACGAGTATCAGAACCCCGACCACCACGAACGAAGGACGCCATGAAAGCCTCTGGACGAGCCAACTGGAGAACGGAGGCACAACCATTGTGCCGATGCCGACGCCGGCCATTACAATGCCGGTCATCATGCCCCTGCGCGCATGGAACCACCTGACCACCGTCGACATGAGCGGAACGGGACCGGCACTCGCACCCGCGGCGATGACCAGTCCGTAGAGCAGGTATATCTGCCAGACGGCGGAGACACGGGAGACGAGCATGAACCCCAGGCCGAACAGCACGCTGCCGACGGTGAGGATGGCGCGTGGCCCGAAGCGGTCGTTCAGCCTGCCCGCGAAGATGGAGAACACACCCTGAGAAATCATGAACGCGGAGAAGACGCCCGACGTAAGGGCGCGACTCCAGCCGAATTCCTCCTGCAGTGGGGCGAAGAAGACGCTGAAGCTGAAGATTGCACCGGAGGTGAGAGCCATAACGAGGAGGGCGAGGGCCACGATGATGTAGCCGTAGAAGACTTTGCCGCCTCGCTGTCCTGGTGAGTCTTTCTTCATCTCCATTGGTGTCATGAATCAGTCGACTTGCGGGCCGTGCCACGAAAGCAGGCCGTACCCCCCATTGTACGCTTCCCGTCCCGCCTGTAATTAAGGGGGCACCACACTCAATTCATGTTCACGAGTGAGAGTTCTGGGCACGCCAACCATTCACACACGCTGGCGGGCAGGCTCCCGAGCCAGTCGGGCAGTGAACGGTATGGGATCTGGATGCGCAGGATGGGTCTCACACACGGTCGGTCATATCCGTAGGGGAGGGACATGTCCCTCCCGTAATCGTGTCGGCACTCAAGATTGGTAGTGATTCTGTTCCAAGGGAAG
>JAFGFT010000067.1 GCA_016930935.1 Dehalococcoidia bacterium | reverse complement strand
GTTGCGGAACATGGTTGACCAGTGTAATTCGATGTCTCGGGGGTCCTTGCCGATGAGGTAATCGGCCAGGTTGTGGATACAGGCCTCGACGGGTTTCTCCAGTCCGCCAGAGGTTGCCTCTCCCCAGCCGTAGATGCCCTCGTCGGTCTCCATCTTGATGAGCAGCCAGTTCCACGTTGGTTTGTAGAGGAATGTCTTTATGTTTGTGATTTTCATAATGCCTTCCTTCTGTTCTTCTCGTTCACTCGACTGTGCCCATGCTACGTTATCATCTGGGCTGGCAACCACAACAGTATCTGTGGAAAAGCGATGCACAGTACCAGCGCAAAGATAATGAGTCCCACGTATGGCAGGACTCCGCGAATGATGTCTTGAGTGGTCAGGCCCCACTCGGGCTTCGCAATGCCCTTGAGGTAGAAGATTGCGTAGGCGAATGGAGGCGTGATGAATGACATCTGGAAGTTGATTATGATCATCATGGCGAACCATAGGGGGTCAAATCCAAGGGCGGTGCCAATCGGTGTCGCGATGGGCACCATGAGGAAGACGATGCCCAGCCAGTCGATGAACATGCCCAGTACGAAGACAATGAACATAACCGCCGCGAATGCACCCCATCGGCCAAATGGTGCTGACATGATGGCGTGCGTTACTACATCTACGCCTCCCGCCGAGTCGAATACGCCGGTAAATATGCCCGCGCCTAGACCGATAATCATGACCATGCAGGTGGTGCGCATTGTCGTCAGCATGGCATCGTTCAGTACCTTCATGTTGAATTGCTTGTAGGCCATGGCCAGCACAGCTGAGGCAAGAGCGCCTACTCCGGCAGCCTCTGTCGGGGACGCTACCCCAAAGAATATGGAACCCAATACGGCCATCATCAACACCAATGGAGGCAGTAATGACGTGGGAATCATTATCAGTTTTTCCTTCGTGGTCGCGGACCTCTCGCTGGCTGGCACTGCCGGGGCGAGATCCTTCTGCAGATAAGCTCTAACGGCAGCATAGGCGATGTAGAGAACGGAAAGGAGTAATCCTGCTGGAAAGGCGGCCATGAAGAGCTTGCCTACCGATATTCCAGCCGTCGGGCCGTACACGACCAGCATGACGCTGGGTGGGATAAGGATGCCCAGGGAACCTCCCGCACACACTGCTCCCGCGGCGAAACCTCGGTCATAGCCCTTCTTGACCATTGTTGGCATCGCGAGCAGCCCCATGGTGACGACGGATGCGGCGATGACTCCCACGCATGCTGCGAGGATGGTTCCCAGCAAGATGGTGCCGATGGCCAGACCTCCCCGGAAGCGCCCTGTAAGGATGTACAGGGCATTGAACAGCTTTTCGGCCACGCCTGAACTCTCGACCATGGCACCCATGAATACGAACAGCGGTACTGCCATGAATATGAAGCTCGCAAGCAGGTTGTAGCTGCGATAGCGGAACATCTCGAAGACTCCCGGTCCGAGCAACAAGAATCCGAACCCTGTGCCAAGAATGATAAGGATCAGGCCCATCGGGTAGCCGGTGAGTACGAGCAACAGGAGCCCACCGAACATGATGATGGTTGCCAGTAGTGGGCTTACCTCGATCATAGTGATCTCCCCGTAATGATCTTCGACAGGTCGCGAATGGCATTCGCGATGCCCTGTATCAGAAAGAGTGTGAATCCGGCGGCAAGCGCCAGCTTGAATGGCCACAGCGCCGGGTACCAACAACTCTGCATTGATTTCTCGCCTATGATGACGGCGTTGATGAAGTCCAGCCAATAGACCCGTGAAATGAAGAAGAACACGGGGGTGAAGAGCAGGAGTCCAAATGTGACCTCTATCCAGAGTTGCGTCTTTTCCGAGAATTTGGCTGACACTATGTCAATACGTACGTTTTCACGGTGCTTCATGATGAAGCCCATGCCAAGGGCAATCATTCCTCCTCCGAGCATGTAGTTCATGTCGAAAGACCACACCGTGGGTTGGTTGAGGAAGTAGCGCATGAATACGTTGAAGGTGACGACTAGAATCATGATTACTGTGACCCAGCTGACAGCTCGGCCCGTGTACTCACTTACCCAGTCAATGCCTTTGAGAATCTTGCTCACTTGTGTCATGTTGACTCTCACTTGTCCTCTCTGCGCGGCGAATGCTGCTGCACGAGGCGTTCATACATTCTGTGCAGGAGGGTGGCTCGATTTCATCCGAGCCACCCTCCTGGCATCAAAGCGATAATGTCGATGGCTTACGATTCGTGGAATAGGCTGTACTTGGGCTGAAGGATTTCCTGTCGAGTCCTCCATTTCTTGACGAACTCGAGTTGCTGTTCGTAGATGGCCTTGTAGACGGCATCCTCTTCGCAGTGCATCTGGGTGAATTCACCAGAGCGTTCAACGATGGCTATCTGGACATCGTCGGGTAAGGTGAAGAACTCTGTGCCGTATTCAATGTACTTGTCGAGTGCTATTGCGTCTCGTGTGGAGACGTCGAGGTAGTCGCGCAGACTGCGTTCCTGTCCTACAATTCTCAGGATTTCCTGCAGATCGCCAGGCAGCGAATTCCATTCATCGTTGTTGAACATGAGAAGATTGCTGCAGTTCGGCGAGTGAATACCCGGAACTCCGATGTACTTGGCTATCTCATGGAAGCCCATGGTCCAGTTGACTGCTGGGCCACAGTACTCGAAAGCGTCGACGACGCCACGCTGGGCGCATTCGTAAATCTCGCCTCCGGGGACGGTAACGATGGATGTGCCGAAGCTTTCCATTACTTCTGCCCAGGGGCCCATAGTCCGGAACTTCAACCCCTTCAAATCGTCGAGACTCTGAATCTTCTTATTTGAGTGGCAGAGAATCTCGGCAGGATAGACCACCACCTGGGCTGGGATGATGACATTGTACTGTCCGCCGTAGACCTCATTGATTCTGTCGAGACCGCCACCCTCGTAAACCCAGGCGAGGTACTCCATCGGGTCGGGGCCTGCCGGGAAGCCGCTTGTGCCGAACAGGTACACAACAGGTCCAAGTCGGCCGATGTCAAAGGATGAGTTGGGTTGACTGATGTCGACGACGCCCTTGCTGATGGCGTCGGTTACTTCGTGGGTCGGGACAACCTCTCCCGCGTCTTTGACGGTGATTTCGATGCGCCCGTTGGATGCCGCAGCGACCTCGGCTGCATATGCCTTGGCATGATCTCCGTATGGAGTGGAGATCGGTGCGCCGCACTGATACACGAACTTATAGGTCTTGCCTTCGGCCTGAGTGGGTTCGTCTGCTTGAGACTCATCAGCGGCTGGAGCATCGCTTGAGCCAGTGCCCGAGGGCGCTGCTGGAGCACAGCCGATGGCCACTGCGCTAATGACAAGCAGCAGGGAAAGTAGGGTCACGCCAATCCTTGACTTCATGGTCTCCTCCTTGTTGTCCTACGCTTATGAAGCGGTTTTCGCATCGAATGCTCAACCTGCGATGCATTTGGCTGGAGCTACTGCCTTACTAGTGTGAAGCTAGACTGGCTTCGACCCAGGTCTCTCATGGACCTCAATACGCTCCGTGCATGTTCATGTACCTCTGTGCCCGCGTTTGCTGGCCATTTGGTGAGGCTATTGATGTCACAGGAGTCCTGCAAGACCAACCAACACAACACCATTCAACCACTTATCTGCGAAATGAAGTTCGCACCGCACGTTTCGAAGGTTCCAATGACCCAATTTCAAGCGTATGCGTATGGGAACATCGTCTCAAGATGCAGTAGGCCCATTCTGAAGGGTTGAAAGTGGGGGGGCCGAATGGCCCTCCCCCCACCACTGCCACTATCCATTCATCGTGAATTACGTGTGAGTCTTGTCAAGAAGGAAGAACAGAATGGTGCCAAAACCGTCTGAATCCTGATGTTTGGTAGGGAGGGGACGTCGAATGCTGGTGGGTTAGACCCTAGGTAGTTGTGATGGGGGCATCGCTGGTACCATCCAGAGGTATGCTGGCTGTGATTGTGGTTCCACCCTCTGTTCTCGAAATGACTGTGAGCGTGCCGTTCATTGACTCGGTCCGCTCCCGCATTCCCAGCAGTCCGAGATGCCCTTGTTCGGCAGCCAGGCGCATGACGCGGCCTGATGAGAACCCGACACCGTTGTCTATGACCTTGATGGTCAGACGTGTTGGCGCGAAGCCGATGGATACGGTTACCTCTGTAGCGCCTGAGTGCTGCCTGATATTGTTGAGAGCCTCTTGCACAATGCGAAATGCCTTCGTCTCAAGGAGGGGGCTGAGCCTGGTTGGATGTCCCCTCGTCAACAGATTCATTTGTATGCCTGTCTCCTGCTGCAATCGCTGTGCAAGCCAGTCTACCGCCGAGACAAGTCCGAGACTGTCCAGGATACTTGGCCTCAAGTCATAGCTGAGTCTGCGCAGGTCATTGGCAAGTCGGAGGCTTTCCTCACGAATTTCCGTGGCTCCTTCAGCTACGGCAGACTTCTTGTCTGAATCCGACCCTGATAGGTTCTCCGAGAGAACGGCGATGGCCATCAGTCTCTGCAGTACGTCATCGTGCAGCCCCTGGGCGATGCGGTAGCGCTCTGCCTCCTGTGCCTGAAACACATGGTCGATGTGGAGGCGCCGCTCCCTCTCTCTTTCGGCTGCAAGTTGGGCGTGTCGCGAGCGCCAGCGCAATTCCAGCAGAATTGTCAGGGCAATGAGGAACGGCGCAACGAAGAACAAGGAGTTGTAGAATTCGGCGTTCGGACCGATAGAATAGTAGAGGATGCGCGGAAGGGCGGCACCAAAGCTCAGAATCCAGGACGCTATAGCCCCGACCAGTCGGAGTGTGATGGTCGCGCAGATGAACGGCAGCAGGTAGACGCTTCCGTGTAGGTCGTACTTCACCTCGGCGAAGAACAGCTTGACGGGCGTGTCATAGAACTCGATGCAGATGTAGTACATCACGCTGATAGCGGCAACGAGTCCAACAGTGATCCACCAGTGAGGGCTTGATTGAAGCTCAAGCAGAGCATCCCGGGGGAAAGCTCTGTTAAGCCGTTGTCGCGCGCGAGTCCTAGATATCACCAAGGTCCACGATTCCCAGTCGCAACGCAGTGGTTGCGGCTTCGGTTCTACTGTCAACCTTGAGCTTCGAGTAGATGCCCTCGACGTGGCCTTTTATTGTGGCAGTGCTGAGCGATAGCTCACTCGCAATCTCTCTGTTGCTGAGGCCTCGAGTGAGGAATCCGAGAATCTCAGTCTCACGCTTCGTCAGGCCATGGTTTCCTTCCGAGGAAGCAGCTTCACGGTTGATTGCGGAGGACGAGGCGAGATGGCGTAGCGCGCTCTGGCTGACAAAGATGCGTCCTGCAACCACTTCACGAAGTGCATGTACTATTTCCCCCCGTGCCACATCTTTGGTCAGATAGGCGTCAGCCCCTGCTCCCAAGGCGGCATTCACATGTTGCGCATCATCGTAGACCGACAGGACAACAATGGCAGTCTCAGGATGGGATGCTTTGACCTGGCGGGTGGCCTCGATGCCACTAATCTTGGGAAGAGCTATGTCCAGAATAATCACACGCGGAGAACAATGTGCCGCCAGATTGATTGCCTCTTCACCGTCGCCAGCCTCGGCCACAATCTCGAATTCACGGCATTCGCCAAGGAGCCTGCCGACCGCCTCGCGGAACAGGGGGTGGTCGTCTACTATCATCACAGGGATGCGATGCCGTTCAGTCTTCGTATAGTCTGCAGTCTCGGCTTCCATGTCATCTCGCGGGGCCCCGGCGCAGGTGGAGTCCAATCTGCGGCATTGTATACGATGGCTTCTGGGTCGGCAATGGGGATCAGTGGTACAGAATGGCTGCCCATCTCAAGTGTCGAAGGAGTCTCCTACATTCCCTTCCTTGCGTTTGTGCGCGGGAAGAGGGCAGCCGTTGCGTAGCTCCATCGCTGATGGGGGCAAGGGGTTGCTAGCTCTCCATCTTTCCCCCCGCAGGTATCTGCGGCACATCCCAGAGACTACTCAGGTCGTAGTAGACGTAGGGCCGACCGGTCAGCGCTTGTTCGTTGATGTCCACGCCGATTCCCGGCCTCTCAGGCAGTTGGATGCACTCGTCCACCATTGCGGGGAATGGTTCCTTGAGTATCTGTTCGTAGAAAGGTGGGTCGGGTGCGAAGGACTCGTGGATGGTGAAATTGGGCGCGCACGCCTCCACGTGGAGGTTTGCAGCAACCATGACCGGTCCGCCCGCGCTGTGAGGAGTGAAACCGACGTAGTAGGTATTGGCCAGTTCGCCTATCTTCTTCATCTCCGATATGCCACCGGCATGACAAGGGTCGGGATTGATGGCGGCAGCGGCACGCTTCTCCAGGATGTCACGGAAGCACCAGCGCGTGACGATGCGCTCTCCAGTTACTATCGGGATGTCAGTGGAGGCGGCAACGCGGGCAAGGTCCTCCGGCGAGGCGTCCGTGGGAATCGGTTCTTCAAACCATGCTGGATTGTACTGTCGCACTTCCCTGGCGAAGCGAATGGCTGAGTTGGTCGTCATTCGCGAGTGGCAGTCAAGCATTATCTGGGTCTCGTCGCCCACAGCCTTGCGGATGCGGGACACGTTGTCCAGCACTGCTCGAATGTCTGCTTCCGATGTGGTGAAGAGGTCGGTGCCCCAGAAGGGGTCGTACTTGATGGCCTTTGCGCCACGTTCTTTGACCTCACGTTCAGCCAGCCATACGTAGTCGTCCGTGCTTGTG
>JAFGFT010000010.1 GCA_016930935.1 Dehalococcoidia bacterium | reverse complement strand
GAGAACCCGGTGAACGTAGAGGTTCCCAACGATGCCGGACGAGTAGCGGAGATAGTCCAGCTCATCGACGCCGGCTACATCAACCAGTTGCTCATCTCCCATGACCACTGCAGCAAACATCGCCTGATGAAATGGGGAGGTCCGGGCTATGCCCACATCCTTGAGAACATCGTGCCCCTTCTGAAAGACAGGGGCGTTTCAGACGAGCAGGTACACACCCTCATCGTCGAAAACCCAAAGAGATTCCTGCAGTTCGTCTAGAAGCAACTCCAAACGTTGTTGCACAAAGAGGAGGGGGCGCACCGTGACAGGTGCGCCCCCTCCGTGGTTTCGGCCGGCCCCTTCAACGCTAGGTGCGCACACTGGAACCGAGAGTAGCGTACGTGACCGCTTTCGCATCATCACGCCAGTAGGTAATTTCCACTTCGTCCCCGGGCTGATGTGCCTCTATCGCATCGGCGAATCCCTGCGCATCGAACACCTCTTCGCCATCGAATCCGACGATTATGTCGCCAAGCTGCAGTCCGGCTTCTTCCGCAGGACTACCTGCAACAACCTGGGTGAGAATCACTCCCGACTCCATTGAGAGGCCATATTGCTCGGCACGCGCAGGGGTGATGGAGTAGAGACCGACACCAAGCCATGCTCGCTCAACCATCTTGTTCTCAATGAGTTCCTGGATGATGGGCAGTGCCTGGTTGATGGTGATGGCGTATCCCATACCCTCCACTCCAACCGTAGCGATCTTGATGCTGTTGATGCCGATAACCTCCCCCGCCGCGTTCACGAGAGGCCCACCACTGTTGCCCGGGTTGATAGCAGCATCGGTCTGAACCAGGTCCAGCACAGTTGCGCCGGAAGACTCGTCCAGAGACACGCCCACTGCGCTCGCGATGCCACTCGTAGCACTGATGCCCATGCCGAGCGAATTGCCTATAGCAACCAGCGGGTCGCCGACACGGATTGAAGACACATCGCCAACCTCGGCAACCGGCAAACCAGTCTCATCTATCTTGACTACCGCGAGGTCAGTGATGGGGTCAACCAGCACCTCCTCCGCCTGAAAGGTTCTCCCATCATCAAGCACCACGGTCACTGTTTCGGCGTCCTGGACGACATGGTGATTCGTGACGATGTAGCCATCGCCGCGGATTATCCAGCCAGAACCGGCGCTTTCCTGCGTCCGCAATCGATTGAAGAAATCTCGGGTCGTCATCTCTGTGGTGATGGCTACTACGGAAGGCTTCACCCTGGCCACTACGTCAGCAACACTTGCAAGAGGGATACCCGGAACAGACGCCGCAGCCACCGTCTCATCATCCGCGCTCACGGCAGACGCCGCTGCCGCATCATCCGTCAACTGCGCCGCAGGAGCACATCCCGCTATCAGCACAAGAACCAGCAACAGTGCCGGCACAAATCGCAACATACGTCGCGTCGATACGTTCATACGTCACCTCCTCCTGTGTACATGGTCGCACATCGGGGCTACTCACCCAAGTTCAGCCAAACATACGGACATAATTCATGTTAGCAACAAAATGTGAAGAACATGTCAAAGACCCTTGGAGGGAACAAGAAGTTGCGGCACCGCTACTATCCACATCGTGCCCAGTGGAGAAGACAATGAATCCTGCACGAGAGCAAATCGAAACACGATCCAGTCTCTGCGCAATAGCTAGACTAGAGCAGCACTCTGGCGCCTGTCACTATGAAGTAGATGCCGAACCCGGCCATCACTGTGCCACAGGCTATGAAGACACCCTTGTGGAAGGCAGGTGTCCAGAAACGACGCGAAGTGAACGCGCTCCATGAGAGGAATGAGAGCCATCCAAGGTCGCACAACCAGTGCGTGAGGGTGAACGCGGCAACGCCAACGAGCCCCCAGGCACTGGCACCTGCAATCAATGTCGCTCCCACCGTGGCCCACCATACGAACCAGTACGGATTTGCGACCGTCGTCGTCAATCCTGCAAGAAGGCATCCACGAGTGACATCGGCACCGCCTTCAACGGCCTCCGTCTTCGTCCTGAACAGGCCTGCTCCCATCCAGACCAGCACGGCACCACCCAACAACCCAACAGTCGCCTTGACACCAGGAACGGCCATTACAGAGGCAAAACCCAGAGCGACAAGCGCAATCATCGGCACCTCAACCATGCCATGCCCCAACGCGACAAGAGCACCCGCTTCCCTTCGCACAGCGCCCTTGGTAATTGCGATTGCGGTGACAGGGCCGGGCGCCATCACGCCCGTGAGCGATATCGCGGTGACCGTCAGCAGAAGTGGCAGTAGAGAACCGGGTGATTCCATATCAGTCGGTTTACTGTAGCAATCATCGAAAGTGTTCACAAACGCTTCGTCCGCGGGTTGCGCAACTTCCCTCGCAGAGTGGCACAATGGTATCAACTGACTTCAGAGAAGGTGCGATGTGATACTTCCCAGACTATTCCGTACATATCTATGGATGATGGCACAGGCGATGGTCGCCGAAGGGGGCCACGGTGCCGGTGTCCCTGGAAACGGCGATGAAGAGGGTGTCAATCGATTGAAGAGTCGAAGGGAAGTGTTCGCTGACATGTACGACACACACATGCCCGGTATCTACAGGTACATCTGCTACAGGGTCGGCAATGCAAGTCTTGCCGAAGACCTGACAGCAGACGTGTTCGAGAAGGCCCTCAAGCACATCGAAAGCTACCGGAGAGAGAAAGCAGCACCGTCCACATGGCTCACAACCATAGCCCGCAACACCGTGACCGACTACTTCCGCAAGTCGAGCCGAATCCAGGTAGTCAGGGAAGATGATGCTCCCGAAATCCCTCAGGAAGGCCCCGGTATCGACGAGCAGATGGCGCGAATCGAAGAGGCGAAGCAACTGCGGCGAGGACTGTCTCTTCTGCCGCAACTCGATCAAGACATCATATCGCTCAAGTTCGGTACAGGGCTGAACAACAGGGAGATTGCCCGAACACTGAAGGTATCAGAGTCAAACGTGGGGACAAGGCTCTACAGAGCCGTCAAACGGCTGAGAGACTCGTTCGAGGAATGGAACAATGAAGCGCAATAAGAGTAACGCTGAGAAGAGATTCTCGAACGACGTAGAACTCCTGCTCAAGGGGCAGGAACCGGGGCACTTCGAACAGGATGCCGACTACGCCAGGACTCTACAGTTTGCTCAGCGCCTCATGACACTGCGAGAGGAGCCTCATCCTGAGTTCCAGCAGAGTCTGAGGGGACGCCTGCTCAACAAAAGAGAACTTCTGGAAGAATCCAGCCAATCCGACCGGAACCCATCGCTCTTCGAGCGCCTGTTTGGCTCACCTTCACTGCGATTGGCCGTCGTATCTTCCTTCGTCATTCTTGTGGCCGTGGGATTGGTATGGAGGGCAGGGCTGTTCTCACCTGCAATGACACAACCTTCAGATGAGGCCATGACTGCAACGATGGAAGAAGACGGGGCAATGGCTCTCGACGCAGATGAAGGAGAGAAGGCTGCCTCGCTGATGGAAGGAGCGGCACCAGAAGCTCCGAGTCCTCCGCCATCTGATGCGGAACAGGGCACGACGGGAGAGGCGGCCAGGGGTAATGTGATGCCGGTGGCTGTACGCATCTATGTAGAACCATCGAACGCCCATGGCAGCGCAATCAGCATGTCCGTGGTCTTCAGAAACGCCGGCCCTGACACTCTCATTCTTGAGCCTTTCCCTCCCGTCGTAACCATACGACAGGCAGGAACCTCGAATGTGGTCCGCACGTTCGTTGCCGGTTCATCACAACTCGGACTATCTCCAATGGAGGAGACGCAGTACTCGATTGAGTGGGACCAGAAGGACTTCTCAGGCACTCAGGTGCCTTCGGGACGCTACGAACTCAGCATCGACACATTCGAGGTACGTCTCGGAACAGACAAAACCACGCAAGGCTACGGCAGCGAAGTCGTTGCTTTCGAGATAGCTCAACCCGAACCAGAAACACAGGAGTGAGCAGGAGGCGGAAGGAAGTAGATCGGAATCATGAAGTAGTAGACAAGGTGGACCAGCAACTCGTTGGCCAGTATTCATTCACTGAGGAGGCATACGGATGATGAGAAGAAAAGGAATTGCGATGATTGTGGCACTCGCGCTACTTGTGCCAGTGCTTACACTCTCAGGGTGCACAGGAACAGGAACGAACACCGTCTCGATTCCCGATGTGAATCTGGGAGGACAGCAACACGGCATATGGGTCTCAGGTCGAGGCGAGGTTCAGGCCACTCCGGACATAGCCGTTGTCAGCCTGGGCGTCCAAACACAAGCCCAGAGCGTGGAAGTGGCACAGCAACAGGCCAATGACGCGATGGACAAAGTCATGACAGCCCTCGCCGACAACGGCGTTGCGGAGAAGGACATCAAGACTACAGGTTTCAACATCTGGCAACAGTCACGATGGGACCCCGACACGCAGCAGGAGATAGTGACCGGTTACCAGGTCTCAAACACCATCGACGCGAAGGTGCGCGACGTCGATGCAGTGGGAACAGTCCTCGGTGCGGTGGTAAAACAGGGCGGCGACTACATCCGTGTCAATGGCATCCGGTTCGAGGTTGATGACCCCTCCGGCTACCTGAACGAGGCACGGGCCAAGGCCATGGCGGACGCGAAGGCCAAGGCCGTCCAACTCGCGGACCTCGCCGACGTTACCCTTGGAGAACCTACACTCATCACGGAGAGTTCTCAGACATCGCCGGTCTATGTATCACGTGGCTACGCAACGATGGACGCAATGGAAGAGGCTGCGGCGGCACCCGCCATCAGTCCAGGCGAGACTACAATCGTGGCAACCGTGCAGATTACCTACAACATAGACTGACACTGGAAGAAACATAGTCCATTCGAACAGAGGGGGGCCGGACATCCGGCCTCCTTCTCAGTTATCCCCGTGTAACCATGGCAACTGAGGGTCAAAATCACTCCGGTCTTGAAGAGAGCCGCCGAATACGCGATACTGTCTCCCATACTTGGATGCAAGACACGACTGCCAGCAGAGAGGAGCCCTCAATGAAAGACGCCAGGACCAGTGTGCACAAATACTTGCTCGTCATCATCATGTGGATGATTCCCGTAGTGTTGATACTGACTGCCATCGTCTACCCGATGGAGCAGTACCTCAGGGATATGCTCGTACTGCCCGTTATCGTCGTGCTCCTGTACGTCGCCTTCCTCCTCGCCCCGATGTTCACCCCCATCAAGAACGTGAACTACTTCGACGAGGTCCCCTCAACCATCGAGCGGTTCGTACTCGGACAGCGTGCCAGAGAAGACGCGCGCGAGTTGCTCAAACTGTGGCACGATGGAAGCCTTCCCAATGTCTATGAGTTGACCGCACTCACCAAGTTTCAGAAAGATGTGCTACGCATAGTCACAGACCTGCGCGCCGACACGGAATGGCACAATAGTAGTCTGCAGTTATCCGAGGCACTGTTGGAACGCATGGATACTCTCATGGGATTGCATGATGAAGAAGTTGACGAGAGTATGACCACTCCAGTGCGCAAACCCCGACACAAGGCACACCGTTCCTAGCAGGCTGCATGGCACCATGCCCCCGCACACACCGTAGAGTATCCGGGGCACGGCGAGACATCTGCACGATGCAGCGCACTGCACTCTGAGATGCTTCGCTTGCGGCCGTCTTACGGATAGAGTCCGCGTTCACCCCACATTCTCAACCCGCACCCACAGTCAGCAGGCACACCAGGGAGAAGACCAGGACGGCGGTGAACGCAGAGTAGTGTAGCTTCTGCCCTATACTCCAACCGGGAATACGCCAACCTCGAATGCACAGAACGAAGACCATCCCAGTCGCCAGAGTGCAGACGACCAGCCCTGCACGAACGACAGTCGTACTCAGCGCGGAAACGAGGCTTTCAAGACCGGACGTGTTGGAGGACAACAATGCGAGCACACTTGCAATGATGAGAACCCACACCAGGAAGAATGGAATCGCTGCCCCCCAGGCATGCGCCTTCAATAGTCCCTCAGGTGCTTCCTGGTCTCCGCTTGAGTAGAGCTGCAGGTGCCGTAGTGCCCAGACAAACGTCGATACGAAAAGGAAGGCAAGACAACCCGCAACCACGAACAACATCGCCATATCGGTATTCACAACAATCCCCTGATTCCATACGTGGCACAGGCCACACCGCCACGGTTCATTCCCTCGGAACACTCTTCGCCAAGATGTCCCAAATTGCACCTTATGCAAGACGATTTCGAACTGTCAACCCTTTTGACAGACCATGAGTCGAGGTCTAATCTTCGTGAGAATCCAGAATTGGAGGCTACTCCGTAAGAAAGCTTCTGCATCTGACGTGGCCGACAGTCCACAGAGGAAGTATCAGATGAAACAAGTCGTCGAACAGCTCAGAACGGGAACCAACCTGTCTGAAGATGTGGAAACACTCGTACGACGCCTCGGCGGAATCGAGTCTTTCGTGCATCCCGGAGAGCGGGTTCTCATCAAGCCCTCCTGCAACAGTCCCTTTGCGTTCCCCGCAACGACGGACCTCCCTGTCATCAGTGCAGTCGTCACGCTTGTTCGCACTATCACGACGCAGGTTTCTGTGGGCGACTCATCCGGCTTCATCCACAAGCCAACGCATGAAGCGTTCGACGGGATGGGTCTATCGACTCTTGCTAGAGAGATGGATTTCCCCCTCATCGATTTCGACGAACACGACTGGACTCTGCACCATAACTCTCATGCGCACAGACTGAAGGAAGTCCACATAACAGAGAAACTGAGCGAATTTGACCGTATCATCTTTCTGCCCACCGTACGAACGCACGCATGGGCACGCATCAGCCTCAGCCTGAAGGTGGGCATGGGCTTCCTACCGGTGAAGGACCGCAAAGACATGCACCGTACAGCGCTGGAGGAGATGCTCGGCGAGATGAACCTGTACTTCAAGCCGGACCTCGTCATCATGGATGGACGGAAATGCTTCATATCCGGTGGCCCCGACCACGGCACGGAGCGCAGCCCCGGAATCCTGCTCGCCTCAACGGGCCGCGTGGCCATCGACACCGAGGCGGTGCGAATCCTGCAGAGCTTCCACGCAGACAGACTGGATATGCCAGCAGAAGACGTCCCCATGATTCGTATAGCCCGAGAACTTGGTCTCCCATAGCCAGCCGAGAATGACATGTTCAGAAGCTCGACCTTGCGAGACGGCAAGAAGTGTCTCTCTTTCCAGCAACTAGCCGGACGCCACTCTTGACACAAGGTGCATCGATACCTAGCATAGAGCAAGGTCGGCAGCCGGTTTCGACCGGCTCCTCTGGAGAGTTGAATGATGTCACTGAGAACTACGCGTGTAGAGAGCCGAGTTGTATCCCTGTTCATACTGGTCGCACTGGCGCTGACCCTTTGCGCGTCGCCTGCACTCGCTTCAGAAAGCCCATCAGAATGGTCAGAAGTACCAACACCGACAGACGATGAACTTGTCATACTACCTGGCTCAGACATCATCGACTACGCGGTCGCAGGGCCATTCGGCTCGACGCTCTACGCCATCGGACTCTGGTACGACGAATGTCTCGAAGCAGACGAGTACCAGTACTGGAAGGACGATGAGAATGTATTGAACGAGCAGCTCGTCCCACGTCTGTGGAAGTCGGACGATGGCGGCCTGACATGGAAGGACCGCACCGCGAAGGTTCAAAGCTCGAGCGGCATGCCTGCTGACGAAGAATTCGTCTTCTTCTCGGCCGTCGCTGCAGCGCCTGACGACGAAGACTTCGTCATAGTCGCTGGCTACACGAAGGAAGGATACAACGATTCCGAGGCCATAGTCGCCGGCTCAATAGATGGCGCAGCCAAGTTCACGCTTACGGGTTGCGACGAAATTCCCGGAGAAATCACCTGCATGGACGTGTCGCCCGAACGTGATGGCATCCGGCAGATGGCGGCGGGAACGAAGGACCTGATTGATGGCGGGCGGGTATGGAGACTGGAATCCGGCGGCTTCTGGCACGGATATTGGGGAGACACAACTGAGTACGATGGCTGGCTCGCAGCACCTGCGTGGGACAGCGAAGACGACGTCTTCGCAATCACGTCGCTCGAATTCTCACCCAATTTCGACTACGACGAGACCCTCGTGGGCATGGCAATCGGACTGGGCTACAGCCCGACACTCGCCACCTCGTTCGACCCTGATCCAATCGGGGCAGGCAACGGGTTCTTTCCCGCGTTCTACTACTTCATGGGAAACTGGAACGACAACAGCGCGTGGAATGGGGACGCATGGTTTGAGAACTATCCTGGCATGTTTGCCACAAGCGAAGCCCTGTTCTACGCATCCACCTATTACTATGGCGGAGGATGGACAGAGTACTTCGAGTCGCCATTCCTCAGGATGGCGACGGACATCGCTCTGCCATGGGATTTCACGGGAGAGGACGCAACTGACCGCACAGCACTCGTGTCCATCAACGGCACCGTCGTCCCTGCAGTGGCAGGAATGCCAGCAGGAGAGGGGGGCTTCCTTTTCCTTATGATGGACATGGCACCTGCCTTCGAGCTTCTGAATCAGGATGACAACCCGTTCGTTTCAAGCGTGGCCTACCACGGCTCCATCATGCTGATGGGAGATGCAATGGTGGGACTTGCCTGTCCGGAAGAATTCACATCCACAGACCTGCGAGACTGGTATCTCGATGGCGACCCTTCGCTGCCATGCTGCAAGGGTGTCACCGTCCTCTACACTGATACGCCTATAAGTCGCAATCCATGTTGTCCGGACAACTGGGGACGCGCTCAGAAGAACCCGACAGGGCAATTCAACGCCCGCGTTGATTTCGACAGAGACGGCGGCCGCGCATACGCCAGCACCCAGGGATTCAGCTTCCGGGCGGACGAGACGGAAGAAGGCTACTGGTCAGACGAAAGCGCGTTCTCCGTCTCTCCTGACAGGGGAAGTTGCTGGAATCAGTCCGGCCTCATCGACACCGACATCGATTTCATTGCAGATATGGTGGTGAACCCGGCGTGCGGCGAACTGCTTGTGGCGACCGTCAACTACCCGGAGACATATGAAGGTTGTGACTGCGACAGCGTCTGGCGCAGCGACGACGGAGGAGAAAGCTATCTCCGTGTGTGGAACGGCGCCCTCACAGGCGACTACAACCAGGGAAGCGAATGGCCTGTCCTCGATGTGCCGCCCCAGGAGACCGAAGAGATTGCGACCGTCTACATGGCAGACCTCGGGACCGGCACCGTGTACTATGCGACTAACGGAGGTCTGTGCCGCTGGGAATCCCGCAATACGGGGCTCAATGACATCGCTGACATCTCAGTTCTGGATTCTGCAACAATCTACGTACTGGACGCGGATGGGCAGGTTGCGAAATCGTCCAACAATGCAAGGCGGTGGGACGAACCGGTTGACTCAAAGGTGAGCGATGACTCGGGCGAGCGTGCCCACAACATCGTCAGCATGGGAGACTGGATACTGCTCGGTGGCGACAAAGGCACCGTCTCGTACTCAAATGACCGCGGGGATTCTTACGCCATCCTCGATGACATCGGCGATGGTCAGGTACATGTCGCCTTCGATTCCTACTTCGAAGATAATGGCTATGTCTACGCAGCCGTTGCGCTTGGCGACTCCGGTATCTTCCGCACCACCATAGCCAATGCCGACTTCGAGGACATGAATGCGTGCAACACTCTCGACTACTGGGGTATCGTGCTCTCCAGTGCCGATGGCAATCCTAAGACCAGTGCCTCTACTGGAGGCGTCCTCTACGCTTCCTATAACAACAGTGATGACTGCGCCAACAGTGGCGTGGCCCGCATCCTGAACCCTGCCTCCCAGGACTGCTGCGGTAGTCTCTCCTGGGACTACCTCTTCGAGAGCCTCTGGGCCGATGCCGAATTCAGCAACCAGCCGACCAACCTCGAGATCTGCGGTTGCTTGACGCCTGACACGAACGCCACCCTCTGGGCCATAGATTTCCACCCGTACTACAACGGATGGAACGGGTGCCACGACGAGATGGAGGACAGCGACTGGGGCAGACTATGGAAGTTCACCGACTGCTTCGCAAAGGCTGGACCCGAACTCATCGGCGTTGATGATGACGCCACCATTCCCTCCGATCCGTGCGACTGTGTGAATGAGGACTTCATCCTTGAGTGGGACCGCCTCTGCAACGCCTGTGAATACGACATCCAGATAGCACTCGACGAGGGTTTCAAGCACGTCATCTATAGCGACGTGTGGGACAACGCGGACCACGGAGCATGCGATGGCATCCTCGCAAATGAATGCGAGTCACCAATCAGCTTCTACAAGCCATCCGACCCCTGCGCTCCGTCACTAGTGATTGACCAGGGCACCCTGGACTGCAACCAGACCTACTGGTGGCGTGTCCGCGCCCGCTTCGCCGAGACCGGTGAGGCCTACCGCTCTCAG
>JAFGFT010000066.1 GCA_016930935.1 Dehalococcoidia bacterium | reverse complement strand
CTGGTTGATGTAGCCGGCGTCGATGAGCTGGACTATCTCCGCTACTCGTCCGGCATCGTTGGGAACCTCTACGTTCACCGGGTTCTCTTCTGAGAGAACGTGGCGCACCTGGTGCCATCCCTCGAAGGAGAACATGTCGTACTCAAGGTAGCAGCCTGTCTTCGCCAACTCTACCCTCGTCTCATGTTGGAAGATGGTCCGGTCGATATGGCTTATGGCAACTCGGGAGACATCTGCTCCATTCCTGGCGAGGTACTCGACAATCTCAATAGGAGAATCAGGGCTGTGGCCGGGGTGAATGTTGACAGGGGCGCCCGTAGCTTGCTGAGCCTCGGCGGTCGCTCGGAGAGACATGTAGTAGCCGTCAGACATTGGCTGGTCAGGACCGAAGCGTTCGGTTCCTATCTCCCCGATGAGACCGGAGCGTATGCTGGTGCCATCGGCCCCTCTGGTTATGTCCGTGATGATGCTCTCTACCATCATGTCCTGCGTGATTCCCTTTGGCCACATCGGTTCAAGGTAGTAGCCTGAGCCCATGATGATGTTGAGGCCGGTAGCGCGCGATATCCGCGCCAGCGCCTCGGGATCCCGGCCAAGTCCATAGTTGGACATGTCAACCATGGAATCCCCTCCAAAGCGCTTGTAGCGCATCAGTTCCTGAATCGCCACGTCCTCATCGAGCATGACCCAGTTGTCTCTGTTGTTGTAGGGATGGAATCGCACCCAGCCGAGGTTCTCCAGCGTCACCGGTTGGTATGCCCGAAACCGCTCGCTGGACCTTGTGGGCTCCTTGAACCACATTGAAAGGTCGAAGAGAGAATGCTCGTGGGGGAGTGTCACACCAAGGTCATCGGCTTGTATCGGGCCCAGTACAGTCTGTACCTTGCCGCGCATCTGGTCTTCAGACATGTTTTCCTCCTTCGGAGTGCCTTTGTGGCAGGTCCCTGCCTGTTTCGTATGGTACCAGACAGCGGTGCAAAGGGCTCGACAACGCACGTGTGCTCTGAGACGGTGGTTTGCCGACTCAATTTGGTGGGCCTACAATGTCGCAACTACTTCTTCGGGAGGGTCTGCGAAATGGGAAACCTGGGAGTTGTGGGTTCAGGAGCCCTGGGGAGGGCTGTGTGTTGGCGGTTCCTTGAATTCGGGCATTCCGTTCATTTGTGGGGAGTGGACGAAGAGGGTATGCAGGAGTGTGTTGCCAGTGGTGCTGCCCCCGCAGACAGTGCAGCCGCGGTGGCTTCCAGATCCGAGATAGTGATTGTGGCGGCGGACAATGTAAAGGACGATGAGACGTGGGAGCTTGGCGGTCGAGGAGTTGTTGAGGGTCTCTCTCGAGGCGCGGTGGTGATTGACATGACGACGATGTCTCCCACGCTTGCCCGTCGAATCTCATTGGCATGCGAAGAGAAGGGTGCTTCCTTTCTTGACGCTCCAGTGAGTGGGGGCGCGCCCGCTGCGCGTACGGGCAATCTTGTCATCATGGTGGGGGGGCCGGTGGCAGTCTTCAACCGCGTCCTTCCTGACTTGCAACTGCTCAGCAAGAAAGTGGTGAGAATCGGTGAGACCGGCGCCGGCGCGACAGCCAAATTGTGTAACCAGATTCTCTGTTTCGTGAACCTGTGTGGTGTATGTGAGGCATTCACTCTCGCATCGAAGGCCGGCATAGACCTTCGCAAGTTGCTGGGCGTCGTTTCCGCAGGGGCTGCCCAGTCCTGGGAACTGGACAACATGGGGCCGAAGATTCTCGACCGCGAGCTTGAGACTGGCTATCCCGTGCACACATCTCAGGAAGACCTGGCTCTTGTGCTTTCGGCAGCGAGTGAGCTTGATGTGTTTCTTCCTGCGTCGGCACTTGTGCACCAGCTGTATCACACGGTTGAGAGTGAGGGATTGGAGAACAGCGGTTCTCAATCGTTGATTCGAGCGCTGGAGAAGATGGCGGGCACGGTGGTACATGGTTAGCGCGTCAGGAAGGAGTGCCTGTGTGGCCGGTTGACGAGGGTCCGGGCGCTCACAACTTCGCCCATGCCCGACTCGGACAGTACGAGGGATGTCTGCTCGGACTCGCCATTGGCGATGCCCTTGGCGCGCCTGTTGAGTTCCTCTCGCTTGAGGAAATCCTTGATGAGTACGGCCCTGATGGTGTCTGCGGACTTGAACCGTGGCGGGATTTCAGGGCCGGCTGCTTCACGGATGACACACAGATGTCCATCGCAACGGCACGAGGGTGTGTTGATGCCTACCTGGCGCTGCGCCACGGTGAGCCATGGAGGCCTGCACATGCCGTCTACAGACGCTACCTCGTGTGGTTGCGAAGTCAGAACATTGCGTATATGAATCGTGCTCCTGGAGCGACCTGCCTCTGGGCGCTTCGGTCAGGGCGGATGGGTACGATAGAGGCGCCTTTCAATACGAGGAAGGGATGTGGAGGAGTGATGCGGGTCGCGCCGGCAGGGCTGGCATTTCCTCCAGGACAGGCGTTCCAATATGGCGCGGAGTTCGCCGCCATCACGCACGGGCATCCATCGGGATACCTTTCCGCCGGAGTTCTTGCAGAGATGGTGGCATTGCTGCTCGAAGGCAGAGAGATGGCGCAGTGTGTGGATGCGTCCGTCAAAGCTCTCAAGCGTTGGAGGGGACACGAAGAGACGCTGGCAAAGGTCGAACAGGCGCGTCAACTTGCCACAGACTTGGTCTCACCGAGAGAGGCGATTCCTTCGCTTGGTGCGGGTTGGGTTGGTGAGGAGGCCCTCGCCATTGCGCTCTATTGCTCACTGTACTTGCAGCATGATTGGGAGACGGCCGTGCTGGCCGCTGTCAATCACTCGGGTGACAGTGACTCCACCGGCTCAATCACGGGTGCGATACTTGGCACCCTCCACGGTAGGGAAGCCCTGCCTTCGTCGTGGGTTGCCCAGCTTGAGACGGTATCTGGTATCAGGGCCGTGGCAGAGGACCTGTACCTGGTTGTCAGAGAAGGTGTGGAGCCCCAGTATCAGGACGACAATCCCTGAATAAGGTACGGGTGCTGCAAGGGTGGTAGCGCCCGTCTGTCAGTCGATAGTTACGGGTATTCTTTCGAGAATTGCCTCGATGGTGGATGCTGCAGACTGCCCCCTGACGGAAGCTGTCGTCTCCAGCAGGACTCTGTGAGCCAGCACGGGCACAGCCAGTTCCTTGACGTCATCGGGCAGCACGAAATCTCGGCCCCTTATACTTGCCAGCGCCTGTGCAGATTGCTGCAGCGCGAGAGAGGCACGGGGGCTGACACCGAGACGGAGTGCAGAGTCTTGCCTTGTCGCCCTGCACAGTGCGGTGACGTAGTTGCGTACGGAGTCATCCATATGGACCGTGCGGGTTGCTGCCTGCAAAGACTGCAGTTCCTCAGTGCTGAGAACACTCCCGAGTGTTTGCATCGGGTCGTCATTCCTGAACCGTTGCAGCATGTCGTTCTCTTCTTCCGCCGAGGGGTAACCCATTGCTATTCTGAGTAGAAAACGGTCGAGTTGTGCCTCGGGAAGAGCGAACGTTCCCTCAAGTTCCACAGGGTTCTGTGTGGCAACAACCATGAATGGTCGCGGCAGCGGAACAGTCTCAAGGTCCACAGTCACCTGTCGCTCCTGCATGCACTCAAGGAAGCAGGACTGTGTTCGCGGCGTTGCCCGGTTTATTTCGTCGACCAGCACGATGTTCGCGATTATGGGACCGGGGCGGTATTGAAATTCTCCAGTCTTCTGGTTGAAGTAGTGGATACCGGTTACGTCTGACGGCAACAGGTCGGGCGTACACTGGATACGGCGGAAGCTGCCTTCCAGAGAGCGTGATATTGCCCTGGCCAGCGTGGTCTTGCCGATGCCGGGCACGTCTTCTACGAGGATGTGACCTTCACACAGAAGCGCAACGAAGCATAGTTCGACCACATCGGCCTTGCCTACGATAACTGTGCCTACGTTCTCCCTGAACCTGCGCGCCGCGGACTCAATCACGGAGATGTCCCGGTTCTGTCTGTCTGTGCGTGTGGTCATGCTTCATCACCTTCCTTGTGTGGAGGAGCGGAGTCGTGTTTTTTGACTCTCCTCGATGTCTTTCTAATCCGTTTGCAGGCTTCGGCTATGTCATCGACGACATCGCTGGTGGGATTGTGTCGTCCGTATCGGGCCAGCACGTAGGCCTCTGTGACCGTGGCAAGGTCCGGCGAGGCGGTCGGCAGGAACTCTGCGAGTGAAGTCATGTACTCGCGGGGTGATTGCCATGGCTCTCGTGGAAGTACCTTCTTGTTTGCCCACTTGACGAATCTCACGTACACGGCGCGTACCGTGTCTGGTTTGTCCTGTCTACCGATTCGCAGAACCGCATTGAGCATGCGTACTGCCATCGCCCGCAGTCGGGCGGCGATGTGTCGCAAGAAGGCCGCGAGTTCGGAGAGGAACCCCATGTCCAGCGACTCCAGTTCTGCGTCCTCTCCGATGTCCATGCGCCTGCGCAGCCATGCCAGTACCTGTGCGCACAGTTGCCACAAGGCGGCGACGAGCATTCCCAGTACCATGATAATCCATGCGATGCGCAGGCCGCGCCTCAGAAGTGCAGGGAAGGGAAGACTGCGATAGAACTCTCGCAGGGCGGAATCGTCTCCTGTGGCCGATTCCGCGGGGGCCGTAGGGTCGATATCGGGTTCCGGTATGAATGAGGCGAGCCATTTCATGAATTCTGCGAACAAGTGGCCGACGTACCTTACGGCATCCAGCAGTACACGCAGGACGTCCGGCGTCAGCGCCATGCCGATGAGCAGCCCCAGGACGCTGACGATGCCGACGAGTGTCAGTATCGTACCGGTGAAATGGCCGCGGGACAGTGATGTCTTGCTATTGGTCTCTATCACGCCACGGGCTATGGCCATGCCAGAGAGAGAAGAGCCGAAGAAAGCGAGGGAAAGCAGTATCGGGCGGTGCAGTCCTTGTCCCAATCCATGGCCCACAAGGAACGCCGAAAGCAACATGATGAGGCCGAACTGGAAATCGCCAAGTAGTCTGCTATAGCTGATCGGCTGTGAGGCGAGGCGTCTTCCGAGGAACCACGCCAATCCGCTCCCGAAGAACAGCAGGAGTTCTGCCGCCCGGGTCTCGAAAAGCACATATAGCACTGCTCGTGGTAGGGCGAAGAACCAGCTTGTGTCAGACCATGGCATGTCACCGAACAGGATGAACTTTCCTGCGAGCGCGGCTGCGAGTGGCAACACTGCCCAGAAGAGCACTTCTGCGAGCCACCGCCGTTGAATGATTCGCGGAAGGTAGGTTCGCCATGCAGTGGCTGCGAGAAACAGCGCGACTATTACGGGACCGACGGCCACTCTAGCGACTGCAGCCTGTTCAAGCAGAGAGAACCATGCGAACACCCAGCACGATTGCAACACGAACGATAGGGTCGGCATCAGCGCCGTGTGTGCACGCATCGTACGGGTCAATCTGCCTCCAGCTTGAGAAGGTCTGCCGGCCCCTCAATCACGCGGCGCGAGAACGGAAATTCTGCGCTATCCCTGCCTTGTCGTACCTCAAGTACGAGCAGGGAAGCGCCGGTTCTGGCGAGTGCGGCGAGTTCCCCGATGTGCATGTCCTGGAGCCTGCCCGTCACAATCACAAGCCCTGCACCGGATGTGGCAAGGGAACGCAGATGGCGCGCGAGAACAGGGAACGGTCTGCTGACAGCCGTGGTTGCCCTGGCCAGTATCTCCAGCATGGTGATGAGATGCCTGTCTCCGCTACCTGGGGGGACACGGCTCTCGCCCCCGCCATCGGTCAGGCGCGCATTGCCTATGAGTCCGACCTGCATCTGGTGTGCCACGCAGTAGTTGGCTGCCGAGGCAATCGCACTGACGGCAAGCTCGAAGGGATCTTCATCAGTGAGCTGCCCGAAACCGTCGGCCACCAGCACGAGATTGAGGCGTGATATGGCCGCGGGCTCACATATCTTGACCATCAACTCGCCATGATGGGCGGTTGCTTTCCAGTGAACCCTGCGTAGTCCGTCCTGTGGCTGATACTCACGGATGCCTCTCATGCGTGTTGGGTCTTCCTGCAGGGATACCTTTCCCAGCAGGTCTCCCGAGGCGTCTGTTCTGGGCAAGGAAAGGTGATGGACTGGATAGATGTGCGGATACACCACGACTGTCTCCTCGGGCGCATCACTGCGCTGGCGAGGATAGAGTCCAAGGACATCGCCGGACGTCACCGTGAGCGGTGGTATTACATAGAAGCCCCGCCTTTCGGCGCGCACGCGTTCGTGCCATGTAATCCTGGAATACCATGGCAGGGAAGCGGTTCGTTGCAGGACTCCTTCCAGTGAACTCGGTTCGCCGTCTTGAGCGGTCAATCGTGATGGGAGTACCTGGTTGACCTCAACCCACGGGAGCGGCAGCGCTTTGGCGTTGACAAGCCTCAGAGTGAGAGTAAGTTCTTCTCCCGGGAAGAGCGACTTCGTTGATAGAGTCCGTTCGCAATGGACTCTGCGAAGAGCCAGCCGGCTCCACGCCATTGAAATGCCAATTGTCGAGAGTGTGAGTCCAAGAAGAGTGGCAACTGCTGTGTGGCCATACCACGCGGCGATGCCCAGCAGCGCTATGAGGGGGATGTAGAAGAACCGCCCAAAAATGTGGCCGGTAAGCTCAAGTGGCTCACCGGCAGACCGTGTCATGCGTACCTCACGAGTGCTCATTGTGAGATGGCGGAGAGCGGTTCAGGCCGTGTACAGACAGTGGTCAGGAGGACGATGGCTGTGAGGAGGGAAGGTGTTGGCTCATGTGCATCCGGAACATGCCTCTTGACGTGACTATGCTCGCCTCTCCTGTATGTTAGTTGCAGTAGCAACTTATCAATGGTAGCACGCGGTGTAGGAGGCGGCAACGGTTTGTTGTGACGTCCGACGTCTCTGCAAGCGAACCCCACATATGCGAAGAGGTACTTGTCCAGCGAATTCCTTTCGAGGAGCAGTGGGCCTGCGCCGGTACTTCCGCAGACAGAGACAGGACGTACGGAGGAAGGGGCAAATGTTGTGCGTATCATCTGTCACAGTCTCTTCAGTCAACCATGTGTCGCTTCCGTCTCCCTGGCTTTGAATCGAAGAATGTCTCCTGTGAGGCACAAACTGAGGCGCTCTTCGGGGAGTCTCCCGGGTTCAAGTTGGAGCCTCAAGGTAATCGGAGACCCTTCCAATGCGTAGTCTTTTCGCGCAGATGAGGGCCACATCAACCGGGCACGGTTTCCTCATGAAGGTCAGTCAACTCCGCAGAATACGTTCGTGGTTGGGCATATCCACGGCAATTATGGTATCGTTCGATAGGTGGCCTCAGTAGTGTCGGGGATGGAAATGAGGACACCATATCCATGTGTGCGCGCCCTCCTGGGCTGTCAGGCCAGGGCTGTGAATATCAACAAGAAAATCCAGATGCAAACGAGCAAGGAGGCAACCTAGTTGGCAACACCGGCTGAGAACAAGAACGACAACAACGTGGTCTATGACCGCTCTCTGGGAGAGCTGGTTAGAAGCGAAACCCAGGCCTTCATTCCGCTTCAGGAATACTACACCCCTGAAGACGTCACAGACGTGGATTATGAGCGTGATGTGGCCGACCCCGGGTGCTATCCATTCACCAGGGGCATATACCGGCGTATGTATCGAGACAGACTGTGGATAAAATCGTTCATCGTCAGCTACAGCACGCCGGAAGAAACCAACGAGGCATTTAAGGACTACCTTGCCAACGGCCAGACTGGTCTAAGACTGCTGTGTGATTTGCCCATCCAGACAGGTATCGACCCCGACCATCCAGCCTCATGGAACAGCATGCTTTGCGGTGGCATCTCATCGTACGCCCTGGAGACCTACGAAAGAATGCTGGATGGATTGCCCCTTGAACACGTCGATTACGAACTTGCGCACATGGGGATGTCCAGTTTCCTGTGCTTCTACTCATATCTCGTTGCGATAATGGAGAAGAGAGGCCTGGACATATCCGCCCTGCGCGGCGCGGCCATCAACGACCCGTTCAGGTCCAAGATTGTCTATGGATGTCCGGATTTCCCCACGGAGATCGACCGCCGCATCAATCTTGACCTGATTGAGTTCAGCGTAAGCAACACTCCGAAGTGGAAAGCATATGCACCCAATGGAGTTGACCCCCAGCAGTCCGGTATGACAGCTGTGCAGGAGACTGCCCATATCCTGGGCGTTGCGACTGCGGTCTACACGGACATGATAAACGAGCGAGGAATCAGTCTGGATGAGATAGGCCCGACGGTGTTCTCGATGGATGCTGAGTCAGACTTCTTCGAGACCATCTGCAAGTTCAGAGCAGTGCGACGGATGTGGGCCAAGATAGCGAAAGAGAAGTTGGGAGCTACGACCGCGCGCGCACAGAGCCTGCGAATCGGCATCCGAACGTCCGGTCTATCGCTTCAGACCCAGAAGCCGCTGAACAACGCGGCCCGGGTCACCATGCAGATTCTGAGCTGCGTACTGGGTGGGGTCAACTCGCTCGACGCGTCCAGTATCGATGAGGCTATCGGTCTGCCGTCCAAGGAAGCGCGCCTCTTCAACCTCGATGCGCAGCATATCATCACTCATGAGGCCAACGTACCGCTGGTGGCCGACCCGTTGGGAGGCTCTTACTACGTCGAATGGCTGACCAACAAGATAGAAGAAGGGGCAAACGAGATACTTCAGACGATTGAGGAGAAGGGTGGCATGTGGGCATGCCTTGAGTCAGGCTGGTTGAGACAGCAGATTGATTCGAGCCGGATGCGTGTGCAGGCCGAAATCAATGAAGGGAAGCGCCTGATTGTAGGCGTAAATGCGTTCCAGGGTGAAGAGGGACCCATCAACAAGGCAATCGAAAATTGCGCCTATAGAGTGCCCTCGAAGCAACTCCGGCTCCGCACGATAGCCGACATCAAGAAGCTGAGAGCAACGCGCGACCCTGAGAAAGTGAAAGAGACAATCATGGAACTGTACAACGCAACCAGGGAAGGCAGAAACGTTGTACGCGCCTCCATCGAGGCGTCAAAGGCCGGTGTCACCGTTGGTGAGACGGTCGGAGTAATCCGCATGGCCTATGGATACGGCTATGACCCGTTGAACCAGATAGAGGCACCTGCATTCATCACCACACTACTGGGAGGTAAGTAATGGCAGTCCAATCCAAGACGATTCGTGTGATTATCGGGAAGGTAGGGTGCGACATTCATGAGAGAGGCGCGCTCGTGCTTGCCCGGGCATTCAGAGATGCCGGTATGGAAGTAATCTACCTGGGTAGATACCAGACTGCCGATGCAATTGCGAAAGCGGCAGTGGACGAAGATGTGAGCATCATTGCCTTGAGCGACCACACGGGCAGCATGCGCTACATTGCCGATGAAATGATGGCCTCCCTCAAGAAATACGGGGGCACTGATATTCCGGTTGTTGCCGGAGGTTTGATTGCAAAGAAGGACATTTCTTACCTTGAGAAACTGGGAGTTACGGGCAATTTCGGCCCCGGAACGCCGCTGCCGACGGTAATCGACCATATCCAGAAGACTGTGGAGAAGAGTAGCAGCAGCCCAGAGGCATAGAACATATGGTGAATGACAAGATAGTGCATCTTGAGAAGGGATACACACAGGTCTACACGGGAAACTGTAAGGGCAAGACCACTGCTGCACTGGGATTGGCCTTCAGGGCAATGGGCAGCGGTTTCAAGACCTACATAGGGCAGTTCATGAAAGGGCAGCAGTATGGCGAACTTGAATCGGCCAGAATGGTGAAGCCCTACATCACGATTGAGCAATATGGCCGTAAAGAACTGGTGCATGTCAAGAACCCTCCCTTGCAGCAGGATATCGACATGGCAGCGGATGGCCTGAAAAGAGCTCGGGCAGCCATGCTATCGGGCGACTACGCGATTGTCGTCTTCGATGAAATCCTCACCGCCCACGATTTCAACCTCATATCAGTGGAAAGCATTCTGGACCTCGTGAAGAGCAAGCCTGACAACGTGGAGATAGTGTTCACAGGGCGATATGCTCCGCAGGAAGTAATCGATGCGGCTGATCTTGTGACAGAGATGGTGGAAGTGAAGCACTACTACGTGCAGGGCGTTGGTGCTCGCAAAGGGATTGAACTCTGATTCACTGACCTGAAACTCAAGTAACAGAAGAGAGATTGTACATTGGCGACAGGAAAAACACTGAGCAAAGAAACAGCGAAGCTGATTGACGATATGCTGCAGGGGAATGCGCGAGCCCTGGCAAGACTGATTACTATCGTTGAAGAGGATAGTGAAGAGAGCTACCAGGTTCTTCGCCACATCAAACCTTCGGGCAAGGCGCATCGCGTCGGCGTGACCGGCCCTCCCGGCGCGGGAAAGAGCACACTCGTCGGCAAGTTGACTTCATGTGCCAGGGAGAATGAACTACGAGTGGGCATCATCTGTGCCGATCCGAGCAGCCCTTTCAGTCATGGGGCAGTGCTGGGCGACAGGGTCAGGATGCAGCAACACTATATGGACGAAGGTGTGCATATCAGGAGCATGTCTACTCGTGGAAGCCTCGGTGGTCTTCCGTCGACTGTCCATGGTGTCATCAAGCTGATGGACGCGTCAGGAAAAGACCTTATTCTGGTGGAAACCGTGGGTGTGGGCCAGATGGAACTCGACGTCATGGAGAACGTCGATACGGTGATTGTGGCACTCGTTCCTGAGGCAGGAGATGACGTGCAGGCGATGAAAGCCGGCCTGATGGAAATAGCAGACATCTTTGTCGTCAACAAGGCTGATAGACCGGGGGCTGACAGCCTTGCAGTTGAGATTCAGAGCATGCTTGACCTTGTTGGACAGGACAAAGGCTGGAGGATTCCAGTGCTGGCGACCCAGGCAGCAAACAACGTCGGGGTTGCAGAACTCTATGAACAGATCTGGCATCACAGGGAGACGTCCATGGACACGGACGCGTTCGCTGAAAGGAGAGCCAGGCAACGGCGCGACGAGTTGACTGCAGTGCTGGAGAAGATGGTTATCCAGGAGTTCACCAGGGCGATTGCTTCGGACGCTCGTCTTTCAGCATACGTTTCCCGCATGAACGAAGGGGAAATCAGCCCGTATGAAGCGGCGGAGATGATATACCGTACCATCTCGCAGAAAGAGAGCTGAAAGCGAGCACTGTCTCAGTCTTGAACTGATTCGAGAAGCCCTTTCTGTTTCAGCATCCAGAGTATGCCGGGAACTCTCAAATCAAGTTCCACGCCTTCCGGCAGATTCAGCATGAAGTCGTCTGCCTTGTCCAGAGGCACTTCCAGTACCTCAATCTGTTCGATGCCATCGCCAGCCGGTTTCCCTTTGAACTCAACGTCAGGGGCAAAGAAGTGCATGGCCCGGGTGCCGGTCAGTGCTGCAGACAGTGGCGAAAGAAAGACGGGTATGAGTTTTTTCGCCATGTAGCCGGTCTCTTCCAGCAGTTCTCTTCTGGCCGCTTCTTCTTCACTCTCGCCGTCGATATCCGTGAGCCCCGCGGGAAACTGAATCACGCATGATTCGATGGGGGCGCGCCAGTTCTTCTCAAGAATCAGATTGCCGTCTCTCGTCAGTGGGATGATAACCACCGCCCCATTCCCGTAGACGTTCGTTCTCTCCAGTGTCTCCCACGCTCGGTCTACACCATCATCACTGATGAGAGCCTTCTCGACAATCCTCAAATGGCGACCTTCAAAAATGGTTTTCTTACCGGTTACTCTCATTCTGATTCTCCAATTGTGCCTTTAGAGGGGACAGAAGACGACAGCGTACCAATGCTGGTCTCAATCGAATGCGTCGCAGGGATGGTTCGCCCAACACCCCTTGACCGCTTCTGGCCGTAGCGCCTTTGTTATCGTCAGTCTAGCAGAACATTGCCTTTCGCACAGGCGCTGGTTACGGCGGAAGGAGTTGTCAACACGGTGCCCATGGGAACCATTGCGGCCTTGTGCCTGTCCTCCTGCTCATTGTGTGTGCTTCATAGGGACGAGTCATGTTGTGTCAGCAATTCGGCACCAGTGCCCGGATGTCCCGCGTGTGTGAAGGGGAGTCATGTCCGCCGAATAGAACCCGGACGCGAATCGGTCTGTAGCCTGGGGGCCTCGGGTGCGGTTGTCTCTACTCTGGCGAGTCGTCAATCAATTCAAGCAGATGGTGGTATTGCCAGTTGCGTTCCTCGAGCGTGGCAGCATCGGCATCGGAGGGGAGGGATGCATCACGGACGGCAGTGGCTGCATAGATGGCTGCGGCGATTGCATGAGCGCCAACATGTGCGGTCGCCATCGCCTGACCTGCGGCACGGGCGGCAGAACGCGCCGCATCATCCTCTTCTACTGCGCGCGCAGCCGCATGAGACGCGAGAGCAGTTCCACGGACATCAGCCATCTTGAACACGCCCGTCTGTGCCCATAGACGCGTTGCTTCGATGGCCTGTCTGGGACGATCGTCTTGCGGATAGACTGTCTCAAACCAGGGCAATGCACGCTCAGCGCAGTCAGCCGCCCAGGTCGCCAGTGTCCTGTGGTTGGTTCTGGCCGCAAGCTCGGCAATCGCCTTGTCCATGCTCGTGACTGCCATCTTGCGTTTTCTCATGCTGTTGCCTTCCCTCTTGACCCGTGTGCGGTTGGAGCAGTGTAGTTCTGAGAATACTCCAGTACGGGCCGTATCCGCCATTCTGAAGGCAGTCTGGCTGCACGACGATGCTCCTTCTATGCCGTCATCTCAACACAAGGAGTCCGGTGAGTCTGTCCTGAGTGAGGTCAATCAATACAATTGCCACTGCATTGCCTGGGGGTATCAAGTGATTACTGGTAGACCTCTGGCGGAAACCTGGAGAGGAGGGCACATACAGCGAACGAACAGGCACGGAGAATGAATGAAAGGATGAACTGGGCAGTACTGGGCTCGAACCAGTGACCTCCTGTGTGTAAGACAGGCGCTCTAACCAACTGAGCTAACCGCCCAAGAAGAAGACCG
>JAFGFT010000003.1 GCA_016930935.1 Dehalococcoidia bacterium | reverse complement strand
ATGGAGCACCCCATCAGCGGACACTTCGACGTCTCTCATGGCGACGGCCTATCGGCACTGCTGCCCGCGTGGCTGCGCCAGAGTATGGCTCTCAGAGGCGAACGCATCGCCAGGCTCGGCAAGAACGTCTTCGGCGTTGAGAAGGATACGGTCGGAGCGGTCGAAGCATGGCTTGCGTCCTGCGACATGAACATCTCTTTGAAGGATATCGGTGTCACAGAGGACAAGTTCGACGTGATGGCGCAGGCGGCTCTTGACACGTCGCGTGGCATACTCGCCAAGGACCCCATCCACAACAGTGTGGAGAGTATCGCCGGATTGTACCGCGCTGCCTATTAGCAATCTGAATTACGCACTGAATCAAGGAGGGAGGGGTCTCCCTCCCTCCTTCTTTGTTCTTACGTGTCAGGTCTACCCTCGCATGTCTCCTGGTGCCTGGGTTTGCTGTTCCTGACGCATTCCCCCCGGTTTCACCTTGTGCAGTGGCGTTCGCTCAGATTGGCCGACAATGTGGGTGGGCGTTCCTGCGTGTACTGTGAGGAATGAGATCGGCTGCGTCAATCTTCCCTGAGGAAAGGTGATACTGCAGGGTCGCCCTGACCGCGACACAACCTTTCCGGTGATGTATCCTGTCGCGGGCAGGTTGCCGTATCGGCAGCAATCGACTTGATGGTGTAGCTGCGTGTGGCACAGTGACGGTGTTGCAGACTCACGAGTCAACACAGAATGGAGACGGGTGTGAAATGACGAGACAAAAAGAACCGGTGCGGAAAGAGGGGAATCCCCCCGCACACGTTGCATTCGTGATGGATGGCAATGGACGGTGGGCAACTAGCCGTGGTTTGCCACGACTGGCGGGGCACCGCGAAGGTATTGCCAATGTGGAGAAGATTGCCATTGCCCTGAAGAAGCGTGGTGTTCGCTACATGACCATCTACATGTTCTCAACGGAGAACTGGAAGCGGCCGAAGGAAGAGGTGGATGGGATATTCGACCTGCTTGTGGAATGGTTTAGAGACACTGTTCCCTGCCTCATGGCACAGGGTGTCAGCATTCGCCATTATGGAAAGCCTGACAGGTTGCCGTCTGGCCTGGCCGAGGCACTGCATGAGGCTGCTGCAACGTCAAGAGGGGATGATTTCGTGCTTGGACTTGCAATAGACTATGGTGGTAGGGCGGAGATTGTAGACGCCATCAGGAGTGTTGTTTCCGCCTCACACGGAGGGGAGCACATTGACGAAAGCGCGATTGCAGATGCCCTCTATACGTCAGGAGTTCCCGATCCCGATCTCATCGTGCGCCCCGGTGGGGAGTTGCGTCTGAGCAACTACATGCTGTGGCAGGCTGCATATGCTGAGCTATACTTCATTCCGGTGCTATGGCCGGATTTCGATGAGCTAGAACTCGACCGTGCTCTGAAGGCCTTCGATGAACGGCACAGGCGTTTTGGAGGACTTTGAGTTGGCCGGTGGCGCGGTTGAAAAGTAATAAGGAAGGTACATCACAATGGGAGACATACTTGAAGAAGCTGGCGCTGTTGTGCAATGCAGACAGTGTCCATGGTACAAGAACTGCGTGATGCCTATGCAGATAGGCTCCAATGAAATCAGTCAGTTCAGAATGATGATGCAGGGTGGTGCACTGGGAGAACAGGGCAGCGCCGAGATGGAGAAGGTGCTGGAAAACGTCGCCGCCATGGGGCAGAACATGATGGTGCAGTGCTGTCCCGTGTTTGCCGAACGGCTCAAGATGGACCCCAGGCTTGCGGAGCGAATCAAGCTCTTCATGCAGGCGTGGGGCCAGGACGAGGAAAAGGCGAAACTGGAAGGCCCTGAGTCATGAGCGAGCCGCTGGCGCGAATGGAAAGGCCGGCGGCCGACAGTTTCAGTGGACACAGGAAACTCTTCGTTGTCTTCCTCGTGTATTCACATGAAAGTGCGCCGGCAGAGTACAACCAGAGATGTGAGCGCTACTGGCAACAGGCTGACGAGCAACTGCTTAGACTGGAGACCAGGATTGGGGCTGCCAGGCATGTCTACCACGAGTCAGTATATGAGACGGGCGACTCCGGTCTTTCCCTCATCGAACGACTGAATCAGTTCAGTCATCGCCTGGTCAGCCGTCGTTGTGCGGAAGGGGCCGTGCTCGAGGCTCTTGAGGAGCAGGAGCTTGCCTCCGAGTTGAATGATTGGGAAAGGTTCATGATGCTTGGCTTCGCGAGCAGGAAAGTTGCGGACCTGGTGAGTGACCTCTATTCACAGGCTTCGAAGAAGCGGAATGAGCATGCGGTGCAGGTGATCGACTCCACGCTCGGCGACGATGAGAGTGGTATTCTGTTTGTAAGAGAGGGGCACAGACTCCAGTTTCCTCAGGATATCGAGGTCTTCAGCGTGGTCCCGCCTGCGTTGGACGAGATGCAACGGTGGCTTCGGGATCAGGCTCGGGCGGTTGCAGGAAAGGGTAATGAAGAGGCGGAAGAAGAAGTGGATGACGTCGCGCCATCAGTAGAGGAACAACCATCATGAATATCAGAATGCCTGCTGTCTCGGGGACTTTCTATGCCTCAACCAGAGACGGTGTGATTGAGCAGATTGAGTGGTGCTACGGACACAAATATGGACCGGGAGGCGTACCTGAGGTCAACGAGTCCGGCCCCAGGAACATAGTGGGTCTGGTTGCTCCGCACGCAGGCTACATGGCCTCAGGGCCGGTTGCGGCCCACGCCTATAACGCACTCGCCCATGACGGGAGAGTGGACACTGCAATTATCGTTGGGCCGAACCATACAGGCTATGGGACACCGGTCTCAGTGTGGTCATCCGGAGCGTGGGCTACCCCTCTTGGAAAGGCCAGGGTGGATGAGGACGTGGCGAACATGTTGATTGGCGGCGTCGTGCGGGCCGGTGAATCGGCTCACATCTATGAGCACAGTGTGGAGGTGCAGATACCCTGGCTTCAGCACCTGTATGGCGATTCCGTGAAGATTGTGCCTGTCGCGATGCTCGCACAAGATGCCGGAGTAGCACGGGAGCTCGGGGATGCCCTGGCACAAGTGAAGGGTAACGTGGTCATCATCGCGAGTACTGACCTGACACACTACGAGCCGCTTGAATCGGCATCTCAGAAGGACATGAACATAGTCGCCGCGGTTGAGGCGTTTGATAGTGCGGAGATGTACCGGCGGCTCAGTTCGGAGTCCTGCACCATGTGTGGCTACGGGCCTGTGGCTGCCGTCATGCATGCGTCGCGAAAGCTTGGCGCGACAAGAGCTGAGTTGCTGAAGTATGCGACGAGTGGAGATGCGACCGGAGACTACTCCCGAGTGGTGGGCTATGCATCGGTTGCCTTCAGGCGTGAGGCAACGGGTGAAGGGCTGGTAGACCTGTAAGCCGAGTTCTGTACCCTCCGAAGAGAGCGGTGGTCATCCATCTAGCCCTGGCGTTGCCGCCAGGGTCAAGCAACCAACCCGGGGGTCTCAGCCGGACGCTGTAGTCCATTCGCCCATGGCACATGGCCACAAATGAATGGTCTGCCCCTCTATTCGGTCTTGCTCCGGGTGGGGTTTGCCCGCCCAGCCGGTTTCACGGCTGTCGGTGAGCTCTTACCTCGCCATTTCACCCTTGCTTGCGGATGCAAGCGGTATGTTTCTGTGGCACTTTCCGTAGGGTTACCCCTCCTGGGCGTTACCCAGCACCCTGTCCGGTGGAGCTCGGACTTTCCTCCCCGCGTCATGGACGCGCGGCAACCACCCGGTCTACCAGCCCACGACAGAGTCTATTCCGATAGTGGAAGAACGGTCAACTGGACATCCTACTCAACGTAGAGTATTCGGCCGCAACTACTACAGTGAATGACCTCTCCGGCTCGTGCTCTCTGCCACTGACCGGTTGGAAGTTGCATGTTGCATCCCTTGCAGCGACCTCGCTCCACCTTGATGACGGCAACCCCCTTCGACTGGGAGAGCTGATCGTAGGAGAGTAGTACGCCACTTTCTATGGCATCCCGGGTCGTAGCGCGCATCTCTGTGAGACGGGCAATGTCCGCTTCCGTGTCGCTCTTGAGAGCAATCAAATCCTGGGACTGGTGGTTCCATGCAGTCTTTATCGTCTCGACGTTTGCTCGCAGAGAACTGACGTGTGAATCCAGGTCTTCGGAGACACCCATGGCATCGAGCAGTGCCTCTTCTTTCTCAGAAAGGTGCTTCTTCAGTCCCCGGACGTCCTGCTCCAGGGCCATCAACTCCTTGGGGTTGGTCACCTTGCCGCCGAACAGCCTGCCGTTTATGTCCGCTATCTTGGCTGTGTAGTCGTCTACTTCCCACTCAAGCTTTCGCTGTTGCTTTTGAGCCTGCTGCAGATTCTCGTCCTCCGACGCGAGTTCGGCCTCGGCGCGCGACAACTCTTCGTTGGTCTGCAGTCTGTGGATAGTGTCCTTGAGGATGCGGCGCTTCTCGCGAAGTTGCGAGTCTGTCTCTTGTAGTTGATAGAGACGTGATGCGAGACTCATGAGTGCGGCAATTGTAGGGAGGCCGAGTGGCGTTGTCAAAGGTCAGGGGCAAGGGAAACCGTTGAGGTCTGTTGCTACGCTGCGCGGGACTCACACGTGAGAACGACGACTTGCGGACTCATCGGCAGACTGGTGGCGGTCACCATGAGTTTTGGTTTGGACTCTGCCTGTGGAACTCCCATTGTCGTAAGGAAGGTGTCGACGGGTTCAAGTTCAGACCTCGCGGCGTCTGTTCGGTAGTGCATCGGCAGGATGTAGCGTGCCTCAACTGAGAGAGCCAGTGCGCGGGCTGACGAGACACTGAGCGTTGTCACGTCTCCCACGGGCAGACACAGGATGTCTACCTTGCCTACTCCCCTTGCCAACGAACCGGACAACGGATGCCCGAGGTCGCCTACATGGCAGATTGTCAGCCCCTCCATCTCTATGACGAAGACCGTGTTCTTGCCACGGACGGCACCATTCTCATCATCATGATACGAACTCAGCCCGGTGATGAACGCCCCGCCTATCTCGTATTCGCCCGGCCCCCGGAAGATGCGACAAGTGTCGGTGATGTTGTCCGTGAAGGAGTGTCCGGGGTGGTCATGACTGACCAGGACTGCGTTCGGCGTGCTCCATTTTGCGACACATCCGTAGCTGGGAGGACACGGGTCGATGACCAGCGTCACTTCTTTGCCCCTGAGGGCTATGGTGGAATGTCCGGACCGCGTGATTTCCATAGTGAGAGACGCAAATGATACCTGTTTGCACGGGCGTTTGTCCATTCGCAATCGTGGTGTCTGTGGATATTCCCCGCGAGCGGATTGACAGACAGATGCGCGCTGGTTAACCTGCGTCATGCTGGAGGTTAACAATGAGGTACTCTGTATTGCGGGCTCTCAGAAATCACACGGGTGACATATCAGGCGAAGTCATCAGTGGTGAACTCGGTATCTCACGGGTCGCTGTCTGGAAGCAGGTTCAGGAACTCAGAAAGCAGGGCTATGTCATTGCAGCGTCCTCTCGAGGATACAGGCTCGAATCGGCTCCCGATGCGCTTTTGCCTGGCGAGTTTCCCGGCTGGGAGTCTCTGGTACGCCACTTCGAGTCGGTGGAATCGACGATGGGAGTTGCGCGGACTCTGGCTCGGAGCGGTGCGGAAGCTGGCACGCTTGTGCTCGCAGAACAACAGTCGTCCGGCAGAGGGAGGTTGGACCGTAGTTGGATGTCGCCTCCGGGGGGCATATACATGACGCTTGTGACGCGACCCTCAATTGCCCCGGTTCTTGCGCCGCGCATCAGTCTCATGGCGTCTGTCGCCGTTGCAGAGGCAATCCACACGCTTCTCGGATTGCCGGCACAAGTGAAATGGCCGAATGACGTGCTTATTGAGGATAGAAAGGTGTGCGGAATCCTCGCGGAGATGGAGGCAGAGAGCGATGCTGTGCGCTACGTAAATATTGGTATCGGACTTAACGCCAACACTCCTGTTGGGGAACTACAGCAGGGAGCCGTATCACTTGCTGAGGCTTCAGGTGCTCCTGTGGACCGGGTACTCCTTGTGAGAAGTATTGTTGAAGGCATCTTTGCCCGGATTGAGCACCTTGAAGAGCCGTCGATTCTTGATGAGTGGCGCCGATGGGCAGTGACCCTCGGGCGTGAAGTCTCTATCATCAGTGCCGGCGCACCGGTACGTGGAGTGGCAATGGATATCAGCAGCATGGGCACGCTGATGCTTCGGCAACCGAACGGAGAGATACGTGAGATTGTGGCGGGGGATTGCAGGCATGAGGCGCAATAGATGACATGGGTGGTAGTTGCCAGTATGGCACTGCTCATGTGCGTGGGATTGTCTGCTCGCCATTCGGCAGGGTCACGTGCTTCTTTCTTCGTTGCGGGACGGAGGGGCTCGGTCCGAAGCATCGGCGGCTCCCTTCTCGCCACTGTGGTCGGCGGCTCAGCTACCATAGGAGTGGCCGGACTCGTCTATCAGCGAGGGCTCTCAGGGATATGGTGGAGCCTTGTTGGCTCGATAGGCCTCGCGGTCCTTGCGGTTGCCGTAGTCCCGAGGATACGAAGGTTCGATGTGTATACGCTTCCCGGTCTTATTGAGCGGCTGTATGGAAGGCGAGTGGCCACTGTGGCGGCATTGCTCATCGTTGTGGCTTGGACCGGAGTCCTGAGTGGTCAGATAGTTGCCGCGTCCCGTGTGGTCGGCGCCATGGGCACGGGAAGTCCATGGCTCTGGATGACAGTGTTCAGCATTGTCATTATCGTGTACGCCGTTGTGGGGGGACAGTCCGCCATCATCAGGACGGACCTTGCCCAGGCCCTGATGATTGTGCTTGGACTTTCGGTGGGAGCGGTCTTTCTTGTTTCGGGCTTCAGTGGTTCCGGCGGCTTGCTCGAATCGTTGCCTCCCGGGAGCCTCTCCTTTCCTGTCAGCGCAGACTTTGGCTGGTCTGACCTGGCAACGATGTGTGTGCTCGTCGGTGCAGTGTATGTCGTGGGTCCTGACATCTATACAAGGGTCTTCTCGGCACGCGATGCCGTGACTGCTAGAAGAGCCGCACTGTGGGCTGCGGCGGTGGGCGTTCCCGTGGCATTTCTCGTCGGGCTCATGGGATTGGCTGCCAGGGTTCTTGCTCCCGGCATAGTTGCAGAAGAGGCGCTCCCTTGGTTGGCTGCCAATGCATTTCCGTCCGGAGTGGCTGCGGTGGTGTTCGCCGGTCTGCTTGCCGCACTCATGTCTTCCGCAGACACAATTCTCCTGGGGCAGGGCGTTGTGCTTGCTGATGACGTCCTGGGACGTATCTGGAAAGTTGATGACGCCCGCGCAGTCATGGTGGCGCGCGCAAGTGTGATAGGAGTCGGACTTTTGTCTCTGGTTCTCGCGCTGACACTTAGAGGTGTTATCGCATCTCTGCTGTTTGCCTATTCGGTATTTACCTCTGGCATCGTTGGGCCTGTGTTGTTGGGCCTGTTCGGCGGGAGCCTGCGGCCGTCGGGTTCTGCTGCCCTGACCGGCATGTGTGTCGGGGGTGCGCTGGGATTGTGCGGAGCCATTCCCGGACCTGATTTCCCGTTGAAGTCCGAGTTGTCCCTGATAGGGATGGGCCTCAGCGTGGCGATTCCACTGGCGTGGACCTTCATCCGTGTCAGGTCTCGTCATGGCCAACGCATGGTATAATGCGAAACGCTGTTACTCGTGACGAACTGGTGTTTTCAGGCTGCATGTAGCTATGAGTCTCGACGAAGTACAATTCGACAATGCTCCGGCACTACTGTTGGTTGTGTCAGGGGCCTCCGGTGCTGGAAAAGACGCGGTCATCGACCGTATGAAAGAACTGAAGATTCCTTTCTCCCATGTTGTCACTGCGACGACCAGGAAGCGGCGCGAGACCGAAGTGAATGGGACTCACTACCATTTCGTGACTACGGACACGTTTCAGCAGATGATAGCGGACGGGCAGTTGCTGGAATGGGCGAAGGTCTATGACAACTACTATGGCGTCCCGCTCTACGCGGTGCAGGATGCCATGAAGTCCGGCAGAGACGTTGTGGTGAAGGTGGATGTGCAGGGAGCCGCTTCTATTCGTCGCGCGGTGCCTGAAGCGGTGCTTATCTTCATTCGGCCTCCCTCCATGGTTGAGCTGGAACAGAGGCTCAGGCATCGCGACAGTGAGACAGCTTCAGAGCTCAACGTTCGCCTGGGCAAGGCTGCCTGGGAATATGAACAGATGCCTCTGTTCGACTACGTACTGACGAATCAGCAGGACGGCATCGACAACGTTGTGCGGGCAATCCAGGCCATCGTGGTTGCAGAGAAGTCCAGGGTCAATCCCCGGCGAGTCAGTCTCTGAAGCAATTGGCGCTTCTCTACGGTCTCCCTCCGTGTTCGGTGCCCGGGCGGGCGCGAAGAATCCATGCGCAGGCTTGAATGCGCGTCAGCTCTTCAGTTTGCGTATCAGTTCATCAACCTCTATTGCCGCCAACGTGACTGGTTGCAGTGTGCCTCGTGCGCCGAGCGAGAAGGCGATGCGGGAGACATCCTCGTTGCTTGGAGCCTCCAGCACGCTTATGAAGTCGTAGGGGCCGAGAAGTGCGTACTGCGCGAGGACTTTCGCGCCCATGGACTCCACTTCCTTGTTGACTTCTTGAAGCCTCTCAGGCTTGTCCATGAGAGTCTTCCTTCCCTCGTCGGTGAGTGTTGTGAGCATCACGAACTTGGCCATCATTCACCTCCACACCACTGCTGTATTCCAACAGCCCGCCCGGGCCTGTCTCGGGAAATGCTTTTTGTATCCTATCCAGCAAAACCGCCGGTGCCTGCCATCTCAGTCGCAGTAGTAGCCCTTGAACTGCTCCAGAAGTATTGCTTCTCTACCTCTCATTCTTACCGCGTCGTCCGGCTCTTCATGGTCGTACTCCAGCAGGTGCAGCAGTCCGTGGATGGTGAGGAGCGTCAACTCCTTCTTCACACTGTGTCCCTGTTCTTGTGCCTGTTCGACGGCTTGCGGGAAGGAAATGACGATGTCTCCCAGGTGTTGTACGCCGTCTTCGGGTAGTACGAATGCGGTTTCTGCAGGCGTTTGAGTGTAGAAAGATATGACGTCTGTCGGGGAGTCCACATTGCGATAGTGCCGATTCATTTCATGGACGGTGTCCTCGTCTGAAATAACGACGCTCACCTCGTAGGGAGGAGCGACGTTTTCTGCGGCAAGCGTGTCTCGGGCGAGGCTCTCAAACCATGCCTTCTCGGGCTCGTCCCCGGTCTCAGTGTCTATCTGAACGTATATCTCTTCTTTCTTTGTGCGTCTCATATGGAAGTTCGCCTCTCTCGGCATCATAGCAGTCCTGCGATGCCGTTTCAAAAGAGCTCCGACAGGTTACAATATCGTCGATGACAGTGACTCCTTTGAGGCGGCAATACCTTCGTGTCAAGCAGAAGCATCCCGGAGCTATCGTCTTCTTTCGCCTCGGTGATTTCTACGAGATGTTTGATGAAGATGCGCGCATCGGCTCCCGGGAACTCGATATCGTCCTTACTGCACGGGAAATGGGCAAGGGCAACAATGTACCCATGGCGGGGATTCCGCATCATGCGTTGGATGGATATCTCGGTCGGCTCATCACAAGGGGATACAAAGTTGCGGTGTGTGAACAATTGACGCCGCCCGGGAACGGTCTCGTCGAGCGCGATGTCGTCCGTGTGGTCACCCCTGGCACGGTTGTGGAGCCGTTTCTGCTGAAGGCGAAATCGAACAACTATCTTGTGAGCGTCTACATCGACCACGAGCGGGCAGGGCTTGCGTATGCCGACGTCAGCACGGGTGAGTGTGCGGTCACCGAGATGCCAATCGACCAGCTCGAATGCGAGATGGAACGGCTGAATCCTGCGGAGTCTCTTGTACAGGCGAGTGGTGAATGGGTCAACGAACGGGCGCGGCCGGTGACGAAGCTGGATGACTACTGGTACGAGTACGACGTCTCTGAACGACTGCTACTCGAGCATTTTGAGGTTGCAACCCTTGAAGGGTTCGGCTGTGCGCGGTTGCCGCGTGCGATACGGGCTGCAGGAGCGCTGGTGCATTACCTGCAGGAAACCCAGAAGGAGTCGCTGAGACAGTTGATTGCGCTGTCCACGTATTCGACGGAGTCCTATATGACACTGGACGGGCAAACCAAGCGCAACCTGGAACTGTTCGAAGGGGGACGTTGGGGGACGGCTGAAGTCTCTCTCCTTTCGATACTTGATGAGACGAAGACGCCCATGGGAGGACGGCTTCTGCGAACACGGCTTGGGGCTCCCCTGGTTGACATAGCTGCATTGAGCGAACGCCAGGCCCTGGTTGACTGGTTCTTCGGAGATACGATTGCACGGCGGGAAGCACGCGGAGTGCTTTCGAAGATTGCGGACCTTGAGAGACTCCAGAACAGGATTGTATCCGGGAGGACGACGCCACGAGAGCTGGCGGGACTTCGCGCGGGTCTGGCAGCTATCCCGGTGCTACGTGATGCGGTGGGTGATGGTCCCCCGTCTCAGAGGGAATGTCTGGTGCCGGTGCCGGATGTTGTCTCACTCCTTAACGCAGCCCTGGATGACGAACCTGGCACGTTGGAACATGGCGGTGTCATTCGTGAAGGATTCTCCAGAGAACTCGATGAGGTTCGCAGTAAGTCCCGCGACGCCCGCAAGTACCTTGCGGACCTCGAGCAGCGCGAACGTGAGAGAACCGGCATCAAGTCCCTCAAGGTCGGCTACAACCGGGTGTTTGGCTACTACATCGAGGTCTCGCGGGCGAATCTGCAAGCTGTCCCTGATGACTACGTGAGAAAACAAACGCTATCCGATGCCGAGCGTTTCTATACGCCTGAGTTGAAGGAATATGAAGCACTCGTGTTGAGTGCAGGCGAGCGCATCTCCGAACTGGAGGAGTCGGTCTTTCGCCAGTTGTGTGAACAGGTTGCCGGATACTCTGAGTCCATACTATCGGTGGCTCGCGCAGTGGCTGTCACCGATGTGTCCTGTAGCCTCGCCGAGGTTGCCGTACGTCGCGGTTACGTGCGACCGGAATTGGATGAAGGAACGGTGCTGGACATACGCTGGGGGCGCCATCCGATTGTCGAGGCACGTCTTGAGAGCGGGGAGTTCGTGCCGAATGACACGTTCCTTTCGGACGAAGATAGTCAAATCGTCATCCTGACAGGGCCGAACATGGCGGGGAAGTCCACGTACCTGCGGCAGGTAGCCCTGATTGTCCTCATGGCGCAGATAGGCAGTTTCGTTCCGGCCACCAGCGCCAGGGTCGGTCTTGTTGACCGCATCTTCACCCGGGTGGGTGCTCAGGAAGACCTGGCATCGGGTCAATCGACGTTCATGGTGGAGATGATCGAGACTGCCAATATCCTCCATCATGCAGGTCCGCGGTCTCTCCTTGTTCTTGACGAGATTGGTCGTGGTACCAGTACCTACGATGGTATCTCAATCGCGTGGGCTGTGGCTGAATACATCCACAATCACCCCTCTCTCGGTGCCAGGACAGTGTTTGCAACACACTATCACGAGCTTGTGCAACTGGCGGAACGTCTCCCGCGCGTCAAGAACTTCAATGTGGCGGTTGTTGAGGAACAGGGGAAGGTGAGACTGCTTCATAGAATCGCGTCGGGAGGTGCCGATAAGAGCTACGGCATCCATGTTGCGAAACTTGCGGGACTGCCGCGAGCTGTCGTCTCCCGCGCACAGGATGTCCTGGATACACTGGAAGTGTCGAGTCGTGGGCGGACCACATCGATGAGTGGTGCGAAGGTCGAGACAGGTGCGCAGATGAGTCTGTTTGGAGCGGACCGCGAATTGACCGAAGACATGGCGAAAGTTGATGTTGATTCCATGACACCGTTGGAAGCGATCGGCACGTTGTACGAGCTGCGTGACCGTGCGCGGAGGACTATCGGGACTGAATAGAAGGTGGGTTCCGGTGGGGCAATGCCGTTTAGTGGCAGTCTCGTACTCCATCGAGGGTGATTTTCTCAGCGTTCCAGTTGCCTCTTTCGATGTCCGTTGTTCTCCTTGTCGGCTCACGGACCTGCTTCTCCCGTTTCCATCAAGAAAGTACCTGTCTATCCGTGGTATTCTCATGTGCGCGGAGTCATGTAACCGCATGATATTGTTGTCCTGTCAGCCAGACTGAATAGCCTTCCACGGGGAGTCGGAGAATTGACAATGATTTTCCTCGATGCTATTATTGCGGTTTGCGGCATGATATTGCTTCGTTTTGCCTCACCTTTTCGTTGATTCCCTCCTTATCGTGCGTTTGAGAGTGACTATTTTCGTAAGACTACGTGTGTTGTAGGAGTGTGCTATGTCTGTGTCTTCTATGTCCTCGTCCCCTGTCGTGCGTTCCTTCGCGAAGCACCCTGAGGTTGTCGAGGTTCCCAACCTTGTCATGGTCCAGATCGATTCCTTTCGATGGTTTCAAGAAGAAGGGATTCGGCGCCTTTTTGAAGAAGTCTCACCGATAAAGGACTACACCCGGAACAGACTCGAACTGCATTTTGTGGACTTCGAGTTCGATGAGCCGAAGCACTCGGTTGAAGAGTGCCTGGCACGAGGGATGACGTTCTCGGCTCCCTTGCGGGTCCAGGTGCGGCTTCTCATCAAAGAGACGGGCGAAATCAAGGAAGAGAAGCTCTTCTTCGGAGACTTCCCCCTGATGACGGATAAAGGAACATTCGTCATCTCTGGAGCTGAGCGTGTTGTTGTCAGTCAGCTCACTCGTTTCCCAGGGGTCTATTTCACTCGCGCGCGTGACCCGATAAGTGGCCGTCAACTTGGGTTTGCCAAGCTGGTTGCTGAGCGGGGTGCGTGGCTGGACTTTGACACGTCAAGTCGCAACGTGATTTCTGTTCGGGTCAGTGGCAAGCGCAAGATGACTGCGAGCACGCTCTTGAGAGCAGTGGGGCACAGTTCCGACGAGGAATTGTACGCGCTGTTTTCTGATGTCGACACGGTCATGGACCATCAGTACATGGCCTCGACAATCGGGCGCGACTCACTCATCCACAATCAGGCTGATGCCCTGGTGGACATCTACAGGAAGTTGTCTTCCGGTGAACCGCCGAGTCTCAATAGTGCAAAGACGCTGTTGAATAACTTCCTGTTCAATCCTCGTCGCTATAGCCTTGGAGAAGTTGGCCGCTACAAGCTGAATAAGAAGCTTGGTGTTGAAGTGCCAACCGAGTATCTGGGACTCACCCCTGACGACCTCACCCAGATCGTACGGCACATAATCCTGCTGAACAACGGCAAGGAGACGCCGGATGATATCGACCATCTGGGCAATCGGCGTGCGCAGGGAGTGGGTTTCCTGCTTCAGAATCAGTTCCGAGTTGGCATCATTCGTCTGGAGAGAGCGGTCAAGGAACGGATGAGTATCCTGGGTTCTGAGGCGGCAACGCCCTCCGCGCTCATCAACATTCGGCCTGTGACGGCTGCAATCAAGGAATTCTTCGGACGGTCACAGTTGTCCCAGTTCATGGACCAGACCAATCCTCTTGCTGAATTGACGCACAAGAGGCGCCTCTCGGCCATGGGGCCTGGCGGATTGTCTCGTGAACGAGCCGGTTTTGAAGTCAGAGATGTGCACCATTCCCACTACGGCAGAATATGTCCTATCGAGACGCCTGAAGGTCCCAACATTGGACTGATTGGCTCTCTCGCGACGTATGCATCCATCAACAAGTACGGGTTCGTGGAGACTCCATATCGCAAGGTTGTGCATGAACTCGCCAATGATTCGCAATCACTTGTGGGGCGAAGTCCGAGAGAGAACATAGTCTCAGAGGATGGTACCGTCATCGCAAAAGCCGGCGTGCGCATGACCGAAGGTGTGGCGCGCGTCGTTGCAGGCCTTCCTGCACAGAACATCAAGATAGCTTCCTACGTTGCACCTGATGTCATCAACCTGACGGCTGACGAGGAAGAGCAATACAGCATCGCGGAAGCGAACGTCAAATTGAATGGTCGCAGCGAGTTCATTGACGAGAGGGTTGATGTGAAGCGGGGTGCGCGGTACTTCCGCGAGTCCAATGCTAATGTCGACTTGATGGATGTCTCACCCAAGCAGATTTTCAGTGTGTCTGCAGCCTTGATTCCCTTCCTTGAGCATGACGATGCGAACAGGGCGTTGATGGGTTCAAACATGCAACGCCAGGGTGTTCCGTTGCTTCGTCCCGAGGCGCCTCTGGTGTCTACCGGCATGGAAGGTGAAGTTGCGCGCTATAGCGGGCAGGCCCTGTTTGCTGCGAGCGATGGCGTTGTGACGTCGGTCACCGGCTCAGAGATAGTGATATTGGATGAGAAGAGTGACTTGCGTTCGTACCCGCTGGACAGATTCGTTCGGACCAACCAGGGGACATGCATAGACCAGCGGCCAATCGTCCGGAAGGGTGACGCCGTGAAGAAGGGGCAGATCCTGGTGGATAGCTCCTCCATACAGGGAGGACAACTCGCTCTTGGCCGCAATGTTGTGTGCGCGTTCATGAGCTGGAGAGGCTATAACTACGAGGACGCGATTATCATCAGCGAGCGCATAGTCAAAGATGATGTCTATACATCGATTCACATAGAGAAGTACGAGACTCAGGAGCGCAATACCAAGCTTGGCCCTGAGGAGATTACCCGCGACATTCCGAATGTTAGTGAGGACAGCCTGGGCAACCTGGATGAGGACGGCATCGTGCGCATCGGCGCCGAGTTGAAGGCCGGAGACATTCTGGTTGGCAAGATAACACCGAAGGGAGAGACAGAGCCGTCCACAGAAGAGAAGCTGCTGAGGGCTATCTTTGGTGAGAAGGTCCGTGACGTGAAGGACAGTTCTCTTCGCCTTCCTCCTGGTGCCCGCGGGCGCGTGCTCTCCATGAGAATCTTCTCCCGTGAGAATCACGACGAATTGCCTGCCGGAGTGAATCGACTCGTTCGTGTCTGGATTGTGCAGAGGCGGAAGCTGTCCATCGGCGACAAAATGTCTGGACGGCACGGCAATAAGGGTGTGGTATCGATTGTTCTTCCTGAAGAGGATATGCCGTTTCTGCCCGATGGTTCTCCGGTTGACATCGTTCTGAATCCTCACGGGGTTCCGTCACGAATGAATATCGGCCAGGTCCTTGAGTCTCATCTTGGTTGGGCTGGAAGAGTGTTTGGCTACAGGGCGATAACGCCCATCTTCGGTGGCGCAAACACGGCTGAGATAGAGGATGAACTCTGCCGGGTCTGGATGGCATGGCGTGCGGAAGCCGTCAACATCAATCCGAAAATCGCCATGGCAGCCGACCTGGAGAAACTGGGTGCGTGGCTTAGCGAAAAAGGGTTTGATCCGCTGGAAATCATGGATACCAAGCGTGTGGGGCTTGCGAAGCAAGCGGCGTTGTGCCTCTGGCTCGAGGACTTCGGAATCAATGGCCGAGGTCGTCATGAGGATGAACTGGCCAAACTTGTCCAGAAGACCTATGAGGACAAGCGCCAATTGCCTCCGACGTTCGGGAAGATGCTTGTTCGTGATGGCAAGACGGGTGAGACGTTTGACCAGCCCATTACCATAGGCGGCGTGTACATGATGAAACTCATCCATCTTGTTGAAGATAAGGTGCATGCCCGTTCCACCGGACCATACTCACTCATCACCCAGCAGCCGCTCGGTGGTAAGGCTCAGTTTGGTGGTCAGCGTTTCGGCGAGATGGAAGTGTGGGCGCTTGAAGGCTATGGCGCCGCTCACACGTTGCAGGAGATGCTCACGGTGAAGTCAGACGACATCGTCGGACGTGCCAGGGCGTACGAGTCAATCATCAAGAACGAGGACGTTCAGAGTCCGAGTATCCCTGAAGCATGCAAGGTGCTCTTCATGGAACTCCGTGCTCTTGGATTCTCAGTCGAACTGCTGAATGAAGAAGAAGAAAAGATAAGCATTACGGGTGAGATGAAGCCACGTCTTAAGGTGAAACTGTAGAGAGAGGTCCATAAATAATGGTTCAGTTTGACGACATAAGCGCGATTCAGATAAGCCTCGCCTCACCGGAACAGATCCGAAGCTGGTCTCATGGTGAGGTGACCAAGGCGGAGACAATAAACTATCGGACGTTGAAGCCCGAGCGTGATGGGCTCTTCTGCGAGCGAATCTTCGGTCCCGTCAAGGACTATGAGTGCCATTGCGGCAAGTACAAGAAGATCCGCTACAAGGGCGTCATCTGCGACAAGTGCGGTGTTGAGGTTGCGCACTCGAGCGTGCGGCGGGAGCGGATGGGCCATATCGAACTGGCTGCGCCGGTGACGCATATATGGTTCGCCAAGCTGGTTCCGTGCTGGCTCGGGATTCTCCTGGATCTCTCACCCAAGAATCTTGAGTCCGTCATCTACTTCGCACGATACCTTGTGACCTCAGTAGATGAGGAGGGTGTCGAGGCGAAGATTGCTGACCTTGAGGAGCGGGGGGAGAGTGACGAAGCAGACAAACTGCGTAATCTGAAGTTCCTCAAGTTGCTCACAGAAGAAGAGTATCGCGACCTTAAGGACAACTACGGTGGTTTGTTCCAGGCGGGCATGGGCGCGGAAGCGGCACTCGACGTGTTGAGAGACCTTGACATCGACCACGTTCATGAACAGATTCTTGAGAACATACACACTGCCTCACGGCAGCAGCACGATAAGCTGAGCAAGAAGCTGCAGCTCATCGAGGCCCTGAAGGAGAGTGGCAACAGACCGGAGTGGATGATACTGAACGTGTTGCCGGTCCTGCCCCCATCATTGCGTCCTGTTGTCCAGTTGGACGGCGGACGGTTCGTCATCAGTGACCTGAATGACCTCTACAGGAGAGTTATCAACCGGAACAACCGGCTTCGCCGCCTCATGAACCTGGGTGCTCCTGAGGCGATTATCAGGAATGAGAAGCGCATGCTTCAGGAGGCGGTGGATGCACTTATCGACAATGGCCGACGTGGCCGTGTCGTGACGACAGGTAACAACCATGCGCTGAAATCGCTTTCGGCTATGCTTGCCGGCAAGCAGGGTAGATTCCGTCAGAACCTCCTGGGTAAACGTGTTGACTACAGTGGCCGTTCGGTCATCGTGGTCGGGCCTGAATTGAAGCTGCACCAGTGCGGACTTCCACGAAGGGTTGCGCTTGAGCTGTTCAAGCCTTTCGTTATGCACAAGCTGATGGAGAAAGGCTACGCGAACAACGTGAAAGTTGCACGCCGCCAGGTTGAGAAGGCCAGACCCGAGGTCTGGGACCTCCTCCAGGACGTGGTGAAAGAGCGTCCCGTTATGCTCAATCGTGCGCCAACGTTGCATCGACTCAGTATCCAGGCATTTGAACCCGTCCTCATCGATGGTGATGCCTTCCAGTTGCATCCCCTGGTGTGCTCTGCATTCAACGCGGACTTCGATGGCGACCAGATGGCCGTGCATGTCCCCCTGTCAAAAGTAGCGGTACGTGAGGCTCGAGAGCGAATGCTCAGCGTCTACAACATGCTTCTTCCCAGTAATGGCATGCCCGTCGCTGCTCCCACGCTGGATATGGTGACTGGTCTGTACTACCTGACGATTCCAAAGACTCGCAGCAAGGGGGAGGGGAAGCTCTTCAGCAGTTTTGATGATGCGAGGCTTGCCTATGATTCCGGCATCATCGAACTGGGCTCTGAGATTGAGGTACGGACTGAAGGGCAGAGACTACAGACGACGGTCGGCAGAATCATTTTCAATGATGCATTGCCTCCTGAGATGCGATTCCAGAACAAGACGATGAACAAGTCCGCAGTGCGGATGCTCGTGTCTGATTGTGTCCGCGTGGTTGGCCACGAAGCCACTGCTGCGGTTCTGGACAATCTGAAGGAGCTTGGCTTCACGTATGCAACCAAGTCTGGCGTGTCCATCTCCATGAGCGACATCGAGGTGCCACCTCACAAGGGTGAGATCCTGGGAGATGCCGACCAGCAGGTCGGAGTGATTGAAGACCAGTATGCGCATGGATTCATTACCGAAGATGAGCGGTATGAGAATGTCGTGCGAGTCTGGATGGAAGCCACAGACAAGATTCTGGAAGACGTGTCGAACTCTCTCGACCGTCACGGCCCCATCTACATGATGGCCACGTCAGGGGCGAGAGGTAACATCTCTCAGATCAGGCAGATGGCCGGTATGAGAGGGTTGATGACCGATCCTTCGGGAAAGATTATCGACTTCCCCATCAAAGCGAGTTTCCGTGAAGGACTCTCTCCGATGGAGTACTTCATCTCTACCCATGGTGCTCGTAAGGGACTTGCGGACACCGCTCTGAGGACCTCAGACAGCGGATACCTGACACGGCGTCTGGTTGACGTGTCACAGGATGTCATTGTGACCGAAGTTGATTGTGGGACGACGGAAGGCGTGTGGCTTGAACGCTCGAACAGTGGAGGCAATCTTCCTCCGTTCAGTGAGCGCATGCTCGGATACCTGGCGGCAAGTCCCGTTGCAGACCCGACTACCGGCGAGGTAATCGTGGAGCGCAACCAGGAGATCGATGAGGAGAAGGCACACCTCATCGTTGAGTCAGGAGTGGAGAAGGTCTATGTACGTTCATCTCTGACGTGCCGTTGCCGGTTTGGAATCTGCCAGTACTGCTACGGGAGAGACCTTGCGACTCGCAGCCTTGGCAAGATAGGCAGCGCGGTGGGTGTCATTGCGGCTCAGAGTATCGGCGAACCGGGTACGCAGTTGACTCTGCGTACGTTCCATACCGGTGGTGTCGTGGGAACAGACATCACGACTGGTCTTCCAAGGGTTGAGGAGCTCTTTGAAGCGCGTACTCCCAAGGGACGTTCTGTGCTTTCCGGCATCGATGGCATCGTTTCAGTTAACGATTCCGAAGAAGGCCGCATTGTGAAGATCAGCAACTCGACTACCTACGACGATGAGTACCATGTGCCTGCCGGTGCTGAGATCGTGGTTCAACCGGGCCAGGTTGTGGAGGTTGGCTCTCTGCTGTTCCGGCCATCGGTGAATGCCGAGGCTGAGGACGCGGAGACTAAGGCGCCTACCACCGCTTTGAGTGAGCAGAATGGTGTTGCCCGCGTGTCTGGACGGGCACGAGTTGATGGTGATGTGGTGCGCGTGCAGTATCAGGAAACGGAAGAACGAGAGTATCCAATTCCTGTGGGAGCCCGCCTTACCGTGAAGACAGGTGATACTGTGAGCATCGGCCAGCAACTGACGGAAGGCGTGATTAACCCTCATTCGATTCTTCGAATCATGGGCAAGGAAGCCACGCAGCAGTACATAATCGATGAGATTCAAAGGGTGTATTGCTCCCAGGGCGTGACTATTCACGACAAGCACGTTGCGACTATCGTACGACAGATGATGAGGCGAGTTGAGATTATCTCCTCAGGAGACACGGAGTTGCTACCCGGAGAGCTTATTGATAGGTTCGACTATGAAGATGTGAACTCCAGGGTTCTGGCGGAAGGCGGTGAACCGGCGACTGCGCAGGCGGTACTGCTGGGTATCACCAGGGCCAGCCTCAACAAGGACAGCTGGCTGTCGGCTGCGTCATTCCAGGAGACCAATAGAGTCCTTGCTGCTGCGGGGTTGAGGGGTAAGACGGATAGACTCAGGGGCCTGAAGGAGAACGTGATTCTGGGCAAGTTGATTCCTTGCCAGGAGACTGCGCGGATAGCACCCGTGGAAGAGACTCCGGCTCTCGAAGAAGATGATGAGCCGCTTAGCCTTCTGCTGGGGTGACAAGAGTGAAGCACTCCTGCTGAATTGCGAACTGCGACAGAATGGTTCGAAAGGCGCCTGAAGAAGAAAATCGAGTCATATCGGGAACGTCAGCCGTTGAGGATGTCCCTGCAGAACTAAGTCTGCGTCCTCAACGGCTTCCCGATTTCATCGGACAGTCCAAGGTCAAGGAGCATCTCAGCATTGCGATTACTGCCGCACAGAAGCGCGGCGAGCGTCTTGACCACGTCGTATTGCATGGACCTCCAGGACTTGGCAAGACCACGCTCGCGCACATCGTTGCAGCTGAACTAGGAGTCAGCATCAAGGTGACGTCCGGCCCCGCGGTTGAGCGTCCCGGTGATCTGGCTGCCTTGCTGACCAATCTCCAGGAGGGTGACGTCATATTTATCGATGAGGTTCACCGCCTGAGCAGGGTGGTTGAAGAGAAACTGTATCCCGCAATGGAAGATTTCGTCTTCGATGTCTTTCTCGGGAAAGGCCCCGGCGCGCGGGGGCTGAGACTCACACTTCCCCCTTTTACACTTATCGGAGCAACGACGCGGTACGCTTTGCTGACTCCTCCTTTGAGAGACCGGTTCGGAATCGCCTGTCACCTCGACTTCTACGACGATGAGGCGATACGCCTTATTCTGAAGCGCTCCGCAGTCATCATGAACATCCCCGCAGACGACGCAGGATTGATGCTGGTGGCCAAGCGGTCAAGAGGAACCCCGCGCGTAGCCAATCGTCTGTTAAGAAGATTGCGTGATTATGCGCAGGTTGTTGCAGCAGGCAAGATCACTGAGGAGACGGCGCAGGAAGGGCTGGCTCGGCTGGAAATCGATTCTGTCGGATTGGATGAAATCGACCATAAGCTGCTCCTTGCAATCATGGAGAAGTTCGACGGGGGGCCGGTAGGACTTGATACGATTGCCGCTTCAGTCAGCGAAGACGCTGACACCATCACGGATGTCTATGAACCTTACCTCCTGCAATTGGGCTTCCTGGACAGGACTCCCAGGGGTCGGGTAGCCACGCGTTTGGCATACGAACACATGGGGCTGCCGTATACCAGGGGAACCTCAAGGCAGGGGGGACTGTGGCAAGAGGCGTGATACTTCCTTCTAGCTTCTGAACTCCCGCAAAGTTGGCGCGGATATGAGTACCAGTGCCAGCGCCGATGCAATCCATCCCCACAAAGATAGGCTGGTCCAGCACCTCAGTGTCACGTATGTGAAGACGAATCCCATTGGGATGATGAGGGCGAGGGCCTTTCCCCATCGAGCCCCGATTCGCGTGAATGCGACGCTCGATATTGCGAGAACGACGAAGCTGCCCACAAGGTCACGCGCATGGTCCTGCAGCGCGTAGGAGTTCACGTTACCTGTCTGTAGGTTGACCAGACTGTCTGTTGCAGTACACCACGCAAAGATGACCACCCATGGTGCGAGCATGAGAGAGACGTAGAGCACATCTCTGGATGCCGTCAGTTTGACGACGTACAGTATGAGTACGATTGCACAAGGGATATACGCGATTCCCAGGATGGTCCACCACTTTGTGACATCCAGCAGTAGAAGCGCAAGCAGCATGAACGGGAGCAGACAGTAGCCCAGCCAGCTGAAGGACCACGATGGGGCCCTGCGGGACACGAGATGGTAGACTCCCACGACTGTTGCCAGGAGAAATGCTGCGCCCCATACGGCCCCATAGCGGAAACAGGCTGTGAGAAGCATGGCCACGACCATGTGCGGTAGCGCCGTGAGAAACGCATCCTGCCACTTGCCCTTGGAGTGAATATTCAGGAGGTCATGTGCAATGAGGCGGCCATCGCCAAAAGAATTGATTGCAGCGTCATTGGCCTCTTCTTCAGTAAGGCCACTACGTATGAGAGCGTTTCTGTGGTCTTCGAGATGGGTTCGAATCTCTTTGTCGATTGCATCACGGACGCGAGAATCGATTCTGAGGCTGTCGGTCAGTGCGGATACGTACCGACTAAGTGTGTTGCGCATGTACCCCGTTCAGGCGGTCTTGGCATTGAGGACGGACCTGACCGCTGCAGAAAATTCGCTCCAGACACTTCGCCGGCGAGAGAGCATGTCAGCACCCAGAGGAGTTATGTAGTAGTAGCGGCGTTCTTGCCCTCCCGGCAAAGTCTGCCATTTCCCCTCAATGAGACCTTCCTTCTCCATCTTGTGGAGTGCGGGATAGAGAGTGCCCTCACGGAAGTGGAAGTACCCGTTGCTACGTGCTTCCAACTCTCGAATAAGTTCGTACCCGTAGGTTGGCCCGTTGCTGATTACACTCAGGACCAGTCCCTCGGTACTTCCTTTCAGTAGTTCCCTGTCGTAGTTGGTCATAGTCTCTTCCTGCGTGGTTCTCTCCATCTACACTAGCAGTGGTGAAAACAGGTGTCAATCGGCCACTCGTTTGCTGTGTCAGACTGCAGTGACTAGAATAACTGACCTGCTGCGTGTTGAATCAAGGGGGAACTATGTCGGCATTCGAAGAATTCGTGGAAAGAATACACCAGACTGATGCGATGCAGGAGTTGGAACGCAGTCTGGATGAGGAGCCGGAATGGTTGCTGCGCCGGATATGTGCGAGGTATCGTAGGACCGAACGTCCGGTTCCGGATCACTATCTGCAGATTACCGGCTACTTCGGGGAAACAATGTTGAATGTTCTCATTCGCTCAGGAATGATTGTCCGCGAGATGGGTGGCGACAATGCATTGTGCGTATACAGGCCAACGGCCGAGGGACTTGCATTGCAGGAAAGAATCAGAAAGGAACAGGAACATTGAACGAGGTCTTTGATACACACGCCCATCTGGACCAGGTTGAAGATCTTGAAGCCTGTCTGGACCTGGCACGCAAGGCCGGAGTTGTTGGTGTCATAGCGGTTGGGACTGAGGCGTCTTCAAATGAGAAAACGCTTCGTATTGCCGAGCGATTCAAGGGCTTCGTGCATCCCGCGCTCGGATTGCATCCATGTGACATCGTTGGCTTCGACTCAGCGCGGATTGCACAAGAATTGAAGTTCATTGAGGACAATATTGGGATTGCCTGCGCGGTTGGAGAGATTGGCCTTGACTATCACAAGCGGACTCTTGCAGATGTCCCGAAGGCATTGCAGAGCGAAGTCCTGGGGGAAGTGCTGTCGCTGGCGAAACGCCACAGGAAGCCGGTACTCGTTCATAGTCGCTACGCATGGACCGATGCCTTTCGACTTGTTGCTGATGCGGGCATGCCGATAGCAGTGTTTCACTGGTTCACTGGTTTTGCCGGTGTGCTGCGGGGTATAATGGACGCCGGGTACTACGTGTCTGCAACACCTGCCGTCGAATATCATGAAGAGCACAGGCGGGCTGTTCGGGCGGTTTCATCTGAGCGACTACTGCTTGAGACGGATACTCCGGTCTGGTACGGACGAGCTGAGAGGTACCGGTCATCCCCGTTGGACGTTCTGAGGAGCCTGCGTGCGGTCGCGGAGTTGAGAGACGAACACGAAGATACAGTAGCAGCATACACAACGCGTGGAGCCAGGTTGGTGCTTGGCGAGGGTGTGTCACCCGATATCGAGGAGGTTGAATAGCATGGTACAGACCATAAGTGGAGAAGACAGTTTCAAGACCGATGTGTTGGAGTCGGAAACCCCTGTTCTTGTGGATTTCTGGGCACAGTGGTGCGCTCCTTGTCTGGCGGCTGCCCCGGTCATTGAGGAACTCTCAAGAGATTATGAGGGCAAGATAGGCTTCGCCAAGGTCAATGTTGAAGACAACAGCATGATAGCGGCCAAGTATGGCATTGCAGCGATTCCGACGATGTTGATCTTCAAGGGAGGCGAACCGGTGCAACAACTGGTTGGTCTGAAGCCCAAGAAGGAACTCAAGAAGTTGTTGGACGCCGTACTCGGCGAGTAGTGCCGTAGTGAAGGACGTGGTGGCTCCCTGCGGAGGATTTCTGCGCGGGAGCCACTCATAACGTATGGCTCGAGTCGGGCAGCAGATTCCTCGCTGCTGGACTCCAGTCAACGAGCGCTTGGGCAAGAGGCGATTCTGCCACCAGTTCTGCCGTACTCGGGCTCAGGGAAACGAGCAATGCGAGAAGCAGAGCCCATCCCATTACGGCGATAAATGCTCCTGCTATCAATCCTATGATGCGGTCGACAACTCCTAGCACTGTCATGTGGATTACCCGTGACAAAAGAGCTGCGACAATCGCAGCCACTATGAGAGTGGCGAAGAAGATGATGGCGTAGGCTGCAATCAGCGAACCTGTTCCTCCTGATGGCCAGATTGTTTCGGCAAGCGGCCTGTACAGTGCTCCCGCCAGCAGCAATCCCCCGAGGAAACCTGCAATCCCAATCACGGCTCTGACGATGCCCTTCCAGAAACCGAATCCTGCAAGAATGCATATCGTTGCGAGTACTGCAATATCAATCCATGTCACGCGTTGCTACCTCCGGCCATCCTGTTCGTCTTTGTTCTATAACTATAACGGGCGCGCAGCCTGTAAGTATGCGTCGCAATTGGGAACTCAACTGCTATAGAGATTCGTTCCTCTCACGGCTGCATAGTCCTCCAGAGCGCGCAGAAGTCGCGGTTGCACGGACACTACTCCCGTGAAGAGTTGGATGAACTTGAGAAGAGGGTATTCCCCTGGCTTCCTCTAGGATGCCCGTACTGCATTGAGGACGGAACTGCGACAGCAGGGCTCTGGCATGCTGAGAAACGACCGGTTTCCCGGCGGTCTCCGTCCCGGCTATAGCACCCTCTTGAGCCGGGGGTTTGGCGTCAGTCCTGGTTTTCTGCCTCTCTTGGCTATGGGTCTGCCGTCCACTTCATGCAGGTCGGCAGTGAAGTCCAGTGGCTGCGCGTGGCTGATATGGCTTCCGACGGCAAACGTGTCGACGGGTGCTCCTTCGGCGAGGAAGTAGCGTATTCTTTCTGGGTCCAGACCTCCGCTTACGGCTATGCTGATATCCTTGAATCCTTCAAGGTCCAGCCATGCTCTTACTTCTTTTACCAGGTCAGCCGTGACCCTTCCCCTCTCCGAGGGCGTGTCGAGGCGAACGCCATGGAGACGACCCTTCATCGCCTTGGCGACTGCCACGCTTTCCCTGACTTCATCCTCAAATGTATCAACCAGCGCGATGCGCGGAACATCCGGTGGCATCTCTCTGTCGAATGCGAGCGTGGCCTTCACCGTGGAACCCATCATGATGATGAGTGCATGCGGGATAGTGCCGATTGGACTCGTGCCAGCAAGGCGGGCTCCCGCGGTGCTTGCGCAGCCGGTGCAACCCCCGACGATGGCAGAGTACTCCATGACTGAGACTACCGAGGGATGCACGTGGCGTGCTCCAAAGCTCAATACAGGCATTCCTCTGGCTGCCTCCACGCATTCTCGTGCGGCGCTTGCCCAGCCGCTGCAGTGTGCCATGATGCCGAGGTAGCAGGTTTCGTAGACGCCGAAGCTCTGATATGGGGCGGTGATTCGGAGGACGACTTCCTTCTGGGTGAATGACTGTCCCTCTTCAAGCGCCCATACCTCGGCGTCCTTCTTGGGTAGTACTTCAGCCAGCAGTGTCTTCACCTGTTCGATGCCACAGAGGATTCCGTCGCGCCGGGGGAACACTTCCATGGTCACTACAGGGTTTATTCCTTCCTTCTTGAGAATGTCCACGGTGCGCAGGAAGTACACGTCGGCGGTGTCTCCGGAGAGCCAGCTTTCGGGGATGTCCCACTGCGGCTTCGGGGGCAGAGCAGTCTCCGAGGTAATGGAGGCACCAAGGACCTTCTCCATGTGGTCAAGCGCGAATGTGTGATTCTTACTGTCGAAAGAAGCGACACAACTGGCTGGCACCTCCACAACGTAGCCTCTGTCTCTTGCATCGCCCACAGTGTGCAGTACGCAGATGTCAGTGCACACACCACACACAACCAGCGTGTCCACTTTGAGTTCATGCAGGAGTTCATCGAGACCCGTTCCGAGAAACGCGCTGAAATGCTGTTTGGTGATTGTGGTCCCTGAGAACTCGCCGAGTTCAGGCACGATTTCAGCCTCTTCAGTTCCCTGGATGCAGTGAGGGGGGAACTGCGCGAACTCGGGGTCGTCAGGGGCGTGGCTGTCACAGGCCCAGATGATGTGGACCCCCTGCTTGGCCTCGGTCTCAATCAAACGTCGGACATGGGGGATGATTCTGCGGGCTTGAACACCGGAGAATAGAGGGTGCCCTTCCTCCAGAAACCCGCGGAGCATATCTACTACAAGTACGGCTCGTGCCATTGCGTTGTACTGTGCCTCCCTGGTGGCTGGTTCGGCATCAATGTCTGAAATGTCTCATGCCGGTGAAGACCATTGCAGCCCCCTTGGCATTAATCGCTTCGATGACCTCATTGTCTCTGACCGAGCCGCCGGGTTCAATAAATGCTGCCACATCGGCGTTGAGGGCCAGTTCAGGACCGTCTGCGAACGGGAAGAACGCATCACTTGCCATGACGGCTCCAGCAGCCTTTTCTCCTGCTCTCTTGAGTGCAATTGCGACCGATTCAACACGTGAAGGCTGTCCTGCTCCCATTCCGAGCAAGACCGAGTCCTTCACTATGGCGATGGCGTTGGACTTGATAGCCTTCACTGCCCGCCATGCGAACGCCATATCCTCAAGCTCGGACTGCGTTGCCGCTCTTGCCGATACCTGCTTCGGAGTCATTTCATCCTCTGCCACAAAATCTCGTGTCTGCGCAAGGAATCCTCCGCGCACGTGTCGAAACTCGAGAGTGTTGTCCTCTTTCGTGGGGAAGGGAACCTTCGCCAGTCGAAGGCTCTTCTTCTGCGACAACAGAGCAAGCGCGTCATCTGCGAAGTCAGGTGCGATGACGGCGTCATAATGCATCTTGTTGATTTCTTCTGCGGTAGCCATGTCGATAGGTCGATTGCAGGCCACCACTCCACCGAAAGCGGCTACGGGGTCTCCCGAGAGCGCGAGTACATAGGCTTCTGCGAGAGATTCCCTGCTTGCAAGTCCACAAGGATTTGTGTGCTTGAGGACTGCCACCGTGGGACGTGAGAATGCGGCAAGCGTGTTCATTGCCGAATCGAAGTCCAGCAGGTTGTTGTAGGAGATCTCAGGACCATTGAGGTGAACAAGGGCACCCAGTCCTTTGTCCGTTGCCTTCACGTCCTGCATCGTGTAGAAGCAGGCTGATTGCCTGGGGTTCTCCCCATAGCGCAGCCCGTACGCCTTTTCGAGAGCGACGGTCATGTGCTCAGGGAACGCCTCATCAGACAGGTACTGGGCGATTGCGGTGTCGTAAGATGCAGTGTGCTGGAATGCCTTGAGAGCGAGCTTCAGCCGTTCCTTGACGCCTAGACTACCGCTCTTGAGTTGACCGAGGACCCATTCGTAGTCCCGTGGGTCGACTATCACGGCGACGGACTCATAGTTCTTCGCGGCGGAGCGAATCATCGTTGGGCCGCCGATGTCGATGTTCTCTATTGCCTCTTCGAGAGTGACACCGCTCTTGGTCACCGTTTCGACGAAGGGGTAGAGATTCACTACCACCAGGTCGATTGTGGCGATGCCTGCCTTCTCAATCGCAGCCATGTGCTCTGTCAGGTCGCGGCGGGCCAGGATGCCTCCGTGGACTGCAGGATGCAGCGTCTTCACTCTGCCGTCCAGTATCTCCGGAAAGCCTGTGAGTTCAGATATGCTGGCTACTTTGATGCCTGCTTCATCGATTGCTTTCTTCGTTCCGCCGGTACTGTAGAGTTCGACATCAAGCTCACGGAGACCCCGTGCGAAGTCAGTCACTCCTGCTTTGTTTGAAACGCTGAGAATAGCTCGCATGCTTCTCTCCCTTAATTCAGAATGACTCGTGGACCATCCTTGTGAGGGACGACCTCTCCGATAGTGTACGCACTCGGGATATCCCGTGCCAGTTGCTGCGCCTTCTCCGGCGAAGCGATGAGAATCATTCCCGTGCCCATGTTGAAGACGCGGTACATCTCTCCGGCACTGACGTTGCCTTTAGACTGTATAAGCTGGAATAGGGGAGGTATCTGCCATGAGGTCTTGTCGATCTTGACGGCCACGCCTTGAGGCAGTATCCGCGGGATGTTGCCTTCGAATCCGCCACCCGTGATGTGGGCAATGCCCTTGATGCTACTGAGGTGGGGTTGTAGAAGCATGTGGTAGGGGCGATGAGGCTCCAACAGCGCATCTGCCAGTGTTGTTCCGAGTTCCGGGATGTGGCGAGCCAATTGGCTCGGGTCAGTGTCGATGTTGAACACGGAGCGGGCAAGGGAATACCCGTTTGTATGCAATCCCGATGAAGGGAGTCCCAGCAGCTTGTCACCCGGCGCAATAGAGTGGCCGTCAATGATGTTGCTTCGTTCGACTACTCCGACCAGGAAGCCCACAAGGTCGTACAGTCCCGCGGTGTAGAACCCCGGCATCTCTGCAGTCTCCCCTCCTATGAGGGCAACGCCGCTCTCTCTGCACGCATCCGAAAGGCCGGCAACGATCTCTGCTACCTGGGTGGAGTCGAGTTTGTGCATTGCGACGTAGTCCAGAAAGAAAAGGGGCATGGCTCCTGAACAGAGAATGTCATTGATGCAGTGGTTCACGATGTCATGTCCCACGCCGCGATTGTGGCCGGTGAGAGCCGCAATCTTCAGCTTCGTTCCGACACCATCGCAACTGGATACGAGAACGGGGTCTTCGTATCCGTGGAGGCGAAAGAGAGAACCGAAAGAGCCAACCCCCAGCGTTCGTTCGTCGAGAGTGGCTCCAAGAGACTGTTGGATGCCGGCTTTCATCGCATCAGCGTTGTCAATGTTGACGCCGGATGCGGCATAGGAGTGTGCAGTTTTGTCTTTGCTTGAATCTGCTTTCATGTCAATTCTCGTTTCGTCAGTCCAGCCAACTCCAACTGAACCGGCAGCGGGTAGTTTCCGTCGACGCATGCGAGACAGAGTAGGTCTCGCGGCAGTCCAATGGCTTCCAGCAATCCGTCGACGCTGGAGAAGCCAAGCGAATCGACTCCCAGGTAGTCCTTTATCTCGGACACGCTCATCCGGGAGGCAATGAGTTCACTCTCTGAAGCCATATCCACTCCGAGAAGACAGGGGTGGCGGAGTGGGGGGGCGCATATCCTGAGATGCACTTCGCGTGCCCCCGCTTGTCTGAGAAGACTCACCACGTGGGGGGTTGTCGTGCCGCGAACGATGCTATCGTCGACTACTACGAGTCGCTTGTCCTTGATGAGACTCGTAAGAGGGTTGAACTTCAGTTGAACCCTGAGGTCTCGCAATCGCTGGTCAGGCTGGATGAAAGTTCGTCCGACGTAGCGGTTCTTGAGTAGTCCCTCCCTGTAGGGTATGCCTGACGCTCTCGCGTAGCCAATGGCGGCTGTGGTTGCCGAGTCAGGTACTCCGACGACGATATCGGCGTCAACTGGGTGTTCCTGTGCCAACTTGGCTCCCATCTTCAGGCGAGCCTGATGGACGAGTCTGCCTTCGATTGTACTGTCGGGCCGTGCGAAGTAGATGTGTTCAAAGACGCAAGAAGCGCGGCGTCCGCCTTGCGGTTGCTCTATCGAGTGTTGTGTGTTTCCAAGGAACAGGAGCTCTCCCGGCCTGATGTCTCTGAGAAACTCCGCTCCTATGTGGTCCAGTGCGCAACTCTCCGATGCGAGCACCCAGCCGCCGTTGAGAGAGCCAAGACAGAGTGGTCGGACTCCCATCGGGTCCCGCGCAGCGATGAGTGTCTCCGGCGTGAGCAGCACCATGGAATATGCTCCCCTGAGGCGACTGACCGCATTCGTGAGTTTCTCTTGCCACGTTGCCCCGTGGGATGCAATGACGAGCTTGGCAATCACCTCTGCGTCACTCTCAGAATGGAAGGACATCCCTCCTTGTTCGAGTTCGCGGCGAAGAGCTGCTGAGTTCGTGATGTTGCCATTGTGGGAGACTGCTACCTGCCATGTTCCGCTTCTCTCCACGATTGGCTGAGGGGTTGCAGGATGATGAGAGCCGCAGGTTGAGTAGCAGGTGTGTCCGATGCCCGAGAATCCGCGCAGGCGGGTCAGGTCTTCTTCGCCGAAGACTTGCGACACAAGTCCCGGCTTGGCGTGCACATCGATGGAATCACCGTCGGTGACGGCGATTCCCGCACACTCCTGCCCTCGGTGTTGCAGCGCGAATAGCGCAAAGAACACCAGTCGAGCTATATCTAGACCGGGGGCGAAGACTCCGAAGATGCCGCAACTCTCGTGCATGAAGGCCTTGTACGTGATTATAGTGGGCGAATGCCGCGTGGTCAATGTAGTGGCCTTGTGCTATAATGCGCCATTATGTTGCAGGCGGAAAAGAAGAAAGAACTAGTTGAAAAATTCGCTTTGAAAGAAGGCGATACAGGTTCGGTTGAGGTGCAGGTTGCCGTTCTCTCAGCGAGAATATCGGCTCTTACCGATCACCTGAAGGCGAACAGGCATGATCATAACACGCGGAGGGCTCTCCTGAGACTGACTGGCAGGCGCCGCCGGTTTCTGACATACATCGAGAAGTCTGATGTGAACAGATATCGGTCCCTTGTGAGCAGGCTAGGGTTGAGGAGGTAGGGATGTCTCAACTGGTACAGCGTTCCGTTGGAGGGCGCACCCTCAGTCTTGAGACTGGGAGGCTTGCCCAACAGGCAGATGCATCTGTTGTTGTCAGGTGTGGAGATTCTGTCGTTCTCGTAACAATGTGTGCTGCCTCCGAGGCAGTGGGTGGAATGGACTTCGTTCCTCTGACGGTTGACTACGAGGAGAAGTTGTATGCGGCGGGCAAGATTCCCGGGAGTTTTCCCAGGAGGGAAGGCAGGCCCACTGAGGACGCAGTCCTTACGTGTCGTCTTACTGACCGGTGCTTGCGGCCACTTCTGTCCAAGGCGTTTGGAAGGGAAACCCAGGTGGTTGCAACTGTCCTTTCTGCTGACAAGGAGTGCAATCCTGACACTCTCGCGCTCATAGGTGCCTCCGCGGCACTGTCTATTTCTCATGTGCCGTTTGCCGGCCCCGTGGCGTCAGTTCACGTTGGCCGTATCAATGGTGAACTGGTCATCAATCCTGACATGGCAACCATGCCTGAGAGTACTCTCAACATCGTTGTTGGCAGTACGCGTGACGCTGTGGTTATGGTGGAGGCTGGTGCGAATGAGGTCAGTGAAGAGGTTGTCCTTGAGGCGATTCAGTTCGCGCACAAAGCCAATGGTGAGATTATCGCACTTCAGGATGAACTGATTGCGCTATGCCAGAAAGAGAAGATGGTTGTCACCCCCCGGGAGATAGCCGACGAGTTGGTTGCAGGAGTCTCGACACTCATCAAGGAAAAACTCATCAGCGCTCTCAGTCAGCCGGACAAGGCAAATCGTTCGGCTGTGTTGCATGAGGTGAAGGCGGAGGCGCTGAGTGCGTGGTCCGAGACATATCCTCAAGACGAGATTGTCTATGTGTATGAGTCCCAGTTGAAGAAGTTGGTGCGTGAGCACGTCCTGAAGACCAAGCAGCATGTTGACGGCCGCAAGTATGACGAGATTCGTCCTATCACGACCGAAGTTGGATTGCTGCCATGTACGCACGGCTCTGGACTCTTCACGAGGGGTCAGACACAAGCGCTGACTATCACGACTCTTGGTTCGGAAAGACAGGAGCAGATTCTGGACGGTCTGGGCCTTGAAGAGACGAAGAAGTTCATGCATCACTACAACTTCCCTCCGTTTTCGACGGGGGAGGTCAAGCGTCTTCGAATGCCCGGTCGGCGGGAGATTGGTCACGGAGCGCTTGTTGAGCGGGCGATATCGGCCGTTCTTCCTTCTGAGGAAGACTTTCCGTATACCGTAAGGCTGGTTTCTGAGATTCTGAGCTCCAATGGAAGTTCATCCATGGCGAGCGTGTGCGGTTCTACGTTGTCGCTCATGGACGCCGGTGTGCCTATCAAGGCTCCTGTGGCAGGCATTGCCATGGGTGTAATCAGCGGAGAAGGTGGTGATCACGTCATCTTGACCGACATCGAGGGCATGGAAGATGCGCTGGGTGATATGGATTTCAAGGTGGCGGGGACTGCTGAGGGCATCACCGCGCTGCAACTCGATATCAAGACACAGGGGATAGACCCCGCGATTCTGAGCGAGGCGCTTGAGCAGGCTCAGAAGGCGCGTCTGTTCATTCTCAGCAAGATGGCTGAGACCATCAGTGAGAGCAGGCCGGAGCTGAGTCCTCATGCTCCCAGAGTCGTTGAGTTGAAAATCGATGTAGAGAAGATTGGTGCGCTCATTGGTCCTGGAGGACGCAACATCAGGGCCATCATTGAAGAAACCAAGACGACTATTGACGTCAAGAATGATGGCAGGGTTATGATTGGGTCCTCAAATGAGGAAGGCACTCGAAGGGCGATCAAGATGGTTGAGGACCTCACGAGTGAGGCCAAGCTCGGCGAGATATACACGGGCAAGGTTACTCGGATTTTCGACTTTGGCGCGATGGTTGAGATACTTCCTGGGAAGGAAGGCCTTGTCCACATCAGTGAACTTGCAGATCACAGAGTTGGTTCTGTGAGGGATGAGGTAGAAGTGGGTGACGATGTAACGGTCAAGGTCGTGGAAATCGATAGCCTTGGAAGAATTAATCTGTCGAGGAAGGCAGTATTTACTGGGGAGTCTGGCGATTCTGGAGTCCGGCGCAACAATAGCGGCGGGCGTTCTGGAGGGGCTCCTCGGGAATCCGGCGGTGAGCGTCGGCCTTTCCGGCCCCAGGGCAGACCCAGAAGCTAGTCCTGATACTGGAGTAATCAGACCTGCACCGCAGGTATTGTGATTGGTTGCTCGGGGGTTCAATGTTGCCTACGCGCGTCGTGGTCAATGGTGCTTTGGGCAGGGTTGGGCAGGAGGTTGTGCGAGCGGTGCTCGCAGACCCTGTGTTGCGCCTTGTAGGAGCCGTCGAAGCGGTGGCCCCTCAACCGTTCTTTCCTGCTCCCGGAACACCAGACCTCGTTCCGTTCTCCTCAAATCTCGGGGACCTTCTTGAGAAGGTATGCCCGCACGTCATTGTGGATTTCACACGTGCTCAAGTGAGCATGGATGCATGCCGTATTGCGTTGCCCATGGGCATCAGCATGGTCATTGGGTCGACAGGGTTCTCTGAGGGGAACTTGACGGAGATCAGTGGATTGTGTGACGCTCACAAGGCTACGGCAATTATTGCACCCAATTTCTCTCTCGCAGCGGTAGTGTTGATGCATCTTGCGAAGATTGCTTCCAAGTACTTTGATAACGCAGAGATAATCGAGATGCACCACGACAAAAAGCTTGATGCGCCTTCGGGTACTGCGATGGCGACGGCGAAACTCATGGCCGAGGCGCGCGGCTCCAGTTTCGTGTATCCTCCTACCGAGAAAGAGGTACTGGCGGGTGCACGGGGTGGTGAGGTAAGTGGTATCGGTATCCATAGTGTAAGAATGCCCGGTATCATGGCATGCCAGGAAGTGATTTTTGGCTGCCAGGGGCAGACGCTTGTGTTGCGCCACGACTCGACAAGCCGTGAGTCCTACATGCCGGGAGTTCTCCTTGCTGTGAAGGAAGCAACGAAGAGGCCCGGATTCGTGTTTGGTCTGGACCGGTTGCTCGGCTTGTAAGAGTAATGGACGCTTGCGATATTGCTATTGTTGGTGCAGAGGGGCTTGTCGGACAGGAGTTGCTCAAGATCCTTGAGGAACGACGTTTCCCCGTCGCCTCTCTGCGTCTTTTCGATTCCGAGCGCAATCGCTCCTCTGAGTTCTTCTTCAGCCACCAACGCATAGACGTGGAGGAGATCAGCGTTGATTCATTTCGGGGCATTGACGTTGCCTTCTTCTGTGATGGAGCTGACGCGAGCCGCCGGCTTCTGCCCGCAGCTGTGCAGGCAGGGACGATTGTGGTTGACCACAGTGGACTGAGTGTTTCAGACCAGTCTGTGCCAATGGTGGTGCCCGAAGTGAATGCTGAGGACATTGCGCGACACAAGGGAGTGCTCGGTAATCCGGGGTGTTCAACGATTGAACTTGCGGTTGTCCTGTATCCGTTGCACAAGGTGAACGCTATCAAGAGGATTGTTGTAAGTACGTATGAATCGGTGTCATCCAGTGGTACCTCGACTGCTCTCAAAGAACTCACCGCCCAGGCGAAACGCGTCCTTGAAGGGCGGAGAGTGTGTCCTCATCTTTATTCACATCAGATTGCTTTCAACGTGTTGCCTGAAATAGATGTGTTCCTGGACAATGGGTATACCAAGGGTGAGTGGCGGTTGATTCAAGAGACCCGAAGGATACTTGGTGATGAGAGCATCGGCGTGTCGGCAACCTGTGTCAGAGTGCCCGTCTACTTCGGTCAATGCCAGGCAGTGAACGTGGAATTCGATTCGGCGATAATGCCGGAGGAAGCAAGAAGAGTCCTTGCAGAGGCCCCCGGCGTTAGAATACTTGATGATCCGAGCGTCAGTTTCTATCCCCAGCCGTGGTCAGCAAGTGGTCTGAATCACGTGTTTGTGGGTCGTATCAGGCGTGACCTGTCTCGTTCCAACGCGCTTTCCATGTGGATTGTGTGTGATAACCTTCGTAAGGGCGCTGCCCTCAATGCGGTCCAGATCGTTGAGGAAGGCCTGAGGCGAGACTGGATAAGGTCAAAGAAGAGGAGAACTTAAATGCACAGACTTGGGAGACTTCTCACTGCCATGGTCACACCGTTTGATGAGAAGGGAGAAGTCGACTATCTACAGGCAAGAAAGCTTGCCCGGTCGCTTCTGCAGTCCGGTAGCGATGGCGTTCTGGTGAGTGGCACGACGGGTGAATCACCGACTCTGACCATCGAAGAGAAGCTTCGTCTGTTTGGTGAGATCAAGGATGAGGTGGGTGGCATCGGTCCGGTGATTGCCGGCACAGGTAACTACAACACGCGTGAAAGCATCGAATTGACCAAAGAAGCAGAGAAGATAGGTGTTGACGCGTGTCTACTCGTGGTTCCGTACTACAACAAGCCAACTCAGGAAGGCATGTACCAGCACTTCAGCACTATCGCGGCGTCGACCAGCCTGCCCTGTATCATGTACAACGTCCCGGGTCGGACGTCCTCGAATCTTGCGTCGGAGACTGTGATACGTCTCAGCAAGGTGGATAACATCGTTGGTGTGAAGGAAGCCAGTGCGAACCTACATCAGATATCGGAGATTATTGATGGCGTCGCATCCGACTTCCTTGTGTACAGCGGCAACGATGGCGACACTCTTCCTCTGATGGCGCTGGGTGGCTACGGAGTAGTCGGTGTGATTACGCATCTGGTAGGCGCGCAGACGAAAGACATGATGAACCTGTTCCTTGCGGGAAAGACGGCGGAGGCTGCGACGATTCATCGGCATCTCCTTGCGTTGGTGGATGCGATGTTCTGCATTGCCAACCCCATTCCACTGAAATATGCAATGAACCTTCTGGGTTTCCGTGTTGGTGGGACGCGTCTGCCGTTGTGCGAACCTGATGAGAAGGCTGTGCGCGTGATTGAGGAGACCCTGAAGAAATACAAAATCGACCTGCCCATGGACTAGGGCAGGCCGATTGTTGGTTGGCGAATAGCTGGCAGAATCGGGGTCAGTCCAGAGACTTGACCTCAATCATCTGCTCTCTCTTCGGCCCCATAGACAGCAGCGTCACAGGGCAACCGACGAGTCTTGTGATTGCGCGTATGTAGTCCTTGGCATTCGGTGGCAGCAGAGAGAAGTCTTCGATGTCTTCAGTGCACTCATCCCAGCCAGGGAATTCCTCGTAGATTGGCTCACATTGTTCCAGTACTTCAACTCTTGATGGGAACGACGCAAGATTCTTTCCGTTGACGCGGTACCCCGTGCAGACCTTGATGGAAGAGAAACCGTCGAAGATGTCGAGGTGGGTGAGTGCGATGTCAGTCATTCCATTGATCTGAACACTCATTCTCCCCGCCACGGCGTCAAACCAGCCGCATCTTCGTGCTCTTCCAGTGGTTGCGCCGTACTCCCCAGCTTTCTCGCGAATGAAATTGCCAGTCTCGTCTTCAAGTTCTGTGGGCATGGGGCCGCCACCAACGCGTGTGGCATAGACTTTGAATACGCCGATGACCTTCTCTATGTGAGTGGGGCCAATGCCCGTGCCAATAGTGGCACCGCCGGAAAGCGGTGACGATGAGGTGACGAACGGGTACGAGCCGAAATCGGTGTCGAGTAGTGCTCCTTGAGCACCTTCGAGCAGAATTCTGTCGCCTCGCTCCATGGCTGCATGAAGCAGGGGGAGAGTATCCACTATGTAGGGCCTCATCTGCTTCCCGTAGTCCAGGTATTGTTCAAAGACCTCATCTACGGACAATGCAGGGTGGTGATACAGTGACGTAAGCAGCGCGTTCTTTTGCTCCATCACGATGTCGAGCCTTGACCTGAACAGTTCTGCATCAAGCAGGTCACCCGCCCGGATTCCCGTACGTGCGACCTTGTCAACGAAGGCGGGGCCAATGCCTCTCTTCGTTGTGCCGATTGCACCGCTTCCACGGCGTTCCTCTTCCAGCCCGTCGAGAAGCGTGTGGTAGGGCATTATCACGTGCGCTCTGTCGCTGACGACTAGATTGTCTGCTTTGATGTCATACTCGCGCAACTCGGCGAGTTCGCGCAGCAGCACGCCTGGATTCACGACAACGCCGTTTCCAACAACGCACTTCACGTTGTCATAGAAAATGCCGGATGGAATGAGATGGAGCTTGAAAGTACCGTGAGGATTGACGGTAGTGTGGCCTGCATTGTCGCCGCCGGCGAAACGGACCACCAGGTCGGCCTGGGCTGCAAGGGAGTCAATCACCTTGCCCTTTCCTTCGTCTCCCCACTGTCCACCAACGAGAGCGATGACTGACATCAGTTCAGGGTCTCCTTTCCTTTCCGCTGCAAATACACAAGACGCTCAACCACGGTCACAGTTGCACACAAAGCGACTATGGAAACCGCAACGAATACGAAGCTTGTTAACAGTCCGAGTGCCAATACTATAACCCTCTCGGGTCTCGTGCACAAACCGACAGCGCAGTCGAAGCCAACGGCTTCACCGCGCGCTCTAACATAGCTGACCAGGAAAGAGGCTATGAGTGCTACATAACATACGATGATGCCCATCGTGTTTCCTGTCTGCACGAACCAGAGCGACAGTCCTCCCAGGAGCAGTGCTTCGGAGACGCGATCGCTCGCCGAGTCCAGTATCGCCCCGAACTTTGAGGACTTTCCCGTAGCGCGGGCGAGGGCCCCATCCGCCATGTCGAAGAGAGCGGCCAAACCGAGGATGATGCCCGAGAGGAAGAAGCTGCCATGAGCTGCATACCACGCAGAAATGAATGTGACAGCAACTCCCAGTAGCGTGAGGCTGTTGGGGGACAGTGGGCTGCGCCTTAGAACTCTTGTCAGAGGTTGTGAAAGGCGCGCGCCAAGTTCTCGTCTGCGCTGTTGTAGGCTTGCCATCTCTGATATGTAACGGGCCCGCTCAGCGCGGGCCCGGACAATGTTACTCCTGGACCCGGTCAACTACGGCTGGGCCTGTGCCTCCGCCTCTGCCTCACACGCGAGTGGTGAGGGCAAGGTCACCGGCTCTTCCTGAGGGCCTCCGGCGATGAATTCTTCAGTGCGTCTGTGTGCCTCGTCATCTGAGAACTGGATGGGAGGAGACTTCATGAAGTAGGATGCGGGTCCGACTATGGTGCCGCTCAGTTTGCGGTCGAGCGCGAGCTTGCAGCACCTGATTGCATCGATGACCACGCCCGCAGAGTTGGGACTGTCCCATACCTCGAGTTTCATCTCGACAAGCAACGGGACGTCACCGAACGTTCTGCCTTCCATTCTGATGTGGCAGAACTTGCGGTCCTGCAGCCACGGTACATAATCACTGGGGCCAACATGTATGTTTTCGGCGCCGATGTCATAGTCCAACTGAGAGGTTACTGCATTGGTCTTCGATATCTTCTTGGATTCGAGACGCTCGCGTTCGAGCATGTTCAGGAAGTCGGTGTTGCCACCGAAGTTTAGCTGGTAGGTTCGCTCGAGCTTGACACCCCTGTCCTGGAACAGCCTCGTCAATACCCTGTGAGTGATGGTTGCTCCTACCTGAGACTTGATGTCGTCGCCTATGACGGGCAATCCCTTGTCTGCGAATCGCTTCTGCCAGTAGGCCTCTCTCCCGATGAACACAGGCATACAGTTGATGAAACCACAGCCAGCGGCAAGCACTTGCTCGGCGTACCACTTGACTGCTTCTTCACTTCCAACAGGCAGGTAGTTGACGACAACGTCCGTCTTGGTTTCCTTGAGAATCCCGACGATGTCTGCTGTGGGGCCGGGCGCCTTCTCGATTATCTGACTCAGATACTTGCCGAGGCCGTCATGTGTCATGCCGCGCTCGACTTTCACTCCTGTCTTCGGGACATCGCAGAACTTGAACGTGTTGTTTGGCGGTGAGTAGATGGCCTTGGCAAGGTCTTTGCCGACCTTGTTTTTGTCTATGTCTATCGCCGCAACGAAATTGATGTCAGATACATGGTAGCCTCCGAGGTTGACATGCATCAGTCCTGGAATGGTCTCATCGTCCTTGGCGTTCTGATAATAGTGAACGCCCTGCACAAGCGATGATGCGCAGTTACCGACTCCGATAATCGCAACGTTTACCTTGCCCATTGTGAATTCTCTGCCTCCTTGCTTGCGCTTTTCGCCGACGTGGCCATGCGTCTGCTCTGGTCAGGGCTCCCTGAACCATTCTGTATCCGCAGTGTCAGTAGCTACTGGGGACGCTCGAAATAGAGCAACAGCATCCGCGCGATTATTGTCCATTGTTAACACACCAGATAGTGGGTTCGCGGATGGGGTTCTCTGCGTGATGTGGCTCCAGCGCACTTAATCGGAACGCGACATGGCCAAGTTGCTTTGGCTGCTGATGTCGTTGGCCCAATCTGACGAGTTCGCAACTTCACAAGATTATAGTATGCACTCGCGAGTGTCAACACACTTTCGTAATCACTGTGGAACTTGAAAAGGTCGCGGCTTTCCTTCATGCTGTAGTCCTGCAATATAATGCCGGCAGGCGGTGAGAGAGGTCCGGCGGAAAGGAGAGTACAAGAATGTCTGATGAAAAAACGCGAGAGCAGATTCTCGACGAGGTTGAGAAGAATGCAGGTGATTTCGAGATTCGCTCCGGTTGTTGTGCGCAGGGATGCCTGAGGGCTCTGCAGGAGCAGTTCGGCATAGGGAATGTGGAGACATACAAAGCTGCGACGGCCATGCCGGGAATTGCCCTGAGAGGGGAGACCTGTGGTGGCGTGGTTGGAGGGCTGATGGCCATTGGCATAATGTACGGTCGTTCTGACCCTGATGACATGGACAGCTATTATCGGGCTATATCCATCGGTCGCAAGTTCTGCAGCAAGTTTGAGGCAGAGTTCGGCAGTGTCATGTGCAAGGATATCGTGGAAGAAAGGTTTGGCGAAGCGCTCGACTTGTCGAATCCTGAGGATGCCAAGAAATTCGTGGCTATGGACGGTTTCAAGCGGTGTGCGTACGTTCCAGGTAGAGCAGCACGTCTGGTTGCGGAGATGGTTCTGGACAGGCAGGAGCGGGAAAAGGCGAAAGAGCAGAAGTAGACATATCGGGGCGTGCGAACGTCACGCGCTGAATCGAAAAAGAGTCCGACCCCCTCAGGGGGTCGGACTCTTTTCTTTCTCGTTCTGATGATGCTCTAGTCGTCGAGAAGTTCGACAACGACCTCGCAGTAGGGGTCTCCTACTGGAAGAACCTTGGTGATGATGGGAGTCTTCACTTTGGCTCCCAATGCCTCCATGGTGCCCTGCTCCATAGCCTCAAGAAGTATGGTGCAGATCTGTGGGCATTTCTCGTACGGCTTGGCCTGAGAGCACTCGTATTCGTGCTTCACGGCCCGCTTCTTGCCCCACTCGACCCACTCGCCTCGCACTCCCGCGTTGTTGTCCTCAAGGTCCATGATGCGGCCGAGGCACCGGGCGTCGGTGATGTCATCGATCTTCATGCGCTTCGCCATGGTTGCGGCGCGCTTCTTGCCAACCTCGAACATCGCCTTGCGTCCGACCTCCCAGACATCTTCACCGTATTTCTCGGCGAGTGGAGCGAGGACTTCGGTCAGGAACATTCCAAGCGTGCGTCCACCGAGTTCAACCATCTTGAACGTGTCGGTGTCCGGCAGGAAGATAGTCTTTCGGTCTTCACCCAACGGGGGTACTTCGCCGTCTACGTACTCCGCGATGTGGGTGCCCTCTGCATAGTGTCTTTCAAGTCGTCTTGCCATCTAGTAAGTTCCTCCTAAAGTATGTGGCGGCGATTCTGGTGCTCAGACATGGGGAATAGCTGAGTGCAGACAGAAAACACCAGTGTAAGGCTACCATCTGGCCTGTCGACTGTCAAAGAATGGTTGTTGCTGAGTCTCGATTGCCACCGGTGAGGCACATGCGGCTGGGGATAGGTCGGTGCTCGACTGCGCCAAATAGACATAGACACCCTGTTCTGTTTCAATTCAGCTTCGCGCTTCGTTAGTTTTCATCAGTGAAGTGCATGGGCGTTCGCCCGTACCCAACAGCGAAAGGAGAATTCTTGTGGCAGAGAACTACACGTACTTCAAGGTGGAGAGGGAGGGCGAAATTGTCATCGTCACCCTCAACCGTCCCGACACGCTGAACGCATTCAACCTGGCGATGCTCTTTGAGTTCAACGATATCGTCGAGCATCTTCGAATTGACCTCGCATCACGATTCGTTGTCCTCACGGGTGAGGGTAGAGCCTTCTGTGCCGGCATCGATGTCACGGGCGAAGCCCGTGAAGAATGGTATGGTAGTCGACAGCAGCCCAACGAACGCATCTTCCAGGAGAGCGGGCAGATACTGGTCCGCAACTGGACGAACCTGCATCAGATAACCATCGCAGCAATCAATGGGCCCTGCGTTGGTTTGGGCCTCGGTCTTGTCACCTGCTGTGACTTCCGGGTGATGGCAGAGGATTCCTACTACAGTATTCCCGAGACGGCCATAGGCATTGGCTACTCCGTGTCTTGTCTCTATCCGCTTCTCGCGCTCATTGGTCCTGCACACGCACGCCGCATGATTATGACGTGTGACAAAGTGCCGGCACTTGAGGCGAAGTCTATAGGGCTTGCCCATAGTGTTGTGCCTGCCGACCAACTGATGAGTGAGTCACTGGCACTGGTAGAGAAGCTGTCCACGAAGGGACCGACTGCACTACGTCTCGTCAAGCGAATGATTAACGCGGCAACCGTACACCAGTTCGCGGATCTCGCTGCCATGGAACCAGAACTCGTCCAGGCCTTCTACACCGCCACTAACGACATAAACGAAGGATTGGCTGCATATCGAGAGAAGCGCCCGGCTCGTTTTCGCAAGGAGACAGACTAGCGGAGCATATTGTGCAATCCGGCAAGAAGTCTATCTCGAAGTCTCCTGCAACTGCTGACAGTCATTCTGTCGGGTATGGAGAGTTCCTCGTGCGAAGGATCGACGGCCCTGTGGCGACTGTCACACTAGGTCGGCCAGACCGGCGCAACGCACTCAACCGTGAATTGTTGGTCGCTTTGAAGCAGTGTCTCGCCGACCTGCGCATGGCAGTGGATATACGGGTTGTCGTCCTTACGGGCTTGGGCCCCACGTTCTGTGCGGGTGTAGACATCAGTGAGGATGGCCGGCGCAACTTCTACAAGCCGCCCCAGCAGATTGAAAGACTGTATCAGCAGAATGGTCAGGACATTGTCAGGAGCCTCACGACTCTTCCTCAGGTGACGATTGCAGCGGTCAATGGAGCAGCCATCGGATGGGGAGCATGCCTGACGACCTGCTGCGACTTTCGGGTCGCGTCGACATCGGCGTTCTTCCGCATCGCCGAGATCGGTCTTAGGATGTACTACGACGTAGGTTGTCTCTACGCGCTTCTTTCTCTCGTCGGCCCTGCACAAACCAGGCGCATGACGATGCTGGGAGAGGACATCGACGCGACTGAGGCCATGTCGATGGGGCTGGTGGATCGAATCGCATCTCCTGAGACCTTTTCGGGTGAAGTTGAGAAAATGGCCGATGCCTTGATTGCGCAGGACGGGGCGGTCCTGCGGGTCGTCAAGCGCCAAGTATACGCCGGCACCATTGCCCGGTATCGGCATCTCGGCGCACTCGAACTGGAACTGACCACTGCCTACTACGGTGCGAACAACGACAGGCATGAGGGTCTCGTTTCATTTAGGGAACACCGTGCACCGATGTTTTCACGGGAGCCCGAAGAAGGTACACTTACCGAATCAGTTTAGTATCCGGCAAGGAGGTAGTGACCATGGATTTTCACCTGACTGAGGCGGAGCAGATGCTTCAGGCAACCGCGCGAGATTTCTCGAAGAACGAAATCGAGCCCGTTGCTGCTGCCGTGGATGAGGCAAATGTGTTTGCAATGGACAACTTCAAGAAGCTGGCAGAAGTTGGATTCACGGGCCTCGCAATCCCGTTTGAATACGATGGTAGTGGCGGCGACGTCATGTCCCTCGTTATCGTGATGGAAGAACTGGCCAAGGCATGTGCATCAACCTGCGACATAGTCGATGCCCACACGAGTTTGTGTGCCCGTCCGATTCTTTTGTACGGCAATGACGAGCAGAAGGCCAAGTACCTCCCTCCATTGTGCAGGGGCGAAAAGGTCGGAGCATTTGCAATCACCGAGGCAGAAGCTGGAAGCGATATAGCGAATATCAAGACAACGGCCGTTCGTGACGGAGACTCCTATGTACTCAATGGGTCAAAGTTGTTCATCACGAATGGACCTGTGTGCGACACAATCGTTGTCTTTGCAGACGTTACCGAGCTTGCACCTCGTGGGATGACGGCGTTCATCGTTGAGGCAGACATGCCCGGCTTCAGCCGTGGACCACAGTACGAAAAGGTTGGTATGAAGGGAGCGACGAATGCTGAACTCATCTTCACCGACATGAGGGTGCCGGCGGCCAACAGACTGGGTGGTGAGGGAAAGGGCATGAAGATATGCCTTGCCACGCTGGATGAAGGTAGAATCGGCATCGCTGCCCAGGCCGTCGGAATCAGCCAGGCAGTGCTTGAGCATTGCGTCGAGTACGTGAAAGAGAGAAAGCAGTTCGGAAAGACCCTTGCCGAGCAGCAGGCCATACAGTGGATGCTGGTTGACATGGCGTGTCAGATTGAGTCGTCAAGGCTGCTTCTCTATCGCGCGGCGAGGACTATGGATGAGGGTGCGAACGCGGTGAAGGCGGCGGCCATGGCAAAGTTGATTGCTACTGACACCTGCATGGATATCGCAGTGAAGGGCATCCAGATATTCGGTGGCTACGGATACATGATGGATTCGCCCATGCAGCGTTACTTCCGTGACGCCAAGCTGACGCAGATATACGAGGGTACTTCCGAGGTACAGCGCATGGTGATAGCCCGCGACCTGTTGCGCTGACACAGTAGACACCTTCCAGCAAGCAGAACTGCCACCGGAGTGGGTGGGATTGGACTTGTCTGTCTTCACAGGCGTGGACGAACTCTCCCACTGCCGGGGCAGTTTTATTCATATATGCCCATTAAGGGCGGGGACTTCGTACGTTTATCAGTGTGATTGGAGGAGAACAGTGAAGACCAGGCAAGAGTACATCGACAGCCTCCGTAGACTCAATCTTGAAGTCTATATGTTCGGTGAGCGGTTGACCAATATCGTCGATCATCCGGTTGTGAGACCTTCGATGAATGCCGTTGCGGCCACATATGAACTTGCGAGCGGCGAGATAATGACGGCGACATCGCATCTGTCGGGTGAGCGTATCAACCGGTTCACCCACATCCACCAGAGTACGGATGACCTTGTGCGGAAGTCGAAGATGGAGCGGCTTATGGGGGCATACACGGGGACCTGCTTCCAGAGGTGTGCAGGCATGGATGCGCTTAACACGCTTTCCGTCATTACCTACGATATCGACCAGAAGTACGGCACTCGCTACTACCAGAGGTTTCTGAAATATCTGCGCTATGTGCAGGATGAGGACCTTGTGTGTGATGCGGCGATGACCGATGCAAAGGGTGACCGGAGGCTGCGCCCTGCCCAGCAGGATGACCCGGACATGTATACCCACGTGGTGAAGGAAGTACCTGACGGGATAATCGTCAGAGGCGCGAAACTCCATCAGACAGGCGCTCTCAACTCCCACGAGATTATCGTGGTTCCGACACGGGCGATGCGCGAAGAGGACAAGGACTACGCTATTTCCTTCGCCATTCCAAGTGACACCAAGGGAGTTATCTACATCTACGGGCGCCAACCAAGTGACACGCGGAAGCTTGAAGGCGGCACGTACGATGTGGGCAATCTTCACTATGGTGGTCACGAGTGCCTCATGGTATTCGATGATGTGTTCGTGCCGTGGGAGCGCGTCTTCATGTACAAGGAACACGAATTCGCAGTTGATCTTGTGGAGAAATTCGCTTCGTATCACCGGCAGAGCTATGCCTGCAAGTCGGGCATGGGAGATGTCCTGATAGGGGCAACTCAGACGATTGCCGAGTATAACGGTATTGCTGATGCCCCCCATGTCAAGGACAAGATAGTTGAGATGAACCACCTGAATGAGACAATCTTCTGCTGCAGTGTCGCGTGCGCTCATGAGGGTTCCAGACAGTCCTCCGGAACGTACTACGTGAATCCGCTTATGGCCAACATCACCAAGTTGCATGTCACGCGGGTTCCCTATGAACTGGCGAGAATGGCTCAGGAGATTGCTGGCGGCATAGTTGTCACCATTCCTTCAGAGAAGGATCTCAGAGACCCGAAGATTGGCAGATGGGTGGACAAGTACATGAAGGGTGTATCAGGTGTCTCTTCAGAAGACAGAATGCGCGTGGTTCGCTTGATCGAGAGCCTGACTCTTGGGGCAGGAGCCGTGTGCTATCTGCCGGAGTCGATGCACGGTGCAGGGTCGCCACAGGCTCAGCGTATAATGATCCAGAGAATGGTTAATCTCAAGGCGAAGCAGACGGCTGCACTTCGGCTCTGTGGGGTGGAACAGGCGTAGTGGAGACTATTCCTGACCGATGGCGTCTTGGATAATCTGGAGAACTGCGTTTCCTCGCTCGATGGAGTCATCGTAGGTGAACGTGAAGTCGGGAGCATATCTCATTCTGAGGTTTGTGGCGACTTCCTTCTTGATGAAACCAGAGGCGGCCTCGAACCCTTTCAGTACCTGGGTTCGGTCCGCCTCATCTCCTATCGTGCTGACGTAGACTTTCACGTGGCGAAGGTCTTCTGACAGCGAGACAGCAGTGATTGAGATGAGGCTCGACAGCCGGGGGTCATTGATGTCCTTCTCAAGGAGACGGCTGATCTCCTGTTGAATGGCCTTGTTGAGTCGTTCTATTCGTCGGGTCACATCGCCCTCCCATCGCAGCCAACTTGCTCGAGGGAATCCGGTGGCTCACCGGAGCGTTCTCTAGCTGGACTTTTCGCGTCGATAGAGTTCGATGATATCGCCCACCTGCGTGTCACCAAACGGATCCAGACCGATTCCGCATTCGAGACCGGCCGCGACCTCGTTCACATTGTCTTTGAAGCGCCGGATACTGGTAATCTGAGGTTCCGACACCACTTCCCCGCCTCGTAGAATCTGTACCTTGAATGCACCTCTCCACAGGCGGCCTTCTCGTACATACAGGCCGGCAATTTTGCCTTGCTTCCCACCTGGGAACACGGCGCGAACTTCAGCACGACCTCCCAGAATCTCCACATAGGTGGGCTTGAGCATACCCTTGAGGGCAGCGGCCATGTCTTCCTCGAGTCGATACACTATGTCGTATAGCTGAATCGCCACGCCTTCGTCTTCCGCGAGCTGCTGCACGCCGGGTGCAGGCTTGGTGTTGAAGCCAATGACAATGCCCTTGTAGGCTGATGCCAGCAGAACGTCAGAGTCAGTTATGGAGCCGCTGGCAGTGTGGACGATTCGCGCTCTCGCTTCTTCAGTGCTCAGTTGCTCAATGCTTGAGCGGATTGGCTCAATGCTGCCCTGAACGTCTGTCTTGAGGACGATATTGAGCTCCTTGATCTGTCCCTCACCAATCTGGCTGGACAGAGCGCTGAGACTCAATGTGGTGGTCGGAACAGAACTCTGCTGCACTGCCTCGGCAGCGGCCTTGGCCGTCTTGTCGTCCGCGTACGCCCGGAAAAGCTCACCGGCCCGCGGCACTGAGGTGAGACCAAGCACTTCGGCGGGTGCAGACGGCCCTGCTGTGGTGATACGTTCTCCATGTTCGTTGAACATGGCCTTAATCTTGCCCCATACCTGGCCGGCGACGATAGCGTCGCCCATGTTGAGAGTCCCTTTCTGCACGAGCAGAGTGGCAAGTGAACCGCGTGCCTTGTCTAGTTTGGCCTCGATGACAACTCCCTCTGCAGCCCCGACGGGGTCAGCCTTGAGGTCAAGTATGTCTGCTACAAGGAAGAGGTTCTCAAGAAGGTCGGAGACACCTTGGCCTGACTTGGCTGAAAGGGGGACACAGACCGTGTCGCCTCCCCATTCCTCAATCAGGAGACCTGCTTCAGTCAATTGCTGCTTGGTGCGCTCTATGTTGGCTTCCGGTCGGTCAACCTTGTTGATTGCCACGACGATGGGAACGCCGGATGCCTTCGCGTGGTCTATTGCCTCCTTCGTCTGTGGCATGACGCCGTCGTCTGCTGCCACTACGAGGACAACGATATCTGTTGCGTGAGCACCTCGTGCCCGCATCTCTGTGAAGGCCTTGTGGCCCGGAGTATCAAGAAAGGTGATGGCCCGGTCATTGAGAACGCTCTGGTACGCGCCCACGTGTTGTGTAATCGCCCCCGCTTCACTGTCCGTGACGTGGGTCTTTCTGATGTTGTCGAGAAGCGTGGTCTTGCCGTGGTCCACATGTCCCATCACCGTGACGACTGGGGCACGTGACACTGTAGTTGCACTCTGTTCTTCCACTTTGTCAGATGCAGCGGCCTGTCGGTTTCTGCGCACCACCTGGAAGCCCAGGTCCTGCGCAATACGAACCGCAGTCTCGAAGTCAATCACCTCGTTCACGTTGGCCATGATGCCACGTCGCATGAGTTGCTTGACGGTCCGGGCTACATCCACCTGCAGCGTACCAGCGAGGACCTTGACAGTCATGGAGCCATTGGCAAGCTCAACCTGTTGAGGTGCGCTGCTGCGGCTACTTTCAGGTCTGACGGCGGCCATCGATTGTCGAGGCGCCGAATTGGGGCGTTTCCTTGCTGTGTTTCTACGCGCTGGGGGTCTTCTCATTAAGGCTGAACTCCTGACACTTGCGAATGTATTGTAGCAGAGCCGCGCGATTCTCGCTGGTAACCTTGGCTCGAAGGGCGTGTTCGAGACGAGTCCCCTTTAGAACTCGTTCCCAACACTCGATGGACGGACACACGTATGCCCCGCGACCCTGCTTGCGGGCGGTGGAGTCCACCTCAATGGTCGAATCCTGTGTTCGCACGAGTCGAATCAACTGGCGCTTGTCTTTCGTTGCGCCACATCCGATACACGTGCGTTCCGGCACATGCCTAGGGTTCGTCCGGCTGTTCGTGATAGGTCTTCTTTTTCTTGCCCTTGGATTTGCCCCTATCGTTTCTTGGACCTCTTCGGGCACTGGGCAAAATATCCTCGGCAAAGCGGAGGACCGATTGTCCCTGCTTGCCTGAGTCTTCCGCGAATCGGAAGACCTCGCTGGCAAGAAGCTGGTCGAGTGTCTCGACGGTTGATTCCTCTTTGCGAACAGGAGGTGGCGGACTGGCCGGTACAGGTTCGGGCGACTGAGGGGGTGTTATGGTGGCCTTGCCCTGGTCCGCCTTCTGTTCCTTGTCAACAGCCTTTTTCTCGACGCGTGCCGGTTCTTTCGGAGAAACCGCTGTCTCGGCAGTCAGAGGTGCTGGCGTCTCTGGTTCGGCGGTGATTGTCTCCGCCTCAACAGCGACTGGTTCCGGTTCTATGGCTACCTCTTCCGGTTCGGGTGTAGCAATATGCTCGGCCTCGGCAGCGGAAGTGCTCTTGATATCAATACGCCAACCGGTGAGCTTGGCTGCTAGCCGTGCGTTCTGTCCGCCACGGCCTATCGCGAGTGACAGTTGCTTGTCCTGCACGATAACGGTGGCCGTCCGCATGGTCTCATCAAGAGATATCTGTCCTACCTGGGCAGGACTTAGTGCGTTCGCAATGAACGTGACGGGATCTTCATCCCATTCAATTACATCAATCTTCTCTCCGTTGAGTTGATTGGTGACACTCTGCAGGCGTATTCCGCGCGGTCCGAGGCAACAGCCGACAGGTTCAACGGATTGCTGCCGACTGGAGACCGCAACCTTGCTCCTGTGACCGGGGTCTCTTGCGATGGCGCGAATCTCGACGACTCCACCATGCACCTCGGGAATCTCAATCTCAAACAGTCGGCGGAGCAGGTTGGGGTGAGACCGTGACAGCATGACCCTTGGGCCTCTGCCTTCCTGGCTCGCCTGCAGCAGATAGAACTTCAGCTGCTGGCCGGCATGATAGCGTTCGTTGGGCAGTTGTTCGCTGAGAGGTAGTATTGCCTCACGACGACCAAGGTTTACGTACACAGCATTGGGCTGGGCGAAATGGACATTGCCTGTCACGAGTTCGCCCTCTTTGCCAACGAACTGTTCGAACGTGGCATGGTGCTCGGCTTCTCTCAGTCGCTGGAGCACCACCTGTCGAGCTATCTGTGCAGCAATTCTGCCGGCACCCTTTGGTGTCGACTCTATCTCAACGAAATCGCCAATCGCCGCGTCGCTGCGAATCTTCCTGGCGTCTGCCTGTGTGATTTCTCTCTCAGGGTCGGCCACAGTCTCGCTGACTGTTTTGACAAGGTACACACGAATCTCTCCGGTGCCCTGCTCAATCTTGACAGCCACCTCTTGGTCGGCTGTGAAGACTTCCTTCTTGTAGGCGGAGACAAGGGCAGCCTCAAGAGCTTCAAGTACAACCTCTCTTGAGAGGTTGCGCTCAGAAGCGAGTTGGGTGATGGCTGCCATGAACTCCGTCTTCATTACACTGTCCTTCCGGCTCACCATATAGGCACCTCAACAAAAAAGTGGGGTGAACCCACTTCATGCAGCACGTATAGGGGGAGAAACACCCTCACTATAACAAGAAGAAGGTCTGAAGTGCAAACGAATCGAGCCTTGTGCCAGAAGAGGAAGACGGCCATTGACGCACGCGAGGCTTTCCGTAGTCTGGCATGCATCTGGCTGTACGAACTCTTGTGGGGAAGGATTCGATAGTCTGACAATAGTAATAATGAAGAGAAGAGAGGTGTTGCGCAAACAGCCTCTCCATCTCCCTCCGCGTGCACGGGAGCGACGGCCTGCCTGCCCGTGTACCCTTCTGGCTTTCATAATAGTCATTCTACCACTGGATGAGGTGCTGCTCCTCAATTACGGTTGACGAGATGGAAGGTTTCGATGGAGGGGTTCTTCATGAGGAAGTGCAATAGTCGTGCTATCCAAAGGGACGCGTAGGCACTGTGCCGCAATCTCCTGGGTGCACATAGTTGTATCTTGGCGCGCATACATGAGATGATATGTGTGACGCTAGTCACCCATGCCGATCTCCGGGTTGACTGATCCCATCAAGGTTTGTGTACCAGCATGTTGTCAGGCGCACAGGCTGCTGTGTGTCGCCAATTTGCGTGGGCGAATACCATGCTTTGACAACGGAGTGGGCAGGTGATAAAGTGTTCGCTCGGAGTCTGCTGAGAGGCACAGGTTTCTCTTCGATTCGTTTGGAGCCAGCTAGTCAAGGGCTCGGGGGATCGTGTGGAGTGGAGCCGCTGTGAGGCTAGCCGGCTCTTTTGATTGCCCAGCAAGGAAGGTGGGTTACGTATGCCGACCATCAATCAGCTAGTGAGAAAAGGTAGGAAGAAGCTCGTCTCCAAGACGAAAGCGCCTGCGTTGCATTATATTCAGAATGCAGCAAGGACGCGGTCCATCTGGACTAAGGGGGCGCCCTTCAAGAGGGGTGTGTGCGTTCAAGTCAAGACTGTGACGCCGAAGAAGCCGAATTCCGCTCTGCGGAAGATAGCGCGGGTGCGTCTGACAAACGGGCTTGAAGTGAATGCGTATATACCGGGGGAAGGCCACAACCTTCAGGAGCACTCGGTCGTCATGATTCGAGGCGGAAGGGTCAAGGATCTTCCTGGTATCAGGTACCACATCGTTCGCGGTGTTCTAGACACAGAAGGTGTGGCCAATCGGAAGCAGAGTAGAAGCCTCTATGGCGCCCGGCGCCCGAAGTAGTAACCATCGATATCGAGGTGGGGAAGCATGCCCAGAAGAGCTAAAAGAGTAAAGAAGCGCGTAATTCTGCCAGATGCCAGGTACGGCAGCGTCGATGTGACGAAGTTCGTCAATAAGATAATGCTGGCCGGCAAGAAGTCCACGGCCACACGAATTGTCTACGGGGCAATGGAGCTTGCGTCGCAGCAGGCGGAAGCCGAACCTGTCGAGGTGCTTGCGAAGGCAATCGAGGGCGCTACGCCGCTGATTCGGGTCAAGCCGCGCCGCGTTGGTGGGGCTACCTATCAGGTTCCTATGGAAGTGGACAAGAAGGTGGGTCGGGCGTTGGCCATGCGTTGGCTGATTCTGGCTGCGCGGGCTCGTGCCGGCAAGTCCATGGCAGAGAAACTTGCAGCGGAATTGTCTGATGCGTCCCAGGGCAGGGGAGCTGCTGTGAGGCGACGAGAAGAGATTCATAGAATGGCTGACGCGAATAAGGCCTACGTCCATTACCGTTGGTGAAATGACTGTATCGAAGGGTGTCCTGGAATTGGGTGATAGTGCGATGACGCGTTCTTTTGCGTTGGAGAAGATTCGGAATATCGGTGTCATCGCGCATATCGATGCGGGAAAGACAACCGTTACGGAGCGTATCCTGCATCACACAGGCCGGACACACAAGATTGGTGGTGTGGATGAGGGCACGGCCGTCATGGATTGGATGGATCAGGAGCGTGAGCGTGGCATCACGATTACGTCCGCTGCCACCATATGCCATTGGGCCGGCTATCGCATGAATTTGATTGACACCCCCGGGCATGTGGACTTTACCGCCGAGGTTGAGCGCAGTCTGCGGGTTCTCGATGGTGGTGTTGTGGTACTGGATGCCGTTGCCGGGGTGGAGGCTCAGTCGGAGATGGTGTGGCGGCAGGCGGACAGATATGGAGTCGCCAGGATTTGTTTTGTTAACAAGATGGATCGAGTAGGTGCGGATTTCTACCGTACTGTTGCATCCATAGAATCGCGGTTGCATGCGACTGCAATCCCGGTGCAGATTCCGCTGGGCGCTGAGGCGGGATTCGAAGGGGTTATCGACCTCATTGAAGAGAAGGCCATTACCTTTGAAGATGGTCCCGATGCTCCTCCAAGGGTTGCGTCCGTGCCGGCGAGTGAGAGTGAGAAGGTTGCACTCTATCGTCATAAGTTGATTGAGAAGCTCGCTGAGAACGATGATGTGATTCTGATGCCTTACCTTGATGGTGAGGATATTGATAAGGCGACGTTGAAGGCATCCATTCGGCGATTGACCATCACGAATCGGGTCGTGCCGGTGTTTTGCGGGAGTGCTTTAAAGGGCAAGGCGGTGCGTCCACTACTGGATGGAATTGTCGATTACCTTCCGGCTCCGATTGATGTGCCGGCGGTTATCGGGCATGACCCGAGTGGCGAGAGGGAAATCGCGTGTGCTCCTGATGATACCGAGCCTCTGGCTGCTTTGGCATTCAAGGTTGTGTCAGATCCTTTCATGGGTCGTTTGACGTACATCAGGATCTACTCGGGGCGAATGGAAAGTGGTGCTCAGATTCTTAATACGTTGAAGGGCAAGAAAGAGCGCATTGGGAGACTGTATCTCATGCATGCCAATCGGCGTGAGGAGATCACTGAGGCTGACGCGGGCAGTATTGTTGCTGTGGTTGGCCTGAGGGGCAGTTCAACGGGTGACACTCTGTGTGCGCCACATCGACCTGTGGTATTCGAGTCGATTACTTTTGCTGAGCCGGTTCTATCCATGTCGATTGAGCCGAAAGCGAAGGCGGATAGTGAGAAACTGGAGGATGTGCTGGGGAAGCTGATTGAGGAGGATCCAAGTTTCAAGGTGCGCCAGGACCCGGAGACGGGTCAGGCGTTGATCAACGGAATGGGTGAACTTCACCTTGAAGTGATGGTCGACCGTATGGCGCGAGAATTCGGTGTGCAGGTCAACGTGGGGAAGCCCCGCGTGGCCTATCGTGAAGCAATCACTCGGGCTGTGCAGTCCGAAGGCAAGTTTGTGCGCCAGACGGGTGGGCGAGGTCAGTACGGACACGTGTGGCTGAAGCTCGAACCTGGCGAACGAGGCAGTGGCTTCAAGTTTGTGGATGCATTGAAGGGTGGTGTCATACCGCGTGAGTACATAAACGCGATTGGCGCTGGGGCACGCGAGGCTGTCGAGACCGGTGGCCCTGCAGGATATCCAGTGGTTGATGTCATAGTCTCTGCGTATGACGGCAGCTATCATGATGTGGATTCCTCAGAGATGGCGTTCAAGATTGCGTCGTCTATGGCAGTCAAGGCAGGGATTCCGAAAGGTAAGCCTGTGTTGCTGGAGCCGGTCATGAAGCTGGAGGTTACGAGTCCTTCGCAGTTTACCGGCGACATTATTGGTGACATAAATTCGCGCAGGGCGCGGATTGAGAAGGTTGATACTCAGGGTGATTCGACCGTCGTAGGCTGTCTGATTCCACTAGGTGAGACTTTCGGTATCGCGACCGCTTTGAGGTCGGTGAGTCAGGGAAGAGTCTCACACACGATGGAGTTTTCACGATACGAACCGGTGCCGGCGACGATTGCGGAGCAAATAGTGAATAAAACAGGGGCCGTTAGATGACCAGTCAAAAGGTGCGTGTCAAGGTGAAGGGTTTCGACCATCGCTTGGTGGATCAGGCGGTGCGCCAGATAATCGAAGCGGTAGAGAGTGCGGGAGGCATTATCATCGGCCCCGTGCCACTGCCGACCAAGATCGAAAAGTTCTGTGTGATTCGTGGTCCAAATATCGACAAAGACTCTCGTGAGCAGTTTGAAATCAGAACTCACAAGCGGCTCATTGACATACAGCAGCCCACGGCGAAGGCGATTGATGCGTTGACGCAGATTAATGTCGCTTCAGGCGTGGAAATAGATATCAAGCTGTAGAGAGTATTAGGAGCAATCTGGTGCGGGGTATCATCGGCAATAAAATAGGAATGACCCAGCTGTTCATGGAGAATGGCGAGTGTCTCGCTGCTACCGCGATTGAGGCTGGACCTTGCGTGGTAACTCAAATCAAGACTCGGGACAGAGATGGATACGATGCTGTCCAGTTGGGATTTGGGAAGTCGAAGCGTCTCAGCAAAGCGGAGAAAGGCCATCTGCATGGTCTTGGCGAGTTCCCTTGCCTGCATGAGTTTCGGACAACTGACGCGGCGGCTGTTGGTGACAGCATTGACCTTAGTATGCTTGCACCGGGAGACGTGGTGAAAGTGACGGGACGTAGCAAAGGTCGCGGGTTCGCAGGTGGTGTGAAACGGCATCACTTCAAGGGTGGACCCAAGACGCATGGTCAGAGCGATCGTCATCGGGCTCCCGGTTCCGTGGGTGCCGGCACGTCTCCTGGGCGCGTGCTCAAGGGCAAGCGAATGGCTGGCCACATGGGAAGTGAGACGGTGACGGTGAGGAATTTAACGGTCGTGAGAGTTGACACGGAGCGAAACCTCCTGCTCGTGAAGGGTGCAGTACCCGGTGCGAACGGTGGTTTGCTCATCGTTGAGAAGGTGGGTGAATAAGGTGAATATTCCTGTCCACAACCTGCAAGGAGATGTGGTTGGAGAGGTTGAACTCCAGGACGGCCTTTTTGACGTCCCGTTCCGACACGCTGTTGTGCATCAGGCTGTGACCAGCCTGCTGGCAAACAAGCGCCAGGGGACTGCAGCGACGAAGACAAGAGGCGAGGTAGTCGGGAGTACCCGGAAACTGTTCGCTCAGAAAGGTACCGGGCGTGCTCGTCGAGGTAGTGTGAAGTCGCCGGTTCTGCGTGGGGGAGGGGTGGCGTTCGGACCCCATCCGCGCTCGTATCGGAAGAAGATGCCCCGGAAGATGAGACAATTGGCGTTCAGGTGTGCTCTGTCGGAGAAGATGAGAGAGGGCAGTATCTGGGCGGTTGAAGAATGGGGTGGAGATGTGCCAAGGACGAAGGATGTCGTAACGTTGCTTTCGAGTGCAGGACAGCCTCGTTCCGCGTTGATTGTGACCGCGGAGAGTTCTCCGGTCATCAGCCTTTCGGCCCGCAATGTCACGGGAACAACCGTGAGGGAGTGCGCCGTAGTGAGCACTCTCGACGTGATGAAGTCGGAAAAGGTGATAGCAACTGTTCCTGCACTGCGCAAGATGGAGGCGCTGTGGGGGGTCAAGGGGAGTGGCGATGAATCTGCATGACATTATTCGAAAGCCGCTGATTACGGAGAAGGCGAGTGACCTGCAGTTGCAGGACAAGTATGTCTTCGAGATTGCACGCACGGCGAACAAGATGCAGGTCAAGGATGCAGTAGAAAAGGCATTCAACGTGCATGTCGTGGATGTGAATATGATTACTACGCCTGGGAAATTGAAGAGACGCGGCCGACGGCAGGTCGTGACTACTCCGAAGAAGAAGGCTGTCGTAAGCCTCAAACCGGGCGACAAAATTGGATATTTTGAGGGCGTGTAATGGGTTCAGTACTCAAGTGGCGCAAGAAGAAGATTAGAAAGCACCAGCATAAGAAGCTGTTGAAGAAGACCAGATGGCAGCGAAAGCACGGCTAGTCAGCGCCTGAATAGACGTTGATAAGTAGTACGCAGAGGAAGCAAGGTTCATGGCGCTGAAAACTTATAAACCGACATCCCCTGGCAGGAGAGGAAAGGTGACCGTCATCTCTGAAGAGTTGACGATGACCCCTCCAACCAAGTCGCTGTTGGCTCCGCTCAAGAAGCATGGGGGTCGTAACAGTCGCGGTGTGATTACCGTGAGACACCGTGGGGGCGGAAGCAAGCGGAAGTACAGGATTATCGATTTCAAACGGAAGAAGATGGATGTGCCTGGGCGTGTGGCGAGTATCGAGTACGATCCCAATCGCACTGCCAGAATCGCCTTGATCAACTACGTTGATGGCGACAAGCGGTACATCCTCGCACCGGTGGGAATCACCGTTGGTGACACTGTGGCTGCGGGACGTGAACTCCCTATTCGACCTGGGAATTCGTTGCCGCTGGCAGTCATCCCTGTGGGCACTTTGCTGCACAATGTGGAGCTGATGCCGGGCAGGGGTGGCCAGATAGTGCACAGCGCGGGCGGCTCAGCGCAGTTGATGAGCAGAGAGGGTAGTTATGCAGTGTTGAGGCTGCCTTCCGGTGAGTTGCGCAAGGTTCATTGTGATTGCTTTGCGACTGTGGGGCAGCTCGGGAATATTGACCACAAGAACGAGAAGTTGGGGAAAGCGGGAGCGAAGCGGTGGCGTGGTATTCGTCCGACCGTTCGTGGTTCGGCGATGACGCCGCGCGACCATCCTCATGGTGGTGGTGAGGGACGAGCGCCACGAGGTATGCCGCCAAAGACGCCGTGGGGGAAGCCTGCGTTGGGCAAGAAGACTCGCAGGAAGAGCGCTTCGGATCGTTTCATCATTAGGCGGAGGAAGTAGCCATGACGAGATCGTTGAAAAAGGGACCGTATTGTCATCCGAAGCTCGTAAAGAAAGTGGATGCGCTCAATAAGTCCGGCGAGAAGACAATCATTAAGACGTGGGCTCGGTCATCTACGGTTCTGCCGTCGATGATCGGTCATAACATGGCTGTGCACAACGGCCGGAAGCACGTGCCGATATTCATCACTGAGAATATGGTGGGTCATAAACTCGGTGAGTTCGTGTCGACGTACACGTTCAGAGGGCATGTGGCGAAGAGTAAGTCAGCGCAGAAACGGTAGGTTTGTCTCATATGAAAGTGAAGGTCGTTGCGAAAGATATTGGAATGCCCGCCCGCAAGGTGCGGCTGATGTGTGACCTGGTGAGGGGCAAGGGAGTTGAAGAGGCTCTCGCGGTGTTGAAATTCATGCCCAGTCCAGCGGCTGGTTTCGTGGCGAAGGCTGTGAAATCCGCTGCCTCAAATGCGGAGAACAACTTTCAGTTGGCGTTCACGGATTTGCGGATCGTTGCCATCTATGCGGACGAGGGAAGAACATTGAAGCGGTTTCGTCCGAAAGCGCGGGGCAGAATTAGCCCGATTTTGAAGCGCTCGAGCCATATCACGGTGCTCGTTGAGGAGGCCTAGAGTTGGGTCAGAAAGTACATCCAGTGGGTTTTAGACTTGGTGTGACCAAGACATGGTCGGCCAAGTGGTATGCGGGGAAGGGATATGCGGGCCTTCTGCAGCAGGACCTGAAGCTACGCAAGATTGTGGAGCGTCGGGCTCGCGAGTGTGGGATTGCTCGGGTTGAGATTGAGCGACCGGGAAGCGAGATGTTCGTGACGGTCTATTCGGCTCGGCCTGGTATCCTTATCGGTCGTGGTGGGCAGAATGTGGAAGCGCTTCGAACGGAATTGGAGCGGGTGGCGAAAGAGCGTGTGAGGCTCACCATCAAGGAAGTTGATCAGGCTGAACTGGTTGCTGTCCTTGTGGCGTTCAATGTGGCAGAGCGACTTGAATCTCGTGTGCCCTACCGGCGAGTGATGAAGCAGGCTGTCTTCAGGTGTCTTCAGGCCGGCGCACAGGGTGTCAAGATAACAGTTGGCGGTCGTCTTGGCGGTGCCGAGATCGCCCGTACCCAGACAGTTCACGAGGGGAGAATGCCTCTCCATACTTTGAGAGCCGATATCGATTATGGCTTCACTGAAGCGCGTACCATGATGGGGCGTATAGGTGTGAAGGTATGGATTTTCAGAGGCGAGATTCTGCCCGAGGTGAGGAGGCGAAGTGCTACAACCGAAGCGAGTGAAGTTTCGTAAGGTCCATCGTGGACGCAGATTGGGGTCGGCCCATAGCGGGAACACGGTTCATTTCGGTGAATACGGAATGCAGGCCGAGGGGAATGCGTGGATAACGGCCAGGCAGATTGAGGCGACGCGTCGTGTGTTCGTCAGGTTTCTGCGACAGGGCGGAAAGCTCTGGATTCGTATCTTCCCTGACAAGAGCACAACGAAGAAACCCGCGGAGACCAGAATGGGCGGAGGCAAGGGCGCGCCTGAGGAGTGGGTGGCTGTCGTGAAACGGGGACGGGTGATGTTCGAGCTGTCTGGAATCAGCGAAGAGATGGCGAAGAAGGCGATTCATCTGGCGTCGTACAAGCTGCCGATTGGGACGAAGTTCGTCGTACGAGAGGTGAGCAAGATTGAAAGTTGAAGAGATTCGAGTTCTCTCCGATGGGGAGATTAAGAAGAAGATCGAAGAGGCTGACCTCGAGTTGCTGAATCTTGGGATTCGGGTGGCGAGCAGGCAGCTTGTGAATCATCGCGAGCTGGTGATTGTGAAGAAGCGGGTAGCCCGCTTGAAGACGGTTCAGCGAGAAAGGGAATTAGGCATCAGGTGAGAGCCATGGGTAATAAGGTAATTATCAGCGGACGGGTGGTTGGCGACAGCATGGATAAGACCGTGGTTGTTGCCGTTGAAAGCGTGAGAAGGCATCCGTTATACAAGAAGCCTATGCGACGTGTGACCAAGTACTTGGCCCATGATGAAGGCAATGTGTATCACGTGGGAGACACAGTGGAAATCGTCCAGGCGAGGCCGTTGTCCCGGCGCAAGAGGTGGCGGGTTGTTGGTGGTGTCGTGGCTGGTGGAGCAGATGTTGTGGACGCCGCCGTCGCTGCCGAGGAACCGGGAGAAGGCGGTGAGGAATGATTCAGACAGAGACTCGACTGCGAGTGGCAGATAATACCGGGGCCAAAGAGGTCTTGTGTATCAATATCCCTGGTGGTACCCGTAGGCGCTATGCGCACGTCGGTGACGTTATCGTTGTTGCTGTGAAGCAGGCGGCGCCGCGCGGGTCTGTGAAAAAGGGTGAGGTCGTGAAGGCTGTAATCGTTCGCGAGGTGAAGACGTTCAGGCGGGCGAACGGGACGTACGTGCGGTTTGATGAGAACGCAGTCGTCGTACTTGGTGACAAGAACAATCCTAAGGGAAGCCGAATCTTTGGTCCTGTCGCGAGAGAGTTGCGCGAAAAGAACTTCACCAAGATTATTTCGCTCGCCCCGGAGGTTATCTGAAGTGAAGATTAGGAAGAACGATACTGTCCTCGTCATATCGGGGAAAGACCGTGGCAAGAAGGGAAAGGTAAGACGAGCCCTGATTAAGCACAATTGTGTTGTGGTAGAGGGCCTGAACATGATTAAGCGACATTCACGTGCCAAGCGCGCAGCAAGGCAGGCGGGCATCGTAGAGCTTGAGGCTCCGTTGAATGTGTCAAATGTCATGTTGATATGTGAGAAGTGCAAGAAACCAGCTCGAGTAGGGACTAGGACTCTGGAAGACGGACGAAGAGTGAGGTTCTGCCGGGCGTGCCAGGAAGTGATTGACTGATGAGCACGAGTGTAATGCTGGATGCGAAGCAACGGTATCTGCAGGAAGTGTTGCCCGAACTGCAGAAGCAGTTGGGGTACGACAATGTGATGGAACTGCCTAGAATCGTGAAGATTGTTGTGGGCATCGGGCTTGGTGAGGCAGTTGCCAATATCAAGGCTCTTGAAGGAGCTGAGAGAGACCTGACGACGATTACGGGTCAGCATCCTGTGACTACCAAGGCGCGGCGCTCAATCGCGACGTACAAGCTACGGGCCGGGATGCCGATTGGCATGATGGTTACCCTGCGTGGGAAGAGGATGTACGACTTCTTCGATCGTCTGGTTGGCATCGTGTTGCCACGTATCCGTGACTTTCGCGGAATATCTGCCAATGCTTTCGATGGCAGGGGCAACTACAGTCTTGGGATGAAGGAACAGGTGGTGTTTCCTGAGATTGACTATGACAAGATTGATAAGGTGCGCGGGCTGCAGGTGACTATCGTCACAAACGCAAAGCGCGACGATGATGCGAGGCTTCTCCTCAAGCTTATGGGGATGCCTTTCGCGGGAGTATAGATGGCAAAGAAATCAAAGATTGCGAAGTCCAATCGAGCATCCAAGTTCGCGGTTCAAGAGCGACATCGCTGTAATCTATGCGGAAGGCCTCGTGGGTATATGCGGAAGTTCGGGTTGTGCCGCATCTGTTTCAGGAAGCTTGCTGTTGAAGGAGTCATTCCTGGAGTAAGGAAGTCGAGTTGGTAGGGAGAGGTCACAATGGTTAACGATCCAATTGCCGACATGCTGACAAGAATCCGCAACGCGGTGATGGTAGGGCACGAAAGTGTGCTGATTCCACATTCGCGGGTGAAGATTGCTATTGCCAGGATCCTCACGGACGAAGGGTTTATCCAGGGGTTCGAGGTGGTCAAGAGCAAGCCGGTAGATATGATACGTGTTGAATTGAAGTATGTTGACAAGCAGTCTGCGGTGGTCGGGCTGGAAAGAGTGAGCCGACCGGGTCTGCGAGTGTATGCGGGAAAGGGTGAGATTCCCCGGCCGTATGGCGGGTTGGGTATTGCAATCATGTCGACGTCTCAGGGACTGATGACCGGTAAGGAAGCGTGGTACAAGAAGGTGGGTGGTGAGGTCCTTTGTTACGTATGGTAGGTAGTTAGACTGCGGGGTGACTGATGTCTCGAATTGGATTATTGCCGATAACTGTGCCTGGAGGAGTCCAGGTGAATATTAGTGAAGACAACACTGTTGTGGTGAAGGGGTCTCTTGGGGAGCTGTCGCGTTCGTTTAATCGTGACATGATCATCAAGATGGAGGACGGTCATTTGCGAGTGTCCCGTCCTAGCGACAACAGGGTTCATAGGTCTATGCATGGACTCACGCGAACGCTCCTGTCCAACATGGTGGTTGGTGTGAGCAATGGGTTTGAACGGGTTATTGAGGTGAAGGGTGTGGGCTATCGTGTGGAAAAGGCCGCGAGCGGATTGAGTTTCAGGGTTGGCTATAGTCAGCCTGTGGAGTTCTCTGTTCCAGCCGGGGTTGAGGCGGCGGTTGAGGGGACTAACAAGGTTATTTTGAAGTCACGTGACAAGGAACTCGTTGGTGAAGTTGCGGCGCGGATCCGCAGGATTCGGCCTTGTGACCACTACAAGGGGAAGGGCATCAAATATGCTGAGGAGAAGCTGCGCCTCAAGCCCGGTAAGGCAGGCAAGGTCACAAAAGGATAGTGTGAGATGACCAAGAAGAACCCGACGTTTATGAGAAAACTCCGCCATGAGCGGCTTAGGAAGAAAGTGCATGGCAGTGCGAGCCGACCACGGTTGGCAGTGTTTCGCAGTTTGAAGTATACGTATGTGCAGGTGATTGATGATGATCGTGGACATACGCTCGCTTCTGCGAGCACTCGGGATACGCAGCCTGCTGGGGATGGAGAGAAGTTGACGAAGACTCAGGTGGCAGGTCGCGTGGGCGCAACAATCGCCGAACGTGCATTGGCATGCGGAGTGAAGCAGGTGGTTTTTGACCGTGGTGGTTTTGACTACCATGGTAGAGTGAAAGCTATCGCTGATGAGGCAAGAAAAGGCGGCTTGGAATTCTAGTGGCAGGCCGTAAGATGGAATTCGCGGAGAAGGGTATCGCTTTATGAAGGCAGTTACAAAGGCACCGTCAAGTAGAGAAAGAGTCGAATCCTCTGAATTAGAGTTGGAGGAGAAGTTGATGACGGTCGATCGCGTCACCAAAGTGGTGAAGGGCGGCCGCAGACTT
>JAFGFT010000065.1 GCA_016930935.1 Dehalococcoidia bacterium | reverse complement strand
TCATCCAGCACCACTTGGATTGTAGCGGCCTCATTCAGGGCCGGAATGATGATAAGTACCGTGGGAGTATTCAATATTGTCCTCGACATGCGACAGGTCTGTCAGGTGAACCCAAGATAGCTGGGATTATAGCAGCCTGGGGACACAAGAAGGGGTTCCTGCTATCATTCGTTGTTCGCACGCACCGCTTGACGCAACACTCATGCAGATGGTTTGAGGAAGACTGCCATGTCAGACATAGCCGATAGAGTCGCTCACATTCTCTCCGAGGTACCGGATTACGTCCAGGTTGTCGCCGCAGCGAAGTCTCGTACTCCGGACGATGTGATGGCTGTTGTCCATGCCGGCATAGGAGTCATCGGCGAGAACTATGTGCGAGACGCACGAACGGCTCAATCGCTGGTTGGCTCGCAGGCACGGTGGCACTTCATCGGGCGGTTGCGCGAGCACGATGTGAGAGCGAGTACTCTCACTCTTTTCGACATGATACAGAGCGTCGACTCATTATCCCTGGCCCAGCGAATCAGTGAGAAGTGCGGCACACTCGGACGGTCAATGGATGTGCTCATCGAAGTAAACAGCGGCCGGGAAAAACAGAAGGGAGGCGTTCTGCCGGAACAGGTAGAGACTCTTGTTCGCCACGTATCTGCTCTCAGTGGCCTGCGTATCTGCGGACTCATGACAATGGGGCCTTTGGGCTCATCTCCCAATGACTACCGCCCTTTCTTCGCAGAGACGGCACGGTTGTTCAAAGAGCTGCAACAACTGCAGATACCGGGCGCTACCATGGATTATCTCTCCATGGGAACCAGCGATTCCTATTCCGTAGCCATCGAGGAAGGCGCCACTATGGTCAGGATAGGCTCCGCGCTCTTCGGACCCCGCTAGAATGCAAAGAAGGTGCATGGGATGCACCCATTAGACCTCAACCCTCAGTCCTGCCCCACACCACTTCGCCGACCCAGGGAATCTGCGGAGAATCTGCTCCTTCCTCTGTGTGCAATGACACGGGTACAGTTCATCCAGAGCGCATAGCTTCTCAAGGTCGGAAAAGCCATGAAAGCCTCCCATCAGTCCATAGGGACGACCGAGGGTATCGGCCGCAGCGAGGAAAGCAGGTACGCCAGGGTGCGCACAGCCCGTGATAACGAATGCCCCTCTGTCCCCCAACAACACGATTCCTTGCTCCATGCCACCCAGCGTGCCGGTTGAGTATATGCTTTCGGACAACTCGAGGGGCGAGGCGCCAACAACAATTGCCCCGTCCGGCAAGCCTCCCTGAGCAACTTCAGGTACGTACAACGGCACGTGAGGAACGCGGTGCAGCATCGTAGCAAGCCCGCCTGCGTGATCCCAGTGGAAGTGTGACAGCACGATGGCGGACACTGCGTCGGCGTTGAACCCCAGGGCCATCATGTTGGCTTCGAGGAGTGGTCCGCCTGCGCCCGTGTCAAAGAGGAGCATCTTCCCAGAAGCATCAACAATGACCGCGGCAAAACCCCAGTCAACACCCAGAGACCTATCCAGGGTCTCGTTGTCATACACGACTGTAACGGTGAATCTCATTTCACGCTCCATCACGCCACCGACGTCCGGGATGGCACCAGCAGGAAGTCAGTGCGCCTACGATGATATACTGACCGACCGTGTCGCTTCAACAGAAATTGCACCTCTTGAAAGAGCAGTACGTGCGCCGCAAGGGCGTCCAGATAGTCGTGTTCGTACTCGTACTCGGGCTCTCTCTCGCTATCTTCTGGTTCGCGCGTTCCCAATTGAATGCGGACGGTGTGCTCGCGCAGAGCTACGCGGGGATCTTCACCGCCAACCTGATCACAAGTGCGACCATCCTCTTTCCCCTTCCTGGAGAGGCCGTCAACGTGGCAGCAGGCTCGATCTTGAGTCCGCTGAACGTAGCCATGGCCGCGGCAGTCGGAGCAACCATCGGTGAGATGACTGCGTATCTCGCAGGTCTATGGGGCAAAAGCATGTTCCTGACCGGCTACTCGGCGCGCTACGAGCACGCCCAAGGATGGATGAATAGACACGGTGTGCTTGCAGTCTTTCTGTTCGCGTTGATACCCATGCTGCTGTACGACCTTATAGGCATCTTCGCGGGTTCGACGCGCTACAACTTGCTGAAATTTGTGTCAGCAACATTCGCAGGGAGATTCCTGCGATGCCTCATTGAAGCATGGCTCGGTTATTCCGCAATTACCCTACTGCAGCTTCCCTGGTAGGTGGTGCGCTGCTACGCGCCCTGCGACGGTATGTACCGGGAGAAGAGCCTGTTCGCAAGCGACGGCAAGTCGTGACTGAGAAGCCTCCACATCGACTTATCGCTGTACGACCTGATAGCAACATAGCAACTATCACACGTATTGCGCGAAGTGAAATCGGCAACCATCTCACGTTGAGTTTTGTATTTCTCCCTGTGCAACGAACACGGCACAAGAGCCCCATCAGGCATGACCACAAAGAACCTGACGCCCGCGCTGCAACCCTTCATACCACCGTCATGGAAATACTTAAGAGTGTCTCGGAACACCGTTTCCGGATTCGCGATGTGCTTCTTTGACCTGCTCAGTACAATCAGACTCTCAATGATTCCGTCAAGTGCCTCAAGATCCTCGGCGGTGGAAATCATGTACTCCGGGTCGCCTGTACGCAATTGCGTGTAGGCACTGTACGAGATTGTTACACCCCACCTCTCTACGACATCCGATATTGCCAGCAACTCGCCCATATTGGCCCGCGTGATTGCAGTGTTCATAATAATGTCGCCGAAGCCCAGTTGTGCCAGTTCCGGCAGCGTACTCTCAAGGTGAGCGAACAGTCCCCGATGCCGACGAAAGTCATCGTGCCGCGCATCAGGGAAATCAAGAGAAACCGACAGTTGATTCATGCCGGCATCTTTCAGCTTCAGATAGATGTCCTTGTTCAGAAGGGCGCCATTTGTTACCAGGATGACATACGTCGGCTTATGTGCAGTCTTCACCGCTCTTACGATGTCGACGATGTCATCCCTCAAGAGCGGTTCACCTCCCGACAACTGCACAAGCGGCGGCTTGAACTCGGCGGTGTATTCCCCATATTGCTTCGGGGTCATACGAACCTCGTCGGCAATCAACCCACCCAGGTCGCAATGGCGACAGTTGCAGTTGCACGACAGTGTTGTCTCAAAAGACACGATGAGCGGTTGTCTCGAGACGTAATTCCGCAAGCCCTTCAGGAGCAGGCCGAGGCCCTCTCCATGCGTGAACTCAGCCATTCGTTCTCCTCTCAGGGCTCCCATTGTCTCTACGGCAACACGCCAGAAGACAGGCAACGTATCCGTGTGACAAAGCGGCAGTTGTGGGGAGTCCGGGTACAGGCATTCCGAACGATTATAACAGTCGTCGGCGCAGGACGGTAGATGTGAATGATTTACACGTGCGGCCTTTCAATCACAAGGCCAGACGATGCTACAATAGCCACATGGCGAGTGACTATTATCAGGTCCTGGGAGTGCCACGTGGTGCCTCAGACGCTGACATCAAAAAGGCGTACAGGCGCCTTGCCATGGAGTTTCACCCTGACCGCAATCCGGGCAAAGAGAAAGAAGCCACGGAGAAGTTCAAGCAGATCAACGAGGCCTATGGCATCCTCGGTGACCCTGACAAACGGAAGCAATACGACCAGTTCGGCACGGTGGGAGACGTGGGGGACATATTCGGCAGCAACAACACACGTGCCACTTTTGAAGACATTATCAGAGATTTCGGAGGGGTCGGACTCGGGTTGGGCTTCCTGGACAACATCTTTGGAGAAGCACTACGCGGCAAAGGGTATCGCGTATCTTTCGGAGGAATGGGCGGTCCGACAGGGACACGCTCCCGGCATGCAGGCACGCGGAGGGCGGGGAGCAGCAGTGCTCAGCAGGGCCGGCAACAGGCCCCTATTACTGTGCGTTATGAGTTGAGTGTAACTCCCGAAGAGGCCCAGTCTGGAACCCGCAAACGGCTCACACGCAAAGGTCGAAGAATCGAGGTCACAGTGCCTCCCGGAGTGGTGACCGGAAGCACCGTGAAACTCACGGGTGCGTGCACTGTCACAGACGGTTGTCAGGGCGATATTCTTGTCCGCATCAAGGTGAAGTAGGCGTGCCAGCAAATCTGACACCCCAATACCATTCTGCGGAGAAGCGCTACCGCGACGCAAAAGAAGTCGACGAGAAGATTGCAGCTCTGCAGGAAATGATGGCGGTGATGCCCCGCCATAAGGGCACCGACCATCTCTACGCTGGTCTTCGCGCAAAAGTCGCAAAACTCGGCCAGGAGTCAGAACGCAAGCTCGCCACCGCACGAAGAGCCGGCTTCTACATCCGCAGCGAGGGCGCAGGTCAGGTTGTCCTCGTCGGCCCCGCAAACGTCGGCAAATCGCAGGTGCTTGCAATGCTCACCAGCGCATCGCCCGAAGTGGCAATGTACTCATACACCACTCGAACGTTGCTTCCCGGCATGATGACGTTTGAAAACATCAAGATTCAACTGGTGGACACGCCGCCGCTGGGCCACCGCGATGTCAGAATCCTTCTTTCAAGCGTTCTCCACGGGGCAGATGTCATCGCAATCGTTCTTGACCTCGGAGAGGACCCCGTAGCTCAGCTTGATTGGACACTGACCCAACTCGAAGAGTGCAGGGTTGTCCCCACTTCGTACGACCCACAGGAGAAGAGCGAGACTGTCATCTATCGCAAGAAGATGCTGGTTATCGGCAACAAACTCGACCTTCCCGGCGCATCCAGACACCTGCGTGATCTGGAGAAGAGATGCGACGGCCTGTTCCAGATCGCCAAAGTCTCTGCGACCGAGGGAGACGAACTGGAATGGCTTCCTTCTGAGATATTTCAGTCTATGGACATTATCCGCGTGCACACCAAAGCTCCCGGGCAGAAACCGGACAGAAGTGACCCCGTGATTCTCACAAAAGGCAGCAATGTGGGTCAGGCCGCCACGGCCATCCACAAGGACATACGCAAGTCATTGCGCTACGCCGTCGTCTGGGGCTCCGGCAAGTTTGAAGCCCAGACAGTGAGCAAGGAGCACATCTTGCAGGATGGCGACATAGTGGAATTCCACCTCTAGCCCCGGAATATCCGCACAAGCCCGACACCATCTACTCTGCCTATTCCCCTCGCAGGAACTCCTCCTTGTCTCCCAAGTACATCAAAAGATTGAATCATGAGTATTGAAAACGAAACAGCCTTTCTCTATACTTCTTGGCACGTTGGTTGCAAGCGTAGGTTATCGAGTCTTCCGCATATCTGTGGCATGCTCCAGGCTGCACTGGATGACCGAAACTAGTACCAAACCCTGAAGAAAGGAGGTCATCCAGTGAGTTTCACAGACAAGACGTTGCAATGTGTTGACTGCGGTGCGGACTTCGTGTTCACGGCCGAGGAGCAAGAGTTCTTCGCGTCCAAGGGTTACACGAATGAACCCAAGCGTTGTCTCACCTGCCGCCGAAACCGAAGGGTCTCGAGACCTGAAGGTGGAGACGGTTACCAGAATCGACAGATGTATGCTGCAACATGTGCTCAATGCGGGAAGGATTGTGAAGTCCCGTTCGAGCCTCGTGACGGGCGTCCCGTCTACTGCAGCGACTGCTTCAGTCGGCTTCGAGAAGGTTAGCACCATTGCTTGGATTGTAGTATCAGTTGGAGAAGAAGAGACGAAGGGGGTCCCTCTCTGAGGGGCCCCCTTTTGTTGACGCATCTGCTCGAGGATAGGCTACGACGAAGACACTATGCTCTTTATCATCGCCCTCGTGATAATGAACATCAACTCCCCGTCTATGAAAGGCAGACTCACCTTCTTCAGTGCCTCTTCCGATACCTTTCGTGAGATTGCGTCTATATCACCAGACAAGGAATACTGCTCAAGAACATCCTTCTGCAGCTCCAACGTCCGCTGCAAGCCCAGTTCGAGGAATCTTCCTGCGTGTTCGCCCTGCATAACACCGTGGTGATCAAGGCCCACCAGGTCGACATCGAGTGTATTGAGTCGACGAAGCGATGCAACATATTTGGCGAAGTCGTACTGCGCTGATGGAAATGCCAGGTCGTTCCACTCTGCAACGGGGTGAGGAGTAGTATCCGTCGGAAAGAGCGCCCTCGCTCCGGGGACATAGGTAGCCACACAGCACTTGCTGTGGCCCGGCACTTCGAGGAACTCGGCGGTTACGCCGGCACCGAGGTCGATGATTTCACCATCAGTCACTACTCTGTCAACTGCGAATGCTTCAGGCGACAAGCCCTCCAGCCGGGTGCATTCTGCATCGAGACCAAGTTGTGCGGCCGCGACGTCGTTCATCTTCGCGTTGTAGTCAACCACCTTCGGCTTGGCAAGAGCATGCTGAGCAGCCGCGGTGCCAAGTACCTGAATCCCGGGAAACCTGTTCCTCAGGTAGGGGATAGCACCGATGTGGTCGAAGTGTGAATGAGTGACCACGGCGTACTTGACGGCCACAGGGTCGATATTCATCTCATCGAACTGACGTTCCAGTTCAGGCGTACCATGATTCATTCCGCCACCAACAATCATTCCCACCTCTCCCCGGATGAGGTAGTGACACAATTCATGGGTCCCAAGAAAGTGTATGTTGTCGCCAATCCTGGCAGGTGTTCTATACCACAAGGCAGTGTCTCCTTTGACTGTTGAAACTGGGCACAAGCAGCGAATTGTAGCACGAGCCCACACGTGCACGCGATTGCTGCCTCACATCTCATCCCAATTCACACTCAACGTGGCATCAGAAAACCTCGGGTGTATAATGCCCGCAACTGACACGTCCACGCGAGTGTTCACAATATGATTACGAAGGAACTCCTCAAGCGGCTATTTGACTCTGCCTACATGCAACGATGGAATGACCAGATACGCCCCGTAGAACTCACAGAGCTAGACAAACAGGCCCACAAGATGATTGTGGCCTACGTCCTGGGAAAATATGAAGAGCAGAATGCCGAGTTCGACTGGGAAGCCGTCATTGAGGGCGGTCTATTCGAGTACCTTCAGCGGCTTGTCCTGACCGACCTCAAACCCCAGGTCTTTTACAAGATCAAAGAGGACCCTGGACGGTATCGAGAGTTGAACGACTGGGTTTTCTCTGAGCTTGCCGACGTGCTTGCCCCATTGGGCGACGAGTTCTGCTCGCGCTTCAGACAGTATTTCCAACAGGCGGAGGAGCCTCTTCACCGCCGCGTCCTGAACGGAGCACATCTATTCGCCACGAAATGGGAATTCGAAATCATCCGGAGAGCAAATCCTGACGGCTACGAGATGGAACGCATCAATCAACGACTCGAGGCGCAGTTGCAACACTACTATGGATTGCAGGGGTTGCGTGAACTCGGCTTGTACCCGAGACTACGCAGCTTCGTTGACCTTTGCGGACTACTGAGGTTCCAGATTCGTTGGAGCCATGTGCATAGGATTCCACGGACGTCAGTCCTTGGCCACATGCTGATTGTTGCAATGCTCTCCTATCTGTTCTCCCTCGAAATGGGGGCCTGCCCACAGCGGTGTGTCAATAACTACTTCACGGGCCTGTTCCACGACCTGCCTGAAGCACTCACACGAGATATCATCTCACCCGTGAAGCACTCCGTGAAAGGTCTGAGCGCACTCATAAAGACCTATGAGAAGGAACAGATGGAGGAGAAAGTGTATCCACTTGTGCCTCCCGCGTGGCATGCCAACCTGCGCCTGTTTACCGAGGATGAGTTCATGAGCGTTGTGTCCGTGAATGGCTCCATCGTCCGTGTCCCCAGCAACGAAATCAGCGAGCACTATAACGAGGACCGTTTCAACCCCCGCGATGGAGAAATGACCAAGGCGGTTGATGAACTTGCCGCCTACATGGAAGCCTATCTGGCACTTGGCAATGGCATGTCAGCCCCGGAACTGCAACGCGCATGCGACTCAATCAAGACCAACTACAGCCACAGGACTATTGCGGGGATTGACTTCTCCACCGTGTATGCCTCACTGTAGGAGATGGTCGGCTCTATGCCTGCGCCGTCAATCCGCGAGTCCGTGTTCACTGAATGAAAGCGCAGTATCACCCTAACAGCACTGAAGAACAGGAAGTCGAGGTCCTCGACATATTCGTAGATGTCGACGGTCGCCCGAAGATGCTCTTCGTAGGCCCCGACGGTCACGTTCACACGGCTCCCATCGGACGATTCACTGAGATGCGGAACGGCGCTCACCCAGTCAAGAAGGCTCAGACCCCCTTCGTCCCGAAAGACCAGCCCGAATCGCCAGGTGTCTGAGCAACGCTAGAATCCGCACACGTCCATCCCCGTGGACAGCCAGCACCGGTCATCCCGCGGTTCACTTCATCATGTTGACTTGCATCCAGATGTCGGCATACGCTGTTGTTGTCACTGTCACCTGTGCCACGCTATCCAAGTGCCCGGCACCAGACAGTCCGATTGAGTCCACAAGACTCTGAAGGAGATTCTCGAATGATTACCACGGTGATAGGAAGCTACCCCTTGAAATACGAAGACCTGGGCGATGATGCGATTCGCATGAGCGTTGACGAACAGGTACGTGCGGGAATTGATCTTGTGTCCGATGGGCAAACGCGCTTCGACATGATTGAGTATTTCGCCAGGTACATTGACGGATATACCATGGAAGACAAGAGCGTTGTCACGGGCCCGATAGGCCATGGTCATGCAGATGTGTTCGTTGAGGACTTGAAGCTCGCGAAGAGCATCCATCCAAGGGTCAAGTCCCCCGTCACAGGGCCGGTCACACTGGTGTTTTCCTCGCGCATCAAGTCCGGCTATGCAGGATACAGGGATGAGAGCCTCTATCTTGATACCGCTGCAGCACTGCTGGATATCGCCAGGGCGCTTGAGGCCGAAGGAGCCGAATGGCTTCAGATCGACGAGCCCTTTCTCTCAGTCGGAGCACCGATGCACATCGCACGCAAGGCAATAGAACACATCGCCAAAGGCGTGAAGATTCCGGTCGCCCTCCACGTGTGCGGGCAGGTAGGAAAGATACTGCCTCAACTGCTCGAATGGGACGGGCTCACGCTGCTCTCACACGGTTTCATGGGAGAGAAGAATGACGATGTCCTGCAGTCTGACCTCCTGAAGAACAGTCCGAAGATGCTTGGACTGGGATGCATCGACACCAAGTCCCCGAAAGTGGAGTCGCGAGAGGATGTGGTGGCCCTGATACAGAAGGCAAAGCAACACATTCCCATGGACAGAATGATCATTCATCCTGACTGCGGTCTGCGTTTGATGCCGCACGACGCGGCTTTCCAGAAGCTCAGCGTTATGGTCGCTGCTGCTCGTGAGGCAGAGCAGACCTAGTCTCTCTCAGACAGGCCCATCCAGAATCCAGGACGGCCGCCTTCCACCGACCCAACCGCGATGGCACGCCATCTGCTACCTGTCAGGGGAACTATGCCGCGATTCGCAGTCCTCTATGGAACTAATGCAACCGTTATGTCACCAACCAGCCGGAAAGCCACGCACTACCCGTCTTTCTCCCACTCCTCTGCAGCTGCCCGCATCTTGGTTTCATAATCCGGCCGAGCAGGAGAGAATATATCGAGAATCTCACAATCCTGCTCTCTCATTTGTGCTCCATGTTCCAGCCCCATAGGGAAGACGATGACGTCTCCCGGCTTCATTCGATAGAGAACGCCTTCAAGGATTGCGTCCAGTTCGCCTTTCAGAATAAGCATCATCTGCTCGTAGGGGTGGGTGTGAATTGGGAAGTACGAGCCTGCTTCAAGATTAGCGAAACTGAGCGTCATGTTGTTCCCAGCGATGATGTGGCTCATGGCACCTTGTGCGAGTTGCGCTTGCGGCACGCTCTTATATGAAATGAGAACGCTGCTCGTCTCCTCTTCCGTCGCCCTGCGTAGTTCCTGACTCATGTGACAACTCCCCCTTCGACAAGCCAGCCGCTATGTCTGCTGCACTGGTCGTGCCGTGCGTCATGATATCAGAATCGACTCGTACAATCGCCAGACTAAGCCACTCCAGCAACTTCCCAACGAAGCCAACGGCCCACTCGTAAGCCCCCACATCTGGTAGAATTATGCGCGGTGGGCACTCTGGCTCGCCACCCTGGGGGAGTGTCGGAATTGGCAGACGAGCATGACTTAGGATCATGTGCCGCAAGGCGTGGGGGTTCGAGTCCCCCCTTCCCCACCAGGGAACCATCACGCCAGACTGCGGCCGTCGTCTCCTGCATTTCGCCTCTCGGGAGTCCAAGACGCTCAAGTATCCAAGACACATCACACTCAGCTATACTGCTATCGTTGCTTCCGGACATGGCAGGCGCATCCCTTCTTCTGCCGCACATGTGCACACAACACCTCTCCGACCAGACTGGGGGACGGCCTATGTGTGTGCATGCAGAATCACGGCATTGGAGATGTTCTCCTCATGTCCTGCAACCTTCTGACTGTGAGAACAGCCAGACCGTGGTTGTACTCTCCCTCGAAGGACAAAGACGGCACAAATGCACCCGATAGACAGATTAAGACAGTGTATTGGCGTGGAGACTTCCACCATGAGCTATGTGGTTGACGCAGGCTCCATCAAGTACTTCGCCGATTCAATAATGGACCCCGATCCCATGTATCGCGATGAGCAGTACGCCAGGGCCACGCGCCACGGCGGCATAATCGCCCCACCCACATTCTTCGGAAGCGCAACCGGATTGCGCGACATTCCGGCGGGAGACGCTCGCAGTATGTTCTCAGTTTCCGTGCCATTGCCGGACGGCTGGATTGGAATCGCCTCGGGCGATGAATACGAGTTCTTCGCGCCCGTTCGAGCTGGAATGGTCCTCACGTCAGTGGAGAGGCTGGTGGACGCGTATCAGAAAGACGGCCGCTCCGGACCGTTGCTTTTCTATACCGTCGAGAAAGCCTTCACCGACGCAGAGGGCACCCTGATTCTGCGTCGCAGGATACTCTGCGTTGCGAAAGAACCTCGCTTTCCGCCACAGGAGTCCGTCCCTTCGGCTGCTGAAGAGACACGCGTATCTGGTCCTGATGCTCTGGGAGAACTGACGGCGGGACCTCTGACCGTTCGCTATCTGGCAATGTTCGCCACGGCGACGGCCGAATTCGTAGACATCCACTACGACGCGGATTACGCGCGGTCGGTTGGACTGAAAGCCCCTATAGTGCAAGGTCTGTACAAGACAGTCCTCATTGGCCAGATGCTGAAGAACTGGAGCGGCGACGGAACCGCTCTGAAGCGCCTCAATGTGCAACATCGGGAAATCGACTTTGCGGGCGGCAGCCTCACTGCTACCGGCAAACTCGTGAGACAGAAGCGGTCGTCGCACGGCCACGAAGTTGAGTGCAGTGTCTGGACCTTCAATCAGGACGGACGCATCACTACAAAAGGACAAGCATGGCTGGAAATGAGCGATTCCGTCGCCGCCAACTGACGTCGGAGCCAAAGTGCCTGAATCTAAGGAGTTAACGAATACATGAAGAACGGACGAAGAGTCGCAATCACCGGTGTCGGTGCGTTGACACCGCTGGGAATAGGAGTGGAGCAGTCCTGGGAACGCCTGTGTGCTGGTCAATCCGGCATCACCCGCATTACCCGCTTTGACGCTTCCGCGCTGCCTACTCAGATTGCAGGAGAAGTCAAAGACTTCGATGCAACGCTGTACATGGACAAGAAGACCGCACGGCGCTCCGACCGATTCTCCCAGTACGCAATCGCTGCCACCAAGATGGCCCTGGATGATTCCGGCATCATCATTGACGAGCCAACCTCATGGCGCACGGGCATCATACTAGGCACCGTTATGGGCGGAATCGGCACCCTTTCCAACACGATCAATTCGCAGGTAGAAGGGAACTTCGAGGGTGTCTCGAAGATGCTGGCCTCCATGTACATGCCAAGCGCTGGAGCCAACGACATCAGTGTCGCCTTCGGTCTGAAAGGACCAAGCAGGGGCATCAGCACTGCGTGTGCCACAGGGGGCCACGCCATAGCCGATGCAGTCAGGCTTATACAATACGGGGAAGCTGATGTGATGATTGCGGGGGCGGCTGAAGCACAGATCGTGCCCGTATTCATCGACAGCCTGGCAAGGCTGAAAGCTTCGTCCACCAGGAACGACGAACCTCAACTTGCGAGCCGCCCCTTCGAGTTGGACCGCGACGGATTTGTGAACGGGGAAGGCTCGGGCGTGCTCGTTCTTGAAGACATGGAAAACGCTGTGAAACGAGGTGCTCACATCTACGCCGAAATCATCGGCAGCGCCTCCAACATAGACGCTTTTCATGCGACGAAGCCCGACTCTGAAAGCCAGGCACGCTGCATCAGAATCGCACTACAAGATGCTGAGGTTGCCGGCGCGGACGTCGACTATGTCAATGCCCATGGCACAGGTACGATACTGGGCGATGTGTCGGAGGTCCAGGCGGTGAGAAAGGCCTTCGGTCGCCATGCCGACAAACTCATGGTCAGCTCAAACAAGTCGATGATGGGACACCTGTGGAGTGCTTCAGGTGCAGTGGAGGCCATATTCACTGCTCTGACACTCCAGAGAGGAATCGTTCCACCGACCATCAACTACGTCAAACCAGACCCGTTGTGCGACCTCGATTTCGTACCGAACGTGAAGCGCGAGGCGAGCCCGAAGATTGCAATATCGCAGTCATTCGGATTCGGTGGAATGAACGCCGTGGTGGTGCTTGCGCGCCACAACGCACACTGACCACACTCATCACCTCATTGCGGACTTGAGGGTTCCGCGGCGGTGGAAGATGCAGATGAGGGGCGCCTTCGGCGTGTCCTTTTGCTTCTCGACCACAGGCCGTTAAAATACTGCCTGTTCAACAGATGACGGGCGTCCGCAACGTTCAGCAGTTCTCTGCTCGCGGCGCCTTCGAAATACGCGACTTCCACATGCTTCCCCATGTTCTTCACGGCCTGGCACGCATACGCGAAGTCTGCGTCCCCGCTGACGATGACTGCGGTATCGTAGAAGTTGTTCCATGCGAAGTAGAGGACATCTGTGGCGAGCATGATGTCCACACCTTTCTCCACTTGCGTACCCTGAGCCGTCTTGATGGTGCCCAACCGCACTTCAAAATACGGGGTCTTCTTCAGGCTCTCAATGAACTCCTGTTGCTCGCGGTACGCGTCAGGTCTCTGTGACACATCCTGAAGCGCGTTGTAGTAATACGTGCGCAACAGACTGCGTTCCCCACACAGCTTCTTGACGAATTCGGTGAAATTCAAATCATGACGCTTCATGTTTGACTCAAGAGCGTGATAGAGGTTACTCCCGTCTATGAAGATTGCCACCCTCTCGCTATTCATGACCTCAATTCGCCTCAATACTCTCTAGGATCGCGTTTTGTATTCTTGCCGTGACGCAAGCGCGTGCGTGATTCTGTCAATCATTATAGCCAACAGGACGATAGATAGTCCTGCTTCAAACCCGCGGCCCACTTCGATTCTGTTGATTGCCAGCAGCACCTCCATACCAAGTCCGCGAGCACCGATCATGGACGCAATAACCACCATGGCAAGAGCCATCATGGTCGTCTGGTTCACACCAACCATGATTGAAGGAAAAGCGAGTGGAAGCTGTACCTCGATGAGAATTTGTCGCGATGTTGCGCCAAACGCCTGAGCCGCCTCAACCACACTCTGAGGGACACCTCGTATCCCGACGTTGGTGAGCCTGATGACGGGCGGAACGGCATAGATGATTGTCGCGAACACCGCAGGCACCTTTCCGAGTCCGAAGAACATGAGAGCGGGGATGAGGTACACGAAACTTGGCATCGTCTGCATGGCATCAAGCAGTGGCCGCAAGACTCTCGCAAACCCATCACTGCGTGCCATGAGAATACCAGTGGGAATGCCAATAGCCAGTGAGATAATCACTGCCGCAAAGATGATTGCGAGCGTCATCATGGCAAGGTCCCAATAGCCAAACATCCCGATGAGCACAAGGAAACCTGCCATGAGGAGACCTGCCCACCAGTGCCTCAACGACTTCCATGCGACGACTCCAACCACAATGATGACTATGAACCAGGGGATCCAAAGAAGAAACCTCTCCAGTCCGACAAGCACGCCGAGAAGCGCATCGCCGATAGCATCAAGTACTCCACCAAAGTACTTCAGTATCCAGTCCATGAGGTTGTCGACCCAATCGGCCACTGGTATGTCTAGAAACTGCGGGAATTCCATCATGGTCGTACATCTCCTTTCGGGAGACCGCCGTCGGAAGGACTATCTTCACTGTGCTCGCTGCTGTCATCCTCGTCAGGGGCCACTTCGTCTGCCTCCACCGTCTCGGTCTGGGCATCTTCAGGAACTTGCTCCTGAATCATGTTCGCAATAATCGTGCTGACGTACACCTCACCCACAAACCGGCCATCCTCGTCAACAACAGCCACGGGATATCGGGTAGACGCGACGAGAGGGACGAGGTCCTCAATAACCGTGTCCGGACCGCACGTCTGGAGGTCCGGCTCAAGAGCATCTCTCAAGTAGGTCCCTCGCTTCCGAATCAGGCTCACAACACGGTCAACGGTCACGAGCCCGAGGAACCGGGCATTTCTCGTCACTACAAACGCACTATCGACATTCGCGTCACGCAGAATCTGAAGTGCCGCTTTCGGACCCTGCCATGAATAGAGCAGGACAGACGGCTGTTCCATCACTGTGCGCGCCGTCAACACTTTCGCCGGCGATGCATCCTGTACGAACTGCCGCACATATGCATCACTGGGATTAGTGATAACGTCCTCCCCCGTCCCAATCTGAATAATCTCCCCATCACGCATGATTGCAATGCGGTCACCAACTTTCAGTGCCTCATGCAGGTCATGGGTCACAAAGAGCAGGGTCTTCTGCAGCTCGTCCTGCAACTCAATCAACTCATCCTGCATCTGTCGGCGGATGAGCGGATCCAGCCCGCTGAAAGGCTCGTCCAGCAAGAGTATGCTCGGGTCACCCGTAAGCGCCCTGGCAATCCCAACACGCTGTTGCATTCCTCCGCTGAGCGCAGACGGGAGCCGGTCTTCCCACCCCTTCAACCCCACCTTGTCAATGTAGACTCTCGCCTTCTCATACCGTTCCTCTTTCTCGACCCCGCGTACCTTCAGGCCGTACGCAACGTTCTCAATAACCGAACGATGTGGAAGGAGTCCGAAATGCTGGAACACCATGCCTGTTGTATGACGCCGCATGTTGGCGAGTTGTACCTCGTCATACTTGCAGATGTCCTCTCCGTGAATAAGTACGCTGCCAGAAGTGGGCTCGGCAAGCCGGATAACGCAACGAATGAGCGTCGATTTGCCACTTCCCGACAATCCCATCAGCACGAAGAACTCGCCCTTGTTGACGCTGAAGGAGACGTCGCGCAATGCAACCACGCCCCCAGTCTTCCGAAGAACTTCCTTCTTGTCAGCCATACGAAGGACGGGGTCATCCATCACCTGCTGTGGGTCTGGACCGAAAACCTTCCATAGATTCTGCACCTCGACGGAGACCTCAGGGTCTCCGTCGAGGTTGTTGCTGTCAATAGTGGTATCTGCCATCTATGTTGTCCCTTCAATCGGCCTTATGAGAGAGCAGCCTTCACAGCATCCGCTACGTCACCGGGGACCCACGTCTCCCACACGTCATCATACTCCTTCAGGAAGAACATAGCAGCTTCGTCTGTAGTAGCGCCGTTGTCCTGCATGTAGGCAAGAACTACGTTAATCATTGCTGTAGTTGTCTCGAAGTTGTCGAGCATCTCAACGACGTCAGGATTCGCGTCAGCAAACGCCGCATTCAACGCAATGTTGACGTTGTTCGACGGGTATGCACACGCATAGCCAGCCTCTTCGGTCCACAGGTCTTCCGAATATGCGGGTTCCTCAAGCAGAGTCATGTCAAACTTCCCGAGCACCCACGTTGGTGCCCAGTAGTAGCCAACCCACGGTTCGCCTTTCTGGTAGGCCGCAGCCATCGACCCGCTCAGTGCCGCATCCGATCCCGTCACGAAATCAGTGTACGTGTCGGTCAATCCGTAGCTTTCGAGCTTCGCAGAGTTGACGATTGTGGCCATCCAACCAGGAATCGAGTTGATGAATCGTCCCTTGTCCGGATTCTCGGGGTCCTTGAAAAGTTCCCAGTAATCCGGCAGGTCGAATACCGACTTCAGCCCCGGCGCTGCCGCCTCGATTCCTCTCTCGCTATCGCCCTCAATCATGTAGGTAGGTACAAGCCACCCCTGGTAGTTGTCCCCGTAGTTGTTGCCCAGATCGATGACATCGCCGGATTCGAGAGCCTCGCCGTACGGTTCAAGCTGGTTCTCTACCCAGATCTCCATGTTGACTTCAATGTCTCCCGACCTCAGGCCCTGCAGAATGGTGATGGTGTCGCCAGGAATGTACTCCGCTTCGTAGCCATAACCATGCAGCAGGATGAATGCAGCGACACGGTTGCATACCTGAGCGCTGTCCCAGCTGAGGTCGCCGAACACGATTGGTTCTTTCCCTTCCGGTGCGCATCCAACAGATGGCAACACCAACAGCGTGAGCGCCATTGCGACAACCACAAATCCTTTCCAAGAATATCTTGTATGTTTCATGTAAGTATGTCCTCCTTTGTCCGACAGAGAAAGTGACGTCGGCATCACTCGCGGTTACTCGTGCATTAGGGGATTACAGTGGAAGACCTGCACGCAGCAGACTGTGACAGCAACAACAGGCCAACTATCGTGAAACGGGGAGCCCGAGAGTGAAAATCGGCGAATGGCAGATGAATGGGGAACTCAGGTAAATGACCTACGCATGTTCGTCAGAATCCTCCTTGCATATCTCCACTCCACGACACGTGGCGGAGTGCGTTTTCGGGTGCCGACTAAGCCAGTCTATGCAATCCGACTTCGAACTGTCAATCACCAGGGTACTGTGACAGCTATTCCGGACACGATGGAGCAGTCTAGATTTCAGAGCATTGCCTCTGTCCACCGCTCGTGGGTTGACACTTCATCGAGATGCACTGGCGGGCGTAGTCACCATGAGAGCGTGCCGATACAAGAGTCTGCTACCATTCACTCTCGTGAGCCAGCACTCACCGAGAAGAGCGAACCTACGGAGATAGAACCATGAATCTCACAGCCTACCTCAAGGCAAACCATGCGGAGTTTGAGTATATTGAGAAGGCCTCAACCCACCATGCTGACGAGGCCTCAAGAGAAAGTGGCCTTCCGTTGCACCAGATTGCCAAGACTATCGTATTCACGGACGATGATTCGAAAGGTGTGGTCGGTGTCGTCCGTGCAGATCGAATGATTGGCAGGCATAAACTTGAGACCTGTTCGGGCGCGCGCCGTCTGAAGGTGGCTTCCGACGAGATGGCAGAGAAACTCACAGGTTTTCCTACAGGAGGCATCCCTCCAGTTGGGCACAGGAAGCGCGTACCCGTCTACGTAGACAGGGAAGTGTCCGCAATGGAACAAGTCTGGTGCGGCGGCGGAACCCGCACAAGGTTGATACGACTGAAGACTGCGGATATCCTGAGGCTATCCGCAGCGCACATCTGCGATATTGCGACAGACCAGGATTAGGACCCCAACAAGACCGCTACATGTCTTCGAAGACCTGGGGTGCCTGCTCTTTCATTATCTCCAGCAGACGCGAGGCTACAGCCCTGATTTCAGGGAGTGCCCGAGGCGACGTGCGTAGCCTGATAAGATGACGCAGTTCCCTGAAATTCCACGTACAGATAATCTCCGTGTAACAGGCATTGGGCAGCACGTAGCGCGCTATCTCCGGCTTCATACCTGCCACCAGTAGCTTTCCGTAGGCTTCCCATGCCGCATCCATCGCGTCGCGATACACCTTCACCGCAACCTCAGACTTCTCCACCTCTGGAGGATAGACGTACGACACATCCTTCTCCCGTACATACCGCTGGCTTCTCTGGCTGTAGCTCGCGATGCGATGCCGCACAAGCTCGTGCGTCATCGCTCTGCTCCCACGAATGAAGAAGGTAGCGCTCGCATGCTCAATCATGGACTCGTGGCCTATCTCAAGCCACCGCTGAATGCGGTCGGGCACCGTACCAGTCTTGTCCATGGTGTCCCAGCACAGCCTGCCCGCTGACTCAATCACTGTCTCAGGATTTGGTGTGACGGCGAGCAGTCTCACTTCAACGTCGTATGCTTCACTCACAGGACACCTCCGGGTCGGCACTCACCGTGCCGCGTATTCAAACCGCCAGTGCTCAGCTGCCATTATACACAGGAACGGGCGGCCAAAGCCGCCCGTTCCACACGACTAACACACTAGGGAGCGATCAATCGCCCCACGTCAACGCTAGTCTTCGAGGTTCTCCCTGGGGTCGATGCCTGCCAGTTTGCGCGCCGCCTTCTTCTTGGTCTCCATGTTCGACTGGCGCTCAATCATCACCTTCATCGCCTGCGGCGAGCCGGCGCCATGCATGGACTCAGTCCGGTAACTCGGCGCATTCAAGCCAAACGTCATGTTGTTTATGAGGGACAACATGCGCATGCGCTCTTCGGCGCCAACATCCTTCGCTTTGAAGTACTTCTGCACGTATTTCCCTATCTCCGGGTTTCTGAGATCACACTCAGACGGAATCGTGACGAGCGCACCACCCGCAAGATCCTCGGCGAGGCGCGAGAGTTCGTACGGGAACCGGGTCACGTTCATCTTACAGACATTGGCCATGAGGATGTCCGGCTGGTAGTTTCCAGCCTTGGTCTTACTCCCCTGCGTACAGGCCGCAAGGCCACACGCATGAAGCGTCTCAACAAGATGGTTCATCTCGGCAATCTTGTCACGCACGTGTGAGGCTTTCGCAACACCGTTGTAATCAGTCATGGCAGAGGTGGCACCAATCAATACGTCGCCGATACCAGGTTTGCAGCCGCCATAGCTCTGGCGATGGTTGCCGGCAAATCGTTCCACTACCGGATTGGAGAACTCAACCTCACCACACATGAACACCCGATCCCAGGGAACGAATACGTCGTCCAGTACTGTGAGCGCTTCCTGCCCACCGAACATGGCGTTGCCCACATCGATGTCGCCTTCCTCAAGCTTCCGCTTGTCGCAGGACTGCCGACCGTAGATGAAATGAACGCCCTTCGAGTCCGAAGGAAGGGCACAACACACCGCGTAGTCCTCATCGCCTTCGCGCATGGTAAGAGTAGGCATGATGAGCATTTCGTGAGAATTTACGCTACCCGTCTGGTGCGCCTTCGCGCCTCGAATCACGATGCCATCGTCGCGTTTCTCAACGACGTGGACGAACAGGTCGGGATCCTCCTGTTCATGAGGTCGCAATCCCCTATCGCCTTTCACATCTGTCATGGCACCCTGCACACACAGGTCGTTCTGCTGGATGTACTTCAGCCATTCCTTGAACCGCTCGTGATACTTGGTGCCGTGTTTTTCGTCAATCTCGAAAGTAGTGCTGTAGACGGCGTTGATAGCATCCATACCGACGCACCGCTGGAAACAGCAACCCGTCCGTTGACCCAACATGCGCTGCAGCTTCACTTTCTTCACCATGTCATCGCAACTCATGAAGAGCGCGCTGAAGCGGCTGACCTTCTCGCCAGTAAGATTGGACGTGGTTGTCGCCAGGTCCTCCCATTCAGGTTCATGCGCGACCTTGTACGTCATCGCAATAGCGTTGATGGATGGTCTGATGACGGGATGGTCGACAAAGTTGTCGATTTTTTCTCCGAACAGCCACACGTCTGACTTCACCTTACGCAGGCTATCGATGTATTGCTGAGCAGTCTTGAGTGCCATTAGCAGAATGCCTCCTTATGATTGGGTGTACTGATTCAGTATTATATGCGCTGTGCAGCAGTCGGGCAAAGCATCCACACCTACCTTGATAGGCGTGCCGCACGTCTTCCACACGTGCGAGTATGTGGTGCGTTGCAGATACGGATGTGAGCGATGCAATATCTGATCGGAAAGCGCACCTTCGTCCTTGAGCAAGGCGACATCACCACACAGATGGTCGATGCAATCGTCAATGCAGCCAATTCACGGTTGATGGGTGGCGGCGGGGTGGATGGTGCCATTCACCGCGCTGGTGGACCCTCCATCATGCAGGAATGCCGGGACATAGTCTCACAATATGGTCGCCTTCCCACAGGTGAGGCTGTCTCAACCACCGGCGGCAACCTTCACGCACCATACGTCATTCACACGGTAGGGCCAATCTGGCATGGAGGAGGAAACGACGAACCTCTCCTTCTGGCTAGCGCATATCGCAACTCGCTGCTGCGCGCAGAACACCTCAGGCTGGTCAGCATTGCGTTCCCTTCAATCAGCACCGGCGCATACGGGTATCCCGTCGGAAAGGCATCGATGGTGGCAATAGAGACTGTGAAGGAGTTTCTGACAGCCTCGGCGCGTTCCATCTCGAAAGTCGTATTCGTGCTCTTCGATACGTCCACATACACGTCCTATTGCCACGCTGCGCGGGAAGTCATGAGCACACCACCCCACTAGCAGTTCTCTTGTAGACACGCAGATTCACCTGCGGGCTTTGAGTGCATGTCCCGCGTATACTACAATTACTACTTCGGACTCGAAAGGACCACATCATGACGTACGAGAAACTGGAGCGAATGCAGGAGCGATATCGTGAGATAGAGCACGAGATGATTCAGCCTGATGTTGTAACGGACAGGGTCAAACTTCAGGCGCTGGGAAGAGAACATTCCGCCCTGCAACACGCAGTCACAAAGTACGACGACTACCAGCGGGTTGAACGCGAGGTGTCTGAACTGCGAACCCTTCTCGATGACACAACCGATTCGGACATGCGACATGCTATCAGAGATGAACTCGGTTCCCTTACGCAGCGTATGGCGGAACTTGAGGATGGGTTGAAGGTGTTTCTTGTTGAGGTGGACCCCAATGACGAGAAAGACGTAATCGTTGAGGTGCGCGCAGGAACGGGAGGTGAAGAAGCATCACTGTTTGCCGCTGACCTGTTCAGGATGTATACGCGTTACGCACAAATCCGTGGATGGCATGTCGATATCATAGACACCACCGTGAGTGGCGCCAAGGGGCTGAAAGAGGCTGTCTTTGAAGTCAAGGGAGCCGGCGCATACAGTAGGCTCAAGTACGAACGCGGCGTTCATCGCGTTCAACGCGTTCCACAGACCGAATCATCCGGCCGTATTCACACCTCCGCGGCAACCGTAGCCGTACTCCCGGTCGCCCAGGAGATTGACCTTGAGATAAGCCAGGACGACATCAGAATGGACTTTTTCCACTCCGGCGGAGCAGGTGGACAGAACGTCAACAAGGTCACGACCGCAGTTCGACTGACGCATATCCCTACCGGGATCGTGGCGGTATGCCAGGATGAACGCTCGCAGCTCAAGAACAGGACAAAGGCCATGGACGTTCTGCGAACACGCCTCTACGACATGAAACGTCGCGAACAGTCCGACAAGATTGAGAATGACAGGAGAACTCAGGTTGGCAGTGGCGACAGGTCAGAAAAGATAAGGACGTACAACTTCCCTCAAGACCGCATCACTGACCACCGCATCGGCCAGAGTTTTCACAACATCTTCCGTACACTCGATGGCGAGATGGACGACATTATCGATGCACTCGATGCAGCACCGAAGTAAGAAGTCGGCACCGTCTCCCTCCATCCAATCATGCCTACTGCACGTGAGCAAGGCCCTCGCAGAAAACCGCATTGAAGCGGGCATGCAGGAAGCCTCCATACTGCTTCAGCACGTTACTGCCATGACGCCTACTGACATGTACTGCAATCTCCAGCAATCACTATCTGCGTCTGAGGCAGCACATCTCAAGCGTCTGCTGCAACGCAGATTGTGTCACGAACCCCTTCAGTACATCATCGGCAGTTCCACATTCTACGGACTGGAGTTCCACGTGGACCATCGTGTCCTCATTCCGCGTCCAGAGACGGAGTTGCTGGTAGACATCGTCCTGGCACTGGGCACGGACATCCTCGCTCACGACGGACATGTACATATCGCAGACGTTGGAACGGGGAGTGGCGCCATCGCAATCACTGTCGCCACCCATCTCGCAGGCACTAGAGTTGTAGCCGTAGATGCCAGCCGCGGCGCACTCGCAGTGGCAGCAATCAATCGCAAGAAGCATTCCGCCAGCAGACAAGTCGACCTTGTCCAAGGCGACCTGCTCGCTCCCTTTCAGAGGACATTCGACATTGTTGTGGCCAACCTTCCCTATATCGACACTGAGACCATTGAAGAACTCAGCCCCGAGGTGCGGTGTTTTGAGCCCAGGATGGCCCTTGACGGCGGTGCGGACGGCCTGAGGCATGTAGGAAGGCTTCTGCGCCACGCTGAGACTGCGCTCATCAGAGGCGGATGGCTGCTTCTGGAACTGGGAGCAGGGCAATCGACCTCGGTGCTGCAAATGATGGCGGATGCCGGTTGCTGGCTCGACATAGATGCGAGGTGCGACCTTCAAGGCATCGAGCGCGTCGTCATGGGACGATACAAGGAAGGCTGATTTACCTGCGCCGCACGCGTGGAACCCTCAGGCCACAAGTTCACGAATGCGCTCAAGGCCCGTCGCCAGACCAGAAGTCTCATCAATGGTCACAAGCATCGCATTGAACTCCACAGCCCCTTTGCCGACAGAGAGACGCTCAGGTATCTGTGTGAGGAATCGCTCTATGACCATGTCGATATCATCTCCGATGACCGATTCGATAGGTCCTGACATACCGATATCCGTAACGTAGGCTGTACCCCGTGGAAGGATTCGGGAATCGATAGTCCCGACGTGCGTATGCGTACCAAACACCGCGGCAACACGCCCATCAAGATAACGTCCGAGAGCTACCTTCTCCGAAGTAGCCTCCGCATGAAAATCTACAAGTACCGCCTCTGTTCCTCCTGGAAGGTCCTCCAACAAGGCATCCATAGTTCGAAAAGGGCAATCGTAGTTCGCCATGAACGTGCGGCCGATGAGATTGACGACGAGTAGTCCACCAACGAGATGAAAACCACGACCAGGGGCCGCAGGAGGATAGTTCAGGGGACGGACTATCGGTTGGTCATTGTCGAGAGCGGCATAGATCTCCTTGTGATGCCACACGTGGTTGCCAGACGTGACAACGTCCACTCCCGCCGCGAATGACTCCGCAAGGGTACTATGCGTGACACCCAATCCCCCCGCGAGGTTCTCGCCATTCATGACGACGAAATCAACAGCGTACTGATGGCGAATGCGGGGTAGGACACCGGCCAACGCACGACGCCCCGGTTTCCCAATCACATCGCCGATGGCAAGAACTTTCACAATGCTTTCCAGTCACTACTTGGCGTACTCTACAGCGGTCGTCTGCCGGGCCACCACAACACGTATCTGCCCGGGATACGTGAGACATTCCTCAATCTTCTTGGAAATATCTCGAGCAAGGCGCACAGTGCCAAGGTCATCCATGTCTTCGGGTTTGACGAGTACTCTCACTTCACGGCCAGCCTGAATAGCGTAGGCTTTCTCTACGCCTTCGAATCCGGTGGCAATATCTTCCAACTCGTGAATCCGCTTCAGGTACTGGTCAAGCGATTCACGTCTCGCTCCCTGTCGCGAACCACTGATGGCATCCGCTGCAGAAATAATGAACCCGAGGGTACTTGTCGTCTGCGCCTCACCATGGTGTTCGCCCACAGCTTGAGCCACTTCTTCGGATTTATCCCACTGACGCACTAGATTCGCACCAATAGCGGCATGTGAGCCCTGGACTTCATAGTCCACTGCTTTCCCGATGTCGTGAAGCAATCCAGCACGTCGAGCTATCGACGCATCTGAACCGATTTCGGCGGCTATCATGCCCGACAAGTGAGCAACCTCCAGGCTATGCTGCAGGACGTTCTGCCCGTAGCTCGTGCGGTACTTGAGTTGGCCGATAAGCTTGATTAATTCGGGATGAAGGCCGGGAACACTTGCTTCATACGATGCATTCTCACCCTCAGTCTTGATAATCGCATCCACTTCGGCCTTTGCCTTCTCCACCACTTCTTCAATACGAGCAGGGTGAATGCGTCCGTCAAGAATGAGTTTATTGAGCGCAATACGTGCAATCTCTCTTCGCACAGGTGCGAAGCTGGAGATTGTCACCACCTCTGGAGTGTCGTCGATGATGAGGTCGACACCAGTCGCCTGCTCCAGCGCACGGATATTCCTTCCTTCACGGCCGATAAGGCGGCCTTTCATTTCATCGGAAGGAAGCGTAACCGTAGACACAGTGGTCTCAGAAACCACATCCGCAGTACACCGCTGTATCGCTGTTGCAAGAACAAAATGAGCGGTCCGGTCAGCGTCCTCACGAACCTGTGACTCCCAGATACGCACATGGCGAGAGGCTTCTTCCTTGACCTCATCCTCAAGCGCTTGAAGCAAGAACCGCTTTGCCTCGTCTGATGAGATTCCTGACAACTGCTCGAGTTTCTCGAACTCCTTCTTCTTGAGTTCTTCTATGTCGTCAGAAGTCTGCTGAAGTTCCCGGGCCCTGTCATCCAACTCCCGCTCGCGGCGGCCTATAGCCGACTGCTTGCGTTCGATGGTTGCTTCTTTCTGGTCCAGGCGCGTCTCAAGACGCTGAAGTTGCTGCCGATGTTCCTTGTTCTCGGACTCGGCAGCATTACGAAGTTTCCGGGCTTCCTCACGCGCGTCACGAAGCAACTCTCTGTGTCGAGTCGTCGCTTCAGTCAGTAATCGTTCCGCTTCCTTGCGTGTACCCAGGATCTGTTGATTAGCGACAAGTTGTCGCACGTAGTAGCCAAGGACGCCCCCCAATACGAGGGACAATCCCACCAATATGTATACGTAATTCATATTTCCTTCTCATTAGAACGCCTCGTCGTGGCCAAGAACCCACGCTCCACGCATGTTACGACCTTTGATAACGAACCGTCAACATAGAGAGTGTCCGGCAGGGCTCTGCGGATGAGAGAAGGGTAGCAGTGTGCAGAAGCAAAACGGCACAAAAAAGCACCTTAACTGCTGAATAGTGGAAGGAAGGATAGTCTACATTGTTGTCCGACACGACGAACCGAAGTCCGTCGAACGACCTAGGAATCCGGGACGAATCCCGAAGACTCCCTAGAAAGGAGGTGATTCAGCCACACGTTCCCGTACGGCTGCCTTGTTACGACTTCGTCACAGTCACCAGCTCCACCCTCGGCGACTGCCTCCAAATAAATGGTTGGCCCATCGACTTCAGGTGTTTCCGGCTCCCACGGCGTGACGGGCGGTGTGTACAAGGCCCGAGAACGTATTCAACGCAGTATGCTGACCTGCGTTTACTAGCAGCTCCGGCTTCATGTAGGCGATTGCAGCCTACAATCCGAACTGAGGATGGTTTTAAGGGATTGGCATCGCATTGCTGCGTAGCAGCCCTCTGTACCACCCATTGTAGCGTGTGTGTAGCCCAAGGCATAAAGGCCATGCTGACTTGACGTCATCCCCACCTTCCTCCTTGCTGTACAAGGCAG